>JBKOUM010000144.1:0-18460 GCA_046723385.1 Actinomycetota bacterium
CCGCGCGCGCGCCCCGGGAACGCGACGTTCTCGAGCACCGTGAGGTGCGGGAAGAGCACCCCGTCCTGGAAGGCGATCCCGATCGGCCGGCGCTCGGGAGGAAGGCCGTCGATCGGTTCGCCGTCGAGCGTCACTCGGCCCCGTGCCTCCGGCACGAGCCCGGCGACGGCTTCGACGATCGTGGTCTTCCCCGCCCCGTTCGGTCCGAGGACCGCGACGGTCTCGTTCGCCGCCGCATCGAACGCCGCCTCGATCGTTCGCTCGCCGCGCGTGACGGACAGATCCACCCGAAGCGACATCGTTCCCTCAGCGGAGGCCCGTCAGGCGGCCGCCCAGCGCGACGAGCACCCCGACCGAGACCACGACGAGGATCAACGACAACAGGATCGCGCCGCCCGGGTCCACCTGACGAGCTTCGAACACCGCGAGCGGCATCGTCTGCGTGCGGCCGGCGAGGTTCCCGGCGAACGTGATCGTGGCGCCGAACTCACCGAGCGCCCGCGCCCAGGTCAGAACCGCTCCCGCGGCAACCTGCGGCCCGACCATCGGCAGCGTGACCCGTCGGAACACGTACCACGGCGACCCGCCCATCGCGGCCGCCGCACGCTCGTAGCGTCGGTCGAGCCCGCGCAGGCCCGACTCGGTGGCGAGCACGACGAGCGGCATCGAGACGAAGGTCGTCGCGATGACCGCGCCGGCCGTCGTGAAGGTGAGCTGCACGCCGAACGCCTCGTAGAGCCACCTGCCGACCACCCCTCCCCGACCGAGCGCCACCAAGAGCGCGACGCCGCCGACGACGGGCGGGAGCACGATCGGGAGCACCACGAGGGCACGGAGCACGCTCCGCCCGGGGAACGTGCCACGAGCGAGCGCCCACGCGAGCGGGACGCCCACCAGGAGCGAGATCGCGGTGGCACCCAGCGAGACCTCGATCGAGAGCCGGAGCGCCGTCGAGGCGCCGACGCCTCGGAGCGTCTCGATGAGTCGCCCCCACGGCGCCCGGACGAAGAGCGCCAGGACCGGGACGACGACGAACGCCGCGCCGGCCGCCGCGAGCGCCACGATCGGGAGGGGAAGTCGCGTCCGCATCGGTCAGCCGCTCGGCGGTCCGAACCCGTACTGCTCCAGGACCGCCTGCCCTTCCGCCCCGGCGACGTAGTCGACGAACGATGTGGCCTGATCGGGATGGGCCCCCCCGGTGACCGCGGCGATCGGGTACGTGGCCACCACGTTCACGGCCTCGGGGATCTGGACCGAACGGACCGTGTCGTCGGCCGCGGCGACGTCCGACGTGTACACGATCGCCGCGTCGGCCTCCCCGCTCGTGATCTTGGCGACGACGCTCGCGTCGTCGTCCTCGTTCGACACGACGTTCGCGAGCGCCGGCTCGGAGATCCCCGCGTCGTCGAGCGCCTGCCGCGCGTAGTCCCCGACCGGCACGCCTTCCGCGCCGAGCACGAGCTTCACGCCGGGCTTCGCGAGGTCCTGGATCGACCCGACCCCGGCCGGGTCGTCCGGCGGGGTGATGATCACGAGCTGGTTCGTGGCGAAGTTCGTGCGGTCGGTGACGCCGGGATCGCTCGCGGCCGTGTCCATCGCGGTCCCGCTCGCCGAGGCGAACACGTCCGCCGTTCCCTCGCTCTGGATCTGCGATGCGAGATCCGTCGACGACCCGAAGTTGAACGTGACGGTCACGGCGGGATCCAAAGTGTGGAAGTCCTGCCCGATCTGGGTGAACGCCTTCGTCAACGACGACGCCGCGAAGACGGTCAGCTGGGTCGTGGATCCGGTGGACGACGAGCTCGAGCACGCGGCCGCGACCGACGCCAGCGCGAGCATCGCCGGGACGCACCGAACGATCCGTCCCCCCCTCACGGCACCTCCACCATCACGCTCGTCGCCTTGACGGTCGCGACCGCCTCCATCCCGGGCTTCAGGCCCAGCTCATCGGCGGCTTCCCTGGTGATGAGCGACACGACACGGTGCGGTCCCGCCTGGATCTCGACGAGCGCGGAGACCTTGTCCCTCGTCACCTTCGTGATGACGCCCGGGAACGCGTTGCGCCGGCTCGTGTGGGCCGGAGCCGCCGCGGTCGCCCGCCGCTCGGTCAGGAGCCGGCCGACCTCATCGGCCGGAACCACCCGCTGCCCGCCGGTGCTGCGCTGCGTCCGGAGCTTCCCGTCGCGTTCCCAGCGGCGAAGCGTCTCCACACGGACGCCGAGGAGCTTCGCGGCCTCACCGATCCGGTACCCTTCGGCCATCGGCGCAGTATAGGGTTCCTCGTTCACGACCGCCAGCGAAAGCTGGTGTTCATAGGCGTGATACCTCGATGTAAACGATCCGGCCTCTTCCTCCGTCTATCAACGTCACATCGACCGAAGCGGGGATGATGATCCGGGCGGTGGCAGACGAGCTGATCGAAGACGGATCCGAGCGGGCCGGGTCGCTGCCGGTCGATCTGGACGCGCTGTTCCGTTCGGAAGGAGATGGCGTGTACCGGACGCTCTACGCCTTCACCGGCGGCCGGTCCGACGTTGCCGAGGAGGCCACGGCGGAGGCGTTCGCCCGGGCGGTCGCCCAGCGTGATGCGCTCCGCGACCCGCTCGCGTGGATCTACCGGGTCGCGTTCCGCGTCGCGATCGACGAGCTCCGCCGTGATCGTCGACGCGGTGCTTCGATCGAGAGGCCGGCTGCACCACCGGAGCTCGTTGGCGTCGTGGACGCTCTTCGCCGACTCTCAGCGAACCAGCGCGCGGCCATCGTGCTCCGGCACGTCCTGGATCTCGACGTCGCCGAGGTGGCCCGCCGGATGGGGATCGCGACGCCGACCGTTCGAGTCCATCTCCATCGAGGACGGGCGCGACTGCGTGAACTTCTCGGGGCCGAGGAGGTCGACTGACGATGCCGGAGCGGTGGGAGCGCGAGGTCGCGAAGCTCGGGACGCTGACCGCGCCGCGGTCGGTTCCGTCGAGGATCAGCGAGGGCCCTCACGGCGACGAGATGCCGCCTGCTGCGCAGCCACGTCGGCGCATCATCGCAGCGGTCGTGGGGGTCGCGGTGTTCGTGGCCGCTGCCGTCTTGGTTGCCGGAGCCTTCCGAGACCAACGGCTGATCACCTCGCCTTCGTCCGGAGCCGCCGTTCTGACGGCGTCGCTCGATGCGCCGCCTGACGGGTCCATCCCCTCTCTCTCCCTGAGCACGGAGGACATATCCGACCGCTTCTCAGCGACGGACGGGAAGTGGCCGGGCGTCGATCTGTCGCCTTCCCCGGTCCAGAGCTTCGAGGGGTCGATCGAGCCTGGAACGAAGCTCGAGGTAGACGGCGATGCCCACGACATCGAGGGAAGGCTCTTCGTCGTGGATGCCGACGGGAACGAGACCGGCGAGTCCATACCGCTGAGCCTCGGCTCCGGAGGTACCCCGCTCCCAGGCTTCGCAGGATACTTCCGTCTCACCCTCGTAGGGACCTGGCCAGAAGGCGAGGCCGGGTTCAGCGTCGGGATCACGATCGGGACCCCTCCTGCCGACTGGCCGCCTCCGCCGGGAACCGCGGTCGTGCCGGACGTGATCGGTCTCGGCAAGCACGAAGCGGTTGGCCATCTGATCGACGCGGGGTTCGACGTGGTCTCGGTGGCGAACCCGGCCGGAGAGACGGCGGGCGTCGTGGCGTCGCAGGATCCGCGACCGGGCACCCGGATCGAGACGACCACGGTGATCAATCTCAGGATGTCAGCGAGCGGCTAGACCGCGAACCGCACGTGCAGGATGTCTCCCTCCTGCACGCGGTAGTCCTTGCCCTCAACGCGGATCTTGCCGGCGGCCTTGGCCGCGTCCATCGAACCGGCGGCCACGAGCGCGTCGTAGGCGATCACCTCGGCCCGGATGAACCCTCGCTCGAGGTCCGTGTGGATCACGCCGGCCGCTTCGGGCGCCTTCGCGCCCTGCCGCACCTCCCACGCGCGCGTCTCGTCCTCACCGGTCGTGAGGAACGTGATCAGATCGAGTGCGCGGTAGCACGCGGCGATCACGGTTTCCAGTCCAGGCTCGTGGACACCGAACTCTTCGAGCAGCGCTCGAGCCTCTTCCGGCTCCATCTCGGCGACCTCGGCCTCGATCGCGGCGTAGACGCCGACCGCGTCGCCGAGGTCGCCGGGCACGGTGGTTCCCTCCTCGAGGTTCGCCACGACGATCTCCGGCTTCAGGGTCAGCGGCCCGATGCCTCGGAGGAGCGACGCGTCCTCGAGGGTGAGCTTGGCGTCGCGGAGCGGCGCCTCCGAGTCGAGCGCCTCCTTCGCCGAGCGGAGGGCGTCGACATCCGGACCCGGATTCACGCGCGACTTCTTCTCCGCCTTCTGCAGCGCGCCCTCGATCACCGCGAGGTCGGCGAGCAGCAGCTCCGTTCGGACCTCGGCGAGCTCCGAGGCCGGCGAGGGGTCCGGGCCGAAGCACCGAACCACCACGGCCAGCGCGTCCACTTCGCGCAGGCGCGCGAGCCCCTGTGCGCTCGAGACGCCGCCGGGGACGTCGACGAAGCGGACCTGCGCATACACGGTCTTGGCCGATCGCTCGATCTCCGTCAGCACGTCGACCCGCGGATCGGGAACGGGGACCACCGCGAGGTTGGCCTGGCCGCCGTGCGAGCCCGCGTGGGTGACCGCCGTGAACAGCGTCGAGGAGCCGCTGAAGGGAACGCCGACGAGCCCGATGTCCTTCACGCGCACACCCTCGCACGGGTCTCCGGGCGGCGGGGAAGCTGATGACCTGGGCCGCACGCCGTTGGTCGGTCCCGGCGATACGCCCTCCGGTCCTCACGAACCGACTTCCGGCCGGTGCGCGAACCAGGCGTCTGATGCCGATGTAGCGCCAGAGACCGGTCTGGCCGGGGCGCCGCCAGACCCGCCCCGGCCGGCGGTCTCGTTCTGATGTGGCACGTGCGCCGGGGGGCGCATCGTGCGGGCGGGCGGGGACCGACGGCCCCGCCCGCCCGCGCACGTCGGACGCGATCCGCTACGACTTGGTCTCCCAGAAGACCTTCGCGACCTCGTCGACCGAGTCGAGGAGCTTCTGCCCCTGCGCGGGGTCCACGGACTTCTTGGACTCCCCGGCCAGCTTGGTCGCGTTCCAGAACAGGTCGTTGAGGTTCGGGAACTTCTCGGTGTGCTCGGGCTTGAAGTAGTCCGTCCACAGCACCCAGAGGTGATGCTTGACGAGCTCGGCGCGCTGCTCCTTGATCGAGATCGCGCGCTCCTTGAAGATCGGGTCGTCCGAACCCTGGTACTTCTCTTGGCAGGCCTTCACCGACTCGGCCTCGATGCGTGCCTGGGCCGGGTCATAGACGCCGCACGGGAGGTCGCAGTGCGCGTGGACGACGCGGCGCGGTGCGAGGATGCGGTCGAGCATGGGACACCCTCCTTCTTCTCGGGATCCTCAACCGGGAAGGGAATCCTACCGCCGGGGTCGGAGAAGGGTTCCGGCGTGGGTCGGGGTGGTATCGGTCCTCGCGGCGACAGGGTGGGCGTTCCTCCGATACCGACCTTCGCGTGTCTCGATCGAAGGCGGGTCGATGGCCCCGTCGTTGCTCCCCGGTGATCGGGTGATCGTCGTGACGCCGCCGTCGTACCGCCGCGGCGATGTCGTCGTCGTGGAGCATCCCGGCCGCCCCGGCTACGAGATGGTCAAGCGCCTGATCGCGGTGCCCGGCGATCCGGTGGGGGAGCGGATCCTCGCCGCCGACGAGTACTGGGTCGCAGGCGACGGCCCTGCCTCGACGGATTCGAGGCACTTCGGACCGGTGACCGGCGATTCGCTGAAGGCGCGCGCCGAGGTGGTCTACCGGCCCCGGGAACGCTGGGGCCGAGTCCGATAGCCCGGCTCCAGGGAGAGCCGAACCCAGCCGAGAACGCTCCTACGATGGTCGAGATGGATCCCCTCCCGCCGCGTCCCGATCGCGCTCCGCTCTCCGATTGGGAACACCAGGACCTCACGCCGCTGCCGGCGCGCCGGAGGCGCCGCGGGGTCGCGATGCTCGCGACGCTCGTCGCGGGCACGCTCGTGATCGGGGCGATCGCCGGCGGGATCGACGTTTCGCGGAGCGTCGCTCCGCGGGGTTCGTCGAACGACTACCGATTCTTGGCGGTGATCGGCGGCGAGCCGGTCAGGTGGAACCCGTGCGAGCCGATCCACTACGTGATCGACCCCGGCGCGGCGCCGGACGGCTCCATGGACGACGTGCACCAGGCGATCGCGAAGATCTCGGCCGCGACGCGAATCTCCTTCGTCTACGACGGGTTCAGCGCGGAGATCCCTCGCCGCGACCGCCAGCCCTTCGACCCGCAGACCTATGGACAACGGTGGGCGCCGATCCTGATCGCATGGGTGAGGCCCGACCAGACGGATATCGCGTTCTCGGGGAACGGCCACGACTTCTCGGCGGTGGCCCGGCCCCTGACGGCTCCGACCGACCCGCACCGATTCGTGAGCGGGTGGATCGCCGTGAACCAGCTCGATCCCAACCCGCCCGGGTGGTCGGAGCCGGGAGACCAAGGGCCGACGATGCTGCACGAGCTCGGGCACATCATGGGACTGGACCACGTCCCATCGAAGGCGGAGCTGATGGAACCTTCCGGCGGGCTCGTGACGGACCTAGGACCCGGCGACCGCGAGGGCCTCTCGCTGCTCGGGAGGCAAGCCGGATGTCTGTCGGAGGCGCCCATCCCCTAGCGTCCGCGGTCCTCCCGGGGGGTGGCGTGGTGCGAGGGTCGCGGGTACGATGTTGCACCTGCAATGATCAGAACGCGCGAAGCCGGCACCGTGGGGGCCATGATCCCCGATCGCTGCTGCTGACCCCGCTACGGCGGGCAGCGCAGAGCCCTCTCCGCCGTCCAGCACCTTCCCCCGTCCCACCATTCCTGGAGGTTCCGTCCGATGGACGTCATCACCCGCACCGTCGATGCGAAGGGGCAGTCCTGCCCCGGGCCCCTCGTCGCCCTTGCACGCGCGCTGAAGGAAGCGCGGCCGGGCGACCTGTTCGAACTGCTGGCGACCGATCCCGGGTCGAAGTCGGACGTCCCGAGCTGGGCAGAGCTCAGTGGCAACGAGCTCCTGGATGTGGGAACGCTGCAGGACGGGTCGTTCCGCTACGTGATCCGGAAGGTGGGGTGACGATGGCGACCACGGAGGCGGAGGCTCCGGCGGCGGCCCTGGGCGACCTGTTGCAGCGCGTGGAGGCCCTCGAGGCGGAGCAGAAGAAGCAGATCAAGAAGAAGAACAAGCTCACGATCATCGCGTGGGGCGGCAACCTGGATCAGATCTGGCCCACGACGATCCTGGCGACCACCGCCGCGGCCTCCGGGATGGAGGCGAGCGTCTTCTTCACGTTCTGGGGGCTGTTCGCGATCGCGAAGCCGGACGTGCGGATCACCGGCGACAACTGGATGCAGAAGATGATGTCGGTCATGAACCCGGGGTCGGCGCAGAAGGCGAAGCTGTCGCGCTACCACTTCGCGGGCGCGGGTCCCGCGATGTTCAAGAAGCTGGCCGACGAGCACCAGGTCGCGAAGCCCGACGAGCTGATCGCGCTCGCGAGCGACCTCGGCGTCCGGCTGATCCCCTGTCAGATGACGATGGATCTCCTGGGGCTGAAGCGGGACGACCTGATCGACGGGCTCGAGGAGCCGATCGGCGCCGCGACCGCGATCGCGGAGATGCGCGACGCCGCCGTGTCCCTCTTCATCTAGGACGGTCCGCGCCGAGCGCGGATGTTCAGGCGCGCGTAGTCGATCATCCCGCGCGGGAGCCGATCTGCCGCTTGTTCCAGGAAGCCGTCCCGCGCCTCGGCGGGGACGCGTTGGAGGACCGAGCCGAGGCAGATCGTCCGCAGGTAGAGCTCCAGGTCGCCACGCGGGATCGGCGTGGGCTCCGGTTGCAGCCAGCACTCCACGTCCGTGAAGCCCGCCCGCTCGAGCCGCTCGTGTGTCTCATCGGGACCCGCGAAGTTCTTGTCCTCTTCCAGTCGGTACCCCAGGTCGCGGACGACCCGTCCCAGCTCCGCGGTATTGCCGGCCCCGCCGCACTGCGCGGCGAGTTGCCCCCCGGGCTTGAGCACGGTTGCGAGGTTCGCGAAGAGCCGGTCGTGATCGAGGATCCAGTGGAAGGTGGCCGTGGAGAGCACGGCGTCGACCTGCCCGATCGGGATCGGTTCGCTGAGGTCGTGGACGAGGTACGCCACGCGTGCGCCGCCGAGCCGCTCACGAGCGCGAGCGATCATGGACGGCGAGCTGTCGAGCGCGACGACGGTGCCGGTCGGCAGCCTGTCGAGGAGCCGTTCCGTCACCTGCCCCGTGCCGCAACCGGCGTCGAGCACCCGTTCGTTGCCGGCGAGGTCGAGCCACCCGACGACCGCGATCCCCCATCCGGTCATCGGGATCGGGAGGCGGTCGTAGGCGCCAGCATCCCAGTCTCGCGGCATCGGCGTCGCCTAGGGCTGGTACTGCTGCTCGATCGTGGTGACCTCGCCGCCGTCGATCGTGATCCACCAGTACGTGGTGTCCATCGGTTGGAAGTCCGTCTGCCCCGTCTCGTCGAGCCAGACGAGGAACCGGTCTTGGGGTGCCGGGACGGGGTCCGTCAACCCGCTCCCCTCCGGGAGGTAGGTCACCGTGAAGCCCTGCGCGAGGGCGGCGAGGCGCAGCTTCGGGTTGTCGTTCACGATGTAGACGTCGTTCGGGACGGGCGTCTCGTCACCGCGCGAGGCGGCAACCGTGTTCGCCTCGTCGCCGGTGTAGTAGTAGGCGAGGTCGTA
This sequence comes from Actinomycetota bacterium, assembly GCA_046723385.1. GTDB lineage: Bacteria > Actinomycetota > UBA4738 > UBA4738 > HRBIN12 > AC-51. Next base: position 8,801 of record JBKOUM010000144.1, read on the forward strand.
CTGGATCAGGTGCGGTCCCTCCTCCCCGCCCTGGAGGTCGGTGAGGCGGACGAAGTACCTGCCGTCGGGGAGCTCGTCGCCGGAAGGCTCCGGCGACGAGGTCGGCTTCCCGGAGGGCGAGGAGCTCGGAGCGCTCGCCGTCGTCGCGCTCGACGACGGCGACGCGGCCGTCTCGCCGTCGTTCGCCCCGACCACGTAGCCGATCACGAACACGAGGAGCCCGACGGCGATCGCCGCGACGATGATCGCCCTCCGGCGGCGGCGAGCGTCGGTCCCGCCCGCGTGCCGGCCCTCCGACATGCGTGCCCCCTCTCTGCGCGCATAGGCTAGCGGCGGACGTGCCGCGGAGCGGTCGTACGTGACACTAATTAGTGTCGCGTACTATCCTCGAGGGCGTGAACGAACACCCGACCGTCGCCGTCGCGGGCCGCGCGGAGCCGGCCGCGCTCGCGGCCCGGCTCCGCGTGGCCGGCTGGCGCTTCGCCCGCCGGATGCGGCAGGAGTCCGACCCCGGCATCACCCCGACGCTCCATGCGGCGCTCCACTCGATCGAGACCCACGGGCCGATCACGGCCGGGCAGCTCGCCGCACACGAGCACGTGCAGAAGCCGACGATGACGCGGACGATCCAGGCCCTGCTCGACCGCGAGCTGATCGAGCGCTTGCCCGACCCGCTCGACGGCCGGGTGAGCTGGCTCCGGATCACCCCCGCGGGCCAGAAGCTCCTGCAGCGATCCCGCCGGCGGACGGACGAGTTCCTCGCGAAGCGGGTCAAGAAGCTGACCCCCGACGAACGCGAGGTGCTGGAGCAGGCGACGATCCTCCTCGGCCGGCTTGCGGAGGGCGACCGTTGAGGTCGCGGATCCTCGGCGCGTGGCGGCGGATCTCGGGAGCGGCGCGTGGGTCTCGCAACTTCCGGCTGTTCCTGAGCGGGCAGTTCGTCTCGGCGATCGGAACCTGGATGACCTTCACGGCCACCTCGTGGCTGGTGCTCACCTTGACCCACAGCGGGACGGCCCTTGGGATCAACTCGGCACTCGCGTTCGGGCCGGTCCTGGTCCTCGGCCCGTGGGGCGGCGTGCTGGCCGATCGCTTCGACAAACGGAGGATCCTCACGGCGACCCAGAGCGCCTCCGCGGTGATCTCCTTGGCGCTCGCCACGCTCGTGTTCACCGACGTCGTGGCGATCTGGATGGTCTTCACGCTGTCGCTCGCGTCCGGGATCGTGACGTCGCTGGACAACCCCGCCCGGCAGAGCTTCTACGTCGAGATGGTCGGCGAGGAGAAGCTGACGAACGCGGTCAGCCTCAACAGCGCGGCGTTCACCGGGGCCCGGATCATCGGCCCGGCCGTCGCCGGTCTGCTGATCGCGACGGTCGGGATGGCGATCTGCTTCCTGCTCGACGGGATCTCGTACGCGGCAGTCGTCCTCGCGCTCCTGGCGATGCGTCCGAGCGAGATGCACGCACAGCAGCGCACGACCCGGGAGCACGGCCACCTGATGGCCGGACTCCGCTACGTCTGGTCGACCGACGAGCTCCGGCGCCCGCTGCTCGTGATGGCGGTCGTGTTCGCCTTCGTCTTCGAGTGGCAGGTGCTCGTGCCGCTGCTCGCCGAGCGGACCTTCGGGTCGGGGCCGGCGGAGTTCGGTGTGCTGTCGGCCGCCGCGGGCATCGGCTCGTTCTTCGGTGCGATCACCGCCGCCAACCGGAGCGCCGCGCCCACGATGCGGCGGCTGGGCATGTCGCTCGCCGGCGTCGGGGTCGTGATGGCGCTCGTGGCGGTCGCTCCCTCGCTCCCGGTCGCGATCGCGCTGATGGTCCCGGTCGGGTTCTTCGCGATGAGCTTCATGATCACCGGGAACACGATGCTGCAGCTCGAGGCGAAGCCGCAGGCCCGCGGGCGCGTCATGGCCCTCTACGGAGCGGTGTTCCTCGGCTCGACGCCGATCGGCGCGCCGCTGATCGGAGCGCTCGCGGGGAACCTGGGGCCCCGCGTGGCGTTCTTCTGCTGCGGCGTGCTCGCGGTCGCGGTGGCGGCAGGGGTCCTGTGGGGCCGGACCGGCGCCCGCCGCCCGATCTCCTCCCAGATCCCGGAGCCGGTCCCGGCGGTCGACGGACCGGAGGCGGCGCCGGCCTGACGCGTCAGGCCGGCGCGGCCGGCTCGTCCCGTTCCCGGTCGATCGTCCAGACGCCGTCCGGTTCGGGCCGGCTGATGTCGAGCACGGAGCCGTCGTCCAAACGGATCCGGAAGCATCGGAAGCGCCCGTCGCCGCGCTCGTCGATCCAGGAGCGGAGCACCTCCACCGGCTCCTCGGCGGCTCCCCACCGGATCGCCCGCGGCCACTCCTCAGCCCGGCCGCCTTCGACGAACAGCGGTCGGATCACGGGGACGCCTCCGATCCAGCGGGGGAGGACCGGAGCCCACACCACGAACAGCCCCCCGACCGTGGCGACGGTGCCTCGCGTGCCCAGGGCGGGGACCATCGGGATCACGAGCGCCGCCGCGACGAGGCGCGCCGCGTTGTAGACCACGTCGTACACCGAGAACACGCGGCCCCGGTACCCGTCGGGCAAGGACCCCTGGACCGTCGTGTCGACCGGGATCTTCTTCCACGCGAACGCGAGTCCGACGACGAAGCTCGCGAACAGGATCGTCCAGTCGCGCAGGTAGACGGCCGAGAAGAGCAGCGCGGCCGCGCCGACGACGAACGCGACGGCGACGATGCGCTCCTTGCTCCACCGGTCCTCGAGCCAGCCCACCGTCACGATGCCGGCCAGGACGCCGACGCCGCCGGCGCCGATCAGGTTCGAGTACGACCCCACGCCCTCCTTGAACTGCTCCCGGAACACGACCGCCGCGACCGTGAGGATGATCCCCTGCCCCATCGAGTCGATCGAGATCGACGTGATCGGACCGATCGCCCGCGGGGTCCGCACGAGCGTCCGGACCCCGTCCGCGAACTCGATCGCTACTCGCCGGATCTGGTTGCGCAGGAGCTCGGGCGCCTCCGGGATCGTCATCGGGGCCAGATCCGATCTCATCCGCGTGGCGATCCACGCCGCCACCAGCCAGCCGGTGATCGTGACCACGACGACCGGTCCGTTCCCGAACGCGTCGGAGACCTGGCCGCCGACGAAGAACCCGATCAGCAAGGAGAGCGTTCCTCCGACCGTCGCGAGCGAGTTCGCCATCAGCAGGTCTTCGATCGGAACCAGTCGCGGCACGACGGCGGACGCCGCGGAGAGGTAGAACCGGTTGATCGAGATCACCGCGAGGGCGCCGCCGTAGAACGCGACGGAGGCCCCGGAACCCCCCGACGAGGGATCGAACAGGACGAGGGCGACGAGGGCGGCCTTCAGGATCGGGGCGATGGACAAGATCGCGCGCCGCGGCCACCGGTCGATGAACACGCCGATGAACGGTCCGAGGATCGTGAACGGCAGCGCCGTGATCGCGGCGGCCTTGAACACCCCGACGGTCGTGCTGTGCTCGCCGGGGTTGAACACGACCGACGCGACGATCGCCGCCTGGAAGAAGCCGTCCGCGGTCTGACCGACGACGCGGATCGCGAAGAGGCGTCGGAAGTCGTACGCGCGGAACGCACCGCGAGCCCGCTCGAGCGTTCCGGGCGGAGTGGCTGCGGCCATCTGCCGCCGGCCGTCAGGCCTTGGTCGTGTCGAAGAAGCGCGTCCAGTCGGCGTTCGCCGACTCGCCGTCTCCCAGGATGAACTCCTCGACCATCTCGCGCGCCATGTCGTCGCTGAACTGCACGGGTGGCGACTTCATGAAGTACGCCGATGGACCGATCAACGGTCCGCCGACGCCTCGATCCCTGGCCACCTTGGCGCACCGGAGCGCGTCGATGATGACGCCCGCTGAGTTGGGCGAATCCCACACCTCGAGCTTCATCTCGATCGTCAACGGGACGTCCCCGAAGTTGCGCCCCTCGAGCCGGATCATGGCCCACTTGCGGTCCTGGAGCCACGGCACGTGGTCGGACGGACCGATGTGGATGTCCTCCTTGTCGAGCGGCTCCTCCAGTTGCGACTGGACGGACTGCGTCTTGGAGACCTTCTTCGACGTCAACCGCTCGCGCTCGAGCATGTTCTTGAAGTCCATGTTGCCACCGAAGTTGAGCTGGTAGGTCCGGTCGAGCTCCACGCCTCGGTCTTCGAACAGCTTCGCCAACACGCGATGGGTGATGGTCGCACCCACTTGACTCTTGATGTCGTCGCCCACGATCGGGACGCCGGCGTCCGCGAAGCGCTTGGCCCACGCGGGGTCGCTCGCGATGAAGACGGGCAGCGCGTTCACGAAGGAGACCTTCGCATCGATCGCGCACTGCGCGTAGAAGCGGTCCGCCTGCTCGGACCCGACGGGGAGGTAGCTGATCAGGACGTCGGCCCGGGTCTCCTCGAGGACCGAGACGACGTCCGCCTCCGGCTCGTCGGACTCGACGATCGTGTCCCGGTAGTACGTGCCGAGCCCGTCCAGGGTGCGGCCTCGCAGCACCGTGACGCCGGTGGGGGGGACGTCAGAGAAGCGGATCGTGTTGTTGGGCTCGGTGAAGATCGCCTCGGCCACGTCCTTGCCGACCTTCTTGGCGTCGACGTCGAACGCCGCGACGACGCGGACGTCGCGGATGTGGTACCCGCCGAGCTCCACGTGCATCAGGCCGGGCACGCGCACGGACGGGTCGGCGTCCTTGTAGTACTCCAGACCCTGGATCAGGGACGAGGCGCAGTTGCCCAGGCCGACGATCGCGATGCGAACCTCGTTCATGCGGTGTGCTCCTTCCTGCGAAGCGTCGCGGATGCGCGCCGGCGTTGCCCGACGGGCGCGGTGACGCCGTACGTGTTCCGTTCGTGCTGGATCAGACCGGTGAGCCAGGCGATGTCGGCCTCGGTGGCCGCACGACCGTGTTCCATCAGGGCGCGGTGGTAATCGTCGTCCGTGTCGGCGGCCGCCGCGATCGCCTCCTTGATCGCGTCGAGCCGTTCGTCGAGCGCCGTCCGGCGGCGGTCGAGGAGACGGATCCGCGTTTCCGGCGGGAGGTACCGGAAGAACGCCAGCCGGACCCGGAACCGGGTGTCTTCGGCTTGGGTGTCCGACGGAGGCTCCTCGAGGAGCCGGATGAACAGCTGCTCGCCTTCCGGGGTGATCCGGTAGACGAGGCGCTTGCGGGTCGCGCCGGCCTGCGTCCCCGGGACCTGCTCGACCGCACCGTCGCGCTCGAGGCGCCGGAGGGTCGGGTACAGGGACCCGTACGACACCTTCCAGAGGCCGCCGAGCTGAGCCGAGAGCTCCCGGGAGAGCTGGTAGCCGTGCATCGGCCGTTCTTTCAGGAGCCCCAGGATCGCGAGTTCGAGCATCGGCCCTTCTTCCTCTTCGCTCGATATATCGGAACGGTATATCGGACCGATATATGAGTACCACGGCCGGGGCCGGCCTGTCCAGCCGAGGCACGTGGTCGGGGTTCGGTGGCTCAGGGGCGGCGCGCCTCGGCCACGTAGCCGGGAACGTCGATGCCCTGGAGGAGATCGGGGGATGGCTCGGGCGTCCCGGGACGCGTCGCGAGCGGAAGGACGCCCGCCCAGAGCGGAAGGGAGAGGTCCTCCTGATCGTCCTTGGGAGGTCCCGTCCGGACCTTGGCCGACGCCTCGTCGATCTGGATCGCGAACAGGATCGTTTGCCTGAATTCTTCAGAGGTGGGCATGCGAGCCTCGTCTTCCCGACCGGGCAAGACGTGCCGCGTGATCGCCTGCGCCGCGGCGAGCAGCTCGTCCGGATCCGTGACCTCGCGCGCGCGTCCGTAGAGCACGACGCTCCGGTAGTTCATCGAGTGGTGGAAGGCGCTGCGGGCCAGGACCAGCCCGTCGACGATCGTCGCGGCGACGCAGACCTCGGCTCCCCCCGCGATCGCCTTCCACGCCCGCGCCGCGCGCGACCCGTGCAGGTACAGTGTCTCCCCGACCCTCGCCTGGATCGTGGGCAGCACACGGGCCCGGCCGTCCCCGTCTGACCACGCGACGTGACAGATCAGGGCTTCGTCGAGGATCCGCCCGATCGTCTCGCGGTCGTAGCGCCCCCGCTCGGAGAGGCGGTGGACCTGCGTGCGAGCCGTCGGGACGTCCGACATGCCGGGATGCTACCCGGCGTCGCTCGCGTGATGGTGCCAGATCCCATCCCTCAGGAAGTGCCGGTGTCCGTCGTGCACGTAATCCACGTGGTCGCCGTGCTCGATCGCCTCGTGGCCGCAACCTTCGCCGTGCTCATGGTCGCCGTGAGCGTCGTGCGCCTCCTCCTCCAGGATCTCCTTCACCTCCGGTTGCTCGAAGGCGTCGGGGTCTTCGAAGAACGACGGCGGTATCTGCGTCATGGCGGTCCTCCCGTTCGCGAGGAGGCCGTCATATCACGCGGAGCTGCATCCGGCGCGCGGCGCGATCGAGCGCGGCCAGGACGGGCCTGCCGACGGCGATCACGAGGACCGCGTTCCCGACCGCGCGGAAGGTGTCCCAGGCGAACCCGTCGACGACGTAGAACGAGAGGTAGTGGTGCAGGTTCGTGACCGCGCCCGCCGCCGGGTCCCAAGCCAGCGCCGACCCGTCGGCGACGAACGGCCAGAACCAGAGCTCCATCACGACCCCGTACAGGTAGCCGCTCACGACGCCGTAGGCGGCGAGGAACGTGAGACGCATCGCCCACGATCCGCCTCGTGGGAGGAGGCCGGCGCCGCCGCCCACCCACCCGACGGCGACCATCTCGAACGGCAGCCACGGTCCCAGGCCGCCGATGAACAGCCCGCTCGCGAACATCCCGACGCATCCCAGCAGGAACCCGAACCCCGGACCGAGGGCGTTGCCGGCGACCAGCACGACGATGAACAGGCCGCTGAACCCGGCCACGAAGCCCGGGAGACGCAGGGCCACCATCGCCGCGCCGAGCACCCCGAGGAGCGCCACGGTCTTGGGCCCCAGTCCGCCGCGGCCCAGCTCGAGGAACAGGAGGGCGAGGAGGATCGCTCCGAGCGCGGCCAGGATCCAGGGACCGTCGCCCTGGTGGTTCGCGGCGACCCGGCCGGCGACCGTCGGGAGGAGGAACGGCCAGAAGAACGCGAGGATGCCGATCAGGTTCGCGGCGACCAGGAGCGCGATGCGAACGCCGGGCACGCGAACCGTGAGCCGTGCGCGCGCCTCCGCTTCCTCCGTCGCGAGGGTGACGTTCACGCGAGCGCCCCCGCCACCTGCTCCGGCGTGAGCCACCCCGGGCCGAAGACGCGCGTCATCTGCGGCGCGAAGACGCGAGAGTCGCCGAGCACCGCCCCCGGATCGCCGTCGGCGATGACCTCGCCTCCCGCGAGCATCACGACGCGCGTCGCGACGGCGGCGGCGAGCTCGACGTCGTGCGTCGCGAGGACCACCGCCGTGCCCGCTCGAGCGTGGTCACGGACGAAGCCCACGAGCCGTTCCTTGGACGGCTGATCGAGGCCTCTCGTCGGCTCGTCCAACAGCAGGAGCGGTGCCTCCGTCGCCGCGACGCTCGCGACGGCGACGAGGAGCCGCTGGCCGGCGGAGAGGTCGCGGGGATGGCGCGCGCCGAGACCGGCGATGCTCAGGGCTCCGAGCCATCGCCCGGCGTCGCCGGTCTCGCCGCGCGCCTTCAAGGTCGCCCGAACCTCGCCCTCGACCGTCTCGTTGAACAGCAGGTCGTCGGCCTCCTGCGGACACAGGGCGACGTTGACGCCCGGTCGTGGCTCCCGGCCACGCACGCGGACCTCGCCGTGGGAGGGCACGTGGACCCCGGCGAGCACGCGCAGCAGCGTCGATTTGCCGGCGCCGTTGCGCCCCATCACCGCGAGGACCTCGGCCTCGTGCACGTCGAGGTCGACGTCCCGGAGCACGTCCGTCGGTCCGTAGGCCGTCCGGACGCCGCGGATCCCTGCGAGCACGTCCCCGCGGCCGTTGCCGCCGCGGGCGGGCGGAGGTGGCATCTCGGTCGCGCCCGCGAACCGCCGCGCGTCGCGGACCGTCAGCGGGACCGGCTCCCAGCCCGCGATCGCGCCGAGCCGCGAGACGGGCGGTCCGGTCCCGAGTTCGCGGAGGACGGCCTCGGGCGGGCCTCCTCGCACGCGACCCCGGTCGAAGCCGACCGCGAGATCGACGAACCCGGAGACGCGCTCCAGCCGATGCTCCGCCAGGAGCACCGTCATGCCGTGGTCGTGGACGAGTCGCTGGAGCGCGGCGAGGACGTCCTCGGCACCCTGCGGATCGAGCTGCGACGTCGGCTCGTCGAGCGCCAGGATCCCGGGTCCGGCCGCGAGCGCGGCCGCGATCGCGACCCGCTGGCGTTCGCCGCCGGAGAGCGTTCGGACCCCTCGACTCCGGAGCGGGACCAGGTCCAGCAGGTCGAGCGTCTCCTCGACCCGCCGCCGCATGTGCGCCGGGTCCACGCCGAGGTTCTCCATCCCGTAGGCGAGCTCGTCCTCCACGCGATCGAGGACGAAAGACGCGCCGGGATCCTGCGGGACGAACGCGACGACGTCGGCGAGACGCCTCGGCGGGTGCGCCAGCGTGTCGCGTCCGTCGACGGCGACCCGGCCGGCGAAGGTCCCCCCGGTGAACTGCGGCACGAGCCCGTTCGTGGCGCGGAGCAGCGTCGACTTGCCCGATCCCGTCGGCCCGACCGCGAGGGCGAACGAGCCTTCGGGGATCCGCAGGTCGACAGCGTCGAGCGCCGGGCGGGCGCCGTCCGGATAGACGAAGGTCACCCCCTCGAAGCGGAGCGCGTCCGTCACGACGGATCCCGACCGAGCAGACCGGGGACCGCGAGCAGACCGATCGCGACGATCAGGACGGGGTCGGCCTCGGGCCAGACCGGCGGAGCCGTCGACGGATGCAGGATCGCCCACCCACCGGCCGAGGCCGCGAGGAAGGTGAGCGCCGCGACGCCGGCCGCGACCGCGGTCGTCGTCGACGCGGCGGCCCACGCCCGCGGCCGGTACCGCGAACGCCGCCCGCGGCCGTGACCCCGTGCGTCCATCGACTCCGCGAGCGTGTGCGCTTCCTCCATCCCGCGCTCCAGGACCGGGACCGCGAGGGCTGGGAGCGTCCTCACGCCGCCTGCCGTGAGCCCCCGGAGCCGCTGCGCCTCGCGCACGCGGCCGACGCAAGCGACGGTCCTCGGCGCGATCGACAGCGCGAGCGCCGCCGCGAGCGCCGGTTCGTGGAAATGGCGCGGCGCCATCCGCACGAGCCCGAACGGGTCGGTGACGGCGTTGAACGTCCCGAAGATCACGAGGATCGTGCCGAGGCGGAGGCCTTCCAGGAACGAGAACGACGTGTTCGCGATGCTGATCGTGCCGAAGAACACGAGCGCGGTCCGCAGGATCACGGCGACGATCGCGCCGGTGACGAAGACCCGGAACGATCGCGCGTGCTCGGCGTCGGCGCGGTGGTTCGCGTACACGAACCACGCGACCGCCCACAGGAGCAGCAGGTACACGGGATCGGTGGTGACGAAGGCGACCCAGCCCGCGCACGTCGCCCACGCGATCCACGCACCCGGATGGATCGTCCGCCTCATCAGGGAGATGCCCCATCGCGTCGTCGCCCGCTGCGCAGCCTGAGCCAGCCGCCGCCGGCGAGCGCGGCCCCGACC
>JBKOUM010000106.1:0-7550 GCA_046723385.1 Actinomycetota bacterium
GCCGCGCCCGACGAAGCGCTGGCGCGGGCGGCCGCCGCCTACCTGAAGCGGGCGGAGCAGCTCGGGTTCGACCGGGCGGCGGCCGCCCGCGCCCGCAAGCGGTCGTAGGTCCCGTCCCTCCGTCGTGGGATACTCCTCGAACGCATGTTCGAGGAGTATCTGAACCCTGAGCAACGCGCCGCGGCGACCCACGGCGACGGCCCGCTCCTGATCGTCGCCGGAGCCGGGACCGGCAAGACCACCACCCTGGCCGGTCGGGTCGCCTGGCTGATCGGCGAGCGCGGGGTCCGGCCAGAACGCATCCTGCTCCTGACCTTCAGCCGGCGGGCCGCCCGCGAGATGCTCACCCGCGCCGAGCGGATGACCGCGCGGGGCGACGCCGGCAAGGTCTTCGGAGGGACGTTCCACGCGGTCGCCAACCGGCTCCTCCGGATCCACGGACGGGTGCTCGGCCTGTCCCCCTCGTTCACGGTCCTCGATCAGGCCGACGGCGCCGACGTGATGAACCTCCTGCGAGAGGAGCTCGGGTTCGCCTCGCGCGGCCGGCGCTTCCCGCGGAAGGAGACGCTCGCCGCGATCCACTCGCGGGTGATCAACGCCGGGGAGAAGCTCGACGAGGTCGTCCGCCGTTGGTACCCGTGGTGCGTCGACGACGTCGAGGGGATCCGGGCGATCTTCATGGCGTACGTCGAGCGCAAGCGCGCCCAGCAGACGCTCGACTACGACGACCTGCTGTTGTTCTGGAAGGCGCTCGGGACCGCGCCCGAGGCCGGGCCCCAGCTCGCGTCGACGTTCGATCACATCCTGGTCGACGAGTACCAGGACACGAACGCGCTCCAGGCGGACATCCTCGACGCGATGCGACCCGCGGGCACCGCGCGCAACCTGACCGTGGTCGGCGACGACGCGCAGGCGATCTACGGCTTCCGGGCGGCGACCGTACGCAACATCCTCGGGTTCCCCGAGCGATTCCCCGGCACGACGGTCGTGAAGCTCGAACGGAACTACCGATCGACCCCGCCGATCCTGGACCTCTCGAACACGGTGATCGCGCACGCGCCCGAGCGCCACGCGAAGCGACTGTGGACCGAGCGCGCCGGCGGCGAGCGTCCCATCCTGCACGCGTGCATCGACGACACCGAGGAGGCCGACGCGATCTGCGGGTCGGTGCTGGAGCATCGCGAGCGCGGGATCGCGCTCAGGGAGCAGGCCGTCCTGTTCCGCGCGGCACACCATTCGGACCGGCTCGAGATCGAGCTGCTCCGCCGGAACATCCCGTTCGTCAAGTACGGCGGGTTGAAGTTCCTGGAAGCCGCCCACGTGAAGGACGCGCTCGCGCTGCTCCGCGTCCTCGAGAACCCCATGGACGAGGTCGCGTGGTTCCGCGTGCTCCAGCTCCCCGAGGGGATGGGCCCGTCGACCGCGCGCAGGCTGATGGACGAGCTCGGCGTCACGCGGACCGGCGAGGACGAGGCCGCCCCGCTCGCCGCGTTCCTCGACCGGCCGATCGGCGTTCCCAAAGGTGCCGGCGAGGGCATCCGCCAGCTCAGGTCGGCGCTCGAGGGCTGCCGTGACGAGTCGCTGACGAGCCCGGCCGCGCAGCTGGAGCGCGTCCGCGCCTACCTGGAGCCCGTGATCGCCCGGAAGTACGACGCGCCCGGGCCGCGCTCGAACGACCTGGAGCAGCTCGCGTTGCTCGCGCGAGGGTACGAATCGCGGGGACGGTTCCTGGCCGAGCTCACGCTTGACCCGCCGGCGTCGACCGCGGACCTCGCCGGTCCTCCCTCGCTGGACGAGGACTACCTGATCCTGTCGACGATCCACTCCGCGAAGGGCCTCGAGTGGGACGTGGTCCATGTGATCCACGCGTCGGACGGCAACATCCCGAGCGACATGGCGACCGGTGACGACGAAGAGCTCGAAGAGGAGCGGCGGCTCCTCTACGTCGCGCTGACGCGGGCGCGCGACGTCGTCGTCGTCTCGTTCCCGCAGCGGTACTACCGCCGACAGAAACCCCGTGACGACGTGCACATGTACGGGTTGGTCTCGAGGTTCCTCGAGCCGGCTGACGTTCGCGCGTGTCTCGACGACGTCGCTCCGTCGGTCGACGTCCGCGACGACGACGCGGTCGCGGTCACCGGCACGGCGAGCGTCGACGCGTACCTCGCAGACCTGTTCGGGTAGATCACGCTCCGGTGCGCAACGCGCCCGGTGGAGGGGGGGGCACCTGCTCGGCCGGCGTGGCGGCCGCGAGCGCCTCGAATCCAGCCCGCTTCACCGTGATGAGATCGGCGCCCAGCTGGACGTCCACCTTGCTGCCGGTCGCGTTCCGGATGCCGACCTGAAGCGCACCCGGAGGCAGGGTCTCACGCACACGCTTCGGCGCCCCGCTCCAACCGCTGAGCTCGGTCACGGCGACGCCGGAGTTCGTGACCGCGACACCTCGGCGCGGCCGGATCATGTTGTACAGGATCCAGACCAAGAGCACACCGGGGACGAGGATCGTCTTGAGTGCGACCAGAACGATCACGAAGGCCGTCCCGAAGATCGCGATCATCACCCAGGCGCCGTTCGTCATCCGGGCGTGCGCACGCCCGTAGGCGAACGTGAGCACCTCGCTCTCGGGCCCGAGGAGCTTCCGGACCGCGTCCTGACCTCGCCGTTGCTGTCGCGTCATCCTGGCGACCTCCGATCTTGGGCGGTATCGGCAGGTGCGCAGCGGAACTTCAGCGGCGGGCCATCCTCTCTATCCTCGTGTGATGCGCCGTGCCTTCCTGATCGACCTCTACGACACGCTCGTTCACAGCGAGTGGGACCGCTGGCGCGACGAACTCTCTCGCGGCGCCGGCATCCCCGTCGAGACGCTGGAATGCGCCTTCCACGACACGCACGCGGCGCGCAACACGGGGGTGTACCCGACGATCGAAGACAGCACTCGCGCGATCGTCCTCGCCGCGGGACTGGCCGACGATCCCGAGACGATCCGCTGGTGGGTCGAGACCGACGTCCGGTTCATGCAGGAGTCGGTGCAGCTGCATCCGGACTCCCTTCCGACGCTGCGCGCCCTCCGGCAACGGGGCGACGCGACGGTGCTGGTGAGCAACTGTGGCCCCGACACGCGCCTCCTCGTCGATCGATTCCAGCTGGAGACCGAGTTCGACTCCGTCATCCTGTCGTTCGAGATCGGGGTGCGGAAGCCCGACGCCGAGATCTACGAGGCGGCGCTCCGGTCGGTGGGTACACGGGCGGAGGACGCCCTCTTCGTGGACGACCAGGTGGACTATTGCGACGGCGCCCGCGCGCTCGGCATCGACACGCGGTTGATGCTTCGCCCCGGCGCTCAGCCGAACGCGTTCGCGGCGACCGACGGGCACGCCGTGATCCACGATCTGGCCATGCTGCTCTCGTGGCGCGACGAAGACGACGGATTGCGTATCCGCGAGACCTGACCGAGTATCGGTGTACACGACCCTGGAGCCGATGCCGTCGACCAGGCGATCGCGGCGGAGGCGCTTCATGAGGATGCCGTCGAGAAGGCCACCGAAGCCGCGACGCTGATGGACGCCGCCGAGGAACTGGCGACCGAAGCCGTCGTCAAGGAGACGGTCGCGGAGGACCTCGCCGAGGATGCGATGGTCGACGCCACGGCTGCGGACGCGCTCGCGGACGAGGCCGACGCCGAGTAGCAGGCAGAGGAGCCGGGACGGAACCGTCCCGGCGCCTCCGGGTCTTACGTGGAGAAGAACACCAGAAGGATCGCGGTGTACAGACACGCCGCGGCACCGATCGTCGCCGCGTGCCAGACCTCGTGGTACCCGAACGTCCTGGGCCATGGATCGGGCCGGTGCAACGCCAGCACGAGCGCACCGCCCGAGTAGAACGAGCCACCCAGCACCATCAGCACGAGCTGGGTCGTCGAGAGCTCGCGAACGAGCGCGGGGAAGACGATCATGGCCACCCAGCCGAGTCCCAGGTATAGGAACCCCGAGAGCACGTGGAGGTCGGTTCGGTAGATCTTGGTCGCGACCCCGACCGCTGCTCCGACCCACACGATCGTCAGGACGACCAGGCCTTGAACGCCCTGGAGCACCACGAGGCAGAACGGCGTGTACGTGCCGGCGATCAGCACGAAGATCGTCGCGTGGTCGAGGGTCTGCATCCGTGCACGGCCGGACTGCTCCCATGCACCCAGGTGGTAGGCGGCGCTCGTCCCGAACTGCGCCAACAGGGCGATCCAATAGATGACCGCGCCGACCACCTCTTCGGTTCCGGATGCGACCAGGACGAGCACGAGCCCGGCCGGGATCGCTGCGAAGAACGCGACCTGGTGGAGACGCCCGCGTAGCAACGGGTTCGGCAGCGCTCGTCGAGAGGTCATGCTCGAGGGTACGGGCCGCCCCTCCAAGTGGGGAGCAAGCCGCCTAGACTCGCGAGATGGTCGACAAGCTCCCCAGGAAGATCTACGAGCGAGAGCTCGAGCGGCTCCAGGAAGAGCTCGTCCAGATGGAGGAGTGGGTCTACGACAGCAAGTCCCGCGTCGCCGTCGTGTTCGAAGGCCGTGACGCGGCCGGCAAAGGCGGCGTGATCAAGCGGATCACCGAGCACATGAACCCTCGGATCACCAAGCACACCGCTCTCCCGAAGCCGACCGAGCGACAGACGACGGAGTGGTACTTCCAGCGCTACACCGCCGAACTGCCGGCGGGCGGCGAGATCATCCTGTTCGACCGGTCCTGGTACAACCGCGCCGGGGTCGAGCACGTCCTCGGCTTCTGCACGCCCAACGAATATCAGCGGTTCCTCCGTCAGTGTCCGATCTTCGAACGGCTGCTCGTCGAGGACGGGATCATCTTGATCAAGTATTGGTTCTCCGTCTCCGACGACGAGCAGGAGCGCCGGTTCATGAACCGCGTCGAGGATCCGATGCGGCGCTGGAAGCTCTCCGACACCGACCTCTACGCGCGATCGAAGTGGGTCGACTACTCACGCGCCAAGGACAACATGTTCGTGCACACCGACATCCCGGAAGCGCCGTGGAACGTCGTCGAGGCCGACGACAAGAGGCGGGCGCGGATCAACTGCATCGCCCATCTGCTCAGCCAGATCCCGTGGAAGCCGAAGCCGGAGCCGAAGATCGAGCTCCCGCCGAGACAGTCGGACGACGGGTACGTTCGGCCGCCCCGCGACCTGTACCGGTACGTACCGGACCACGCCGCGTCCCTCGTTGGAGCGTAGGGACTACACCAGGTCGTCGACCGTGTCCGCGACCGACTTGCGGACCCCCGTGATGAACGGCACCTCTTCTTTGGCGTAGCGCCGCGCTTCGGTCTCGCGGAGCCGGCGGATCACGTCGACGATCGCGTCGAGCTCCGGCGACTCGAACGCCAGGATCCACTCCCAGTCGCCCAAGCCGAAGGCGTTCGTCGTGTTCCCGACCACCTGTGGGAACTCCCGTCCCGCGGCGCCGTGGGTCCGCAGCAGCTCCGAGCGCTCCCCGGCGGGGAGGAGGTACCACTCCGGCGTCCGGACGAACGGGTACACGCAGAGATACGGCTGCGGCGGGTCGCCCCTGACGAACGCGGGCTGGTGGTCGGGCGAGAACTCGGCCGGCTTCACGAGGCCCATGAACGACCACGTCATCTCGACCACCCCGCCGAGCTCCGTGCGCCGGAACTCGACGACCGCCTGCTGGAGGTTCTCCGCCGACCCGGCAACGAGCCAGAGCATCAGGTCGGCGTCCGGCCGGAACCCGACCGTGGAGTAGGTCCCGCGCACGGTGACGTCGTCCCCCCAGCTCTTGAAGAGGTCCTCGAGCTCGGCGGAAGCGCGCGCCCGGTCCTTGGGGTCGCCGAGGACCGGGCGCAGGTCGGGCGTCCCGGCGAAGACGGGATACAGCGTGTAGATCGTGTCGGTCATCTGATCCGCTCCCGGTGGTCGGAGGTCACGAAAGCTCGAACGGTTCCGGCGGTCTCGGTCGCTCGGCAGACACACTCCGCAACGTCGATACCGTCGAACGACCGTCCGGTCACGAAGATACCCGCGGGGAGCCGGTCGCGGATCCGCGCGACTCGCGCCACGTGACCCAGCTGGTATCGAGGGATCGCGTCGGGCCACCGGACGACGGCCGACGCCTCCGGCCGATCCGGGAGCGGGATCAGGGCGGCGATGTGCCGGGCGCAGGCCTCGACGATCTCTTCGTCGGCGGCGTCGAGCAGGTCCTCCTGCTCGGCGCCGCCGATCGAACAGCGGAGGATCGCGCGTGTTCCGAACGTGGGGTCGGGCCAGACCGACGACGTCCACGTGCACGTAGTCATGGGGGTGGCGCCGACGGGCGCGGCGAAGCCCGCGCCTGTCGGCACCCGGTCCGCGGTCCCTTCCGGATAGACGAGCAGCACCACGCCGACGGACACGTTCGGGATCTCCAGGAGATCCGCCCTCGCCTCAGGCGTGACGTCCCCCAACGCTGTCAGCGCGGCGGGCGCGTCCACCGCGACGACCACGCCATCGGTATCGAGCGGCCCCGCGGACGTGCGAACGACCCATCCGTCCTCGGCGGGGTGGAGACCCTCGACGTTCGTTCGGAGCCGCACGGTGGAACCGAGACGCGACGCGAGCTCGTCGGTCAGCGCGGCGGCTCCGCCTCGAGGCCGGAGGAACATCGGCGACCGTGGCGTCCCCTTCCTCGAATCGCGCAGGGCCGCCTGGGCGCCGCGGAGCAGTGAGCCCTGCGACCGTTCCCATCGGATGAATTCGGGGAACGTGGCCTCGACCGAGAGCGAGTCCACGTCGCCGCCGAACAGCTCGCCGAGGACGGGTGCGACCGCGAGGTCCGTTGCCTCGTCGCCGAGCCGACGCCGGAGCAAGCCGCCGAGCGTCTCGTCGCCAGCGCCGGCGGCACGCTTCCGTTTCACCAGATCCAGCAGCGCGCGGCGCCGACCCCGGCCGGAGAGTCCCGGCCAGCGGAACAGATAGCCCAGGTCTCCTGGGATGCCGAACGCCGTTCCGGTCGGGTACTCCACGAGGCCACGGCGGGTCCAGAGCCACGTTCCCGACGCGGCGGGCCTCGTGGTCGCGATCCCGAGCTCACGGCAGAGGTCGGCGGCCCACGGCTTGCGGCCGGGGAAGGAGTCGGCGCCCGCATCGATGGTCATGCCCCCGACCTCGATCGTGCGGAGCTCACCCCCCGCGCGGTCGGACGCCTCCAGGACGGCGACGTCGATCGGAGGATCGGCGCTCCGGAGGTGGTACGCGGCCGTGAGGCCCGCGATGCCGGCGCCGATCACGGCGACCCGCGATCGGCGGTCAGCCATCGCGATCGGATCGAGCGTGGACCAGGTCGACCAGGCGCTGCAGCGTCCCGACCGGGGTGTCCGGGAGCACGCCGTGGCCCAGGTTGAAGACGTGGCCGGGACGCCCGCCGGCTCGCCGGAGAACGTCGAGAGCCTCGCGCTCGACGACATCCCACGGCGCGAGCGCCGCGGCGGGATCGAGGTTCCCCTGGATCGCGGTCGAGGCACCCAGCCGCTCCCACGCGCGATCCAGCTCCACGC
>JBKOUM010000107.1:0-6857 GCA_046723385.1 Actinomycetota bacterium
TCGTCCCGGGTCGCGCGATGACGTCCTCGACGACGGCGTGCCCCCGGTAGCCGTGGACCGGACCCCCGGCGTCGCCGATGCTCCCGTAGTCGATCAGCAACGCGAACCCGCGCTCGAGCGTCCGCGCGATCGCGTCGACGAAGTCGAAGGCGCCGACCGGGACGAGCCGTTCGTCTCCTGCCGTCGTGGCCACGCCGAGAAGCGCGGGATCCGCTGGGACCACGACCTCCACGAAGCCGTCCCCTTCCACGTCGATGCGGACCTCGTGGTCGCCGCGGAGGATCCGGAACGGCAGGTTGTCGAGGAGCTCGTTGGAGAGGATCACGTCGACGGGAGCCGTGAGCGAATCGCGCACCTCGATCTCCGAGACGGCCACGAGCGCTCTGCGCGCCCCGCCGCTCCGTTCGACGGCGACGTACGAGATCGGGGGGGCGTCGGCCGCGGCGAGCACGGAACGCGCCAACGTGCCGTCCCCGGCCCCGACCTCCGTCAGGTGGAGCGGGCTCGGCCTCCCGAGCCGATCCCAGAGCTCGCGGATCGCACCGGCGAGCAGCGCGCCGAACTGGGGGTGAACGTGCGGGCTCGTGACGAAGTCCCCGCCCGGCCCCACGGGCGGTGTCTCGTAGAAGCCGCCCGGTCCGTAGAGCGCCATCTCCATGTAGTCCGCGAACGTGATCGGTCCGCCCGCTTCGATGGCCCGGCGGATCGCCGCGACGACGATCGACCTTCCGGCAGCGTCGCTCACGACCGGCAGTATGGCCTCGGGGCGCCTCCCGGGAGGCCGATGGGAGGCCGATGGGAAGCCGATGGGAAGCCGATGGGAAGATGGACGCCGTGGACGAACGACCGATCCGCCAGGCAGCATCCGCGATCTGCGTGCGCGACGGCCGGCCGGGCGAGCCCGAAGTGCTCGTGGTGGAGCGGAGCGCGGGCAGCCGCTTCCTCCCCGGCTACATCGCGTTCCCTGGCGGGGCCGTCGAAGCGGGCGACGAGGATCGCGCGGCGCGCTGGTTCGGGGAGGCCGCGGAGGCGCATCGGGCGGCGGCGGTCCGCGAGCTGATCGAGGAGGTGGGACTCGCGGCGACCTCGGTCGGCCTCGTTCCCGCGGGCGGGTTGGCCCGCGTCGACGACGATCCGCCGGATCCGGGGACCGTGCGAGAGATCTGCCGCTGGATCGCACCGCCCGACACGCCCGTGCGGTTCGACGCTCGCTACTTCGCGGTCCCCGCGGGTGACGCCTCGGAACCCGTCGTCGACGGCCGTGAGGTGGTGCGCGCGTGGTGGATCTCGCCCCGCGCGCTCTTGCGCGGGTGGAACGAAGGCGCGCACAAGCTCTACTGGCCCACCTGGTTCACGGTCGGCGAGCTCGCGGCGTGTGCCTCGGGTGACGACGTGCTCTCGCTCCGGTTCGAGACGCGCGAACCGACCCAACACGAGCAGACGATGATGCCGCGCCACGTGATGGAGCAGATCACCTGAGTCTCGTGATCCGCGTCCTCGCGCCCAACCCGAGCGTCTACACGCTCGAGGGGACGAACACGTGGGTCGTCGGGTCCGATCCGTCCATCGTGATCGACCCGGGACCCTCGATCGATGCGCACCAGGAGGACGTCGCGCGGACCGCGGGACGCGTGAGGGCGGTCCTGGTGTCGCACCACCACGAGGATCACGCCGAAGGAGCGGTGGCGTTCGGCCGGCTCGTCGGCGCGCCCGTGTACGCGTGGCGCCTCGACGGTGCGCAACGGATCCGCGACGGCCAGTCGTTCGCGGGAGGCGGCGTCGAGCTTCTGGCGATGCACACGCCCGGGCACAGCGCCGACCACGTGGTGTTCGTTGACCCACGGAGCGCCGCGATGTTCTCCGGGGACGCCGTGTTGGGTCGCGGTACGAGCTTCATCGACGCACCCGACGGCGACCTGACGAAGTACCTGGCGTCCCTCCATCGGATGCTCGATCGCCACCCGCGCACGATCTACCCCGGGCACGGGCCCGTGGTGCTCGATGCGCAGGCCAAACTTGCGGAGTACCTGGAGCATCGCGCGGATCGCGAAGCGCAGATCCTCGAAGGGATCGCGGACGGGGTGCGCACCGTGGGCGACCTGGTGGAGCGGATCTACGCCGACCACCCGGTGGACGTGCGCGAGCTCGCCGCGCGGTCGGTGGACGCGCATCTGGCGAAGCTGGAGCGCGAAGGGCGGATCGCGGCGACCGGCCGCGGCGACCGGCGTACGTGGTCGGTCACGGAGCCCAAGGCGTGCGCGCGGTGCGGCCGGTCGGTGAGGGGTCGCGCCCGCTACTGCGGATCGTGCTCGCTCGCGCTGTTGCAGGGCGACGTCCCCGATCCCGCGTAGCGCGCCGCTCAGGTGGGGACAAGACGCAACGGCGTGCGGACCACGTAGCGCCCGCGCCGTTCGATGTGCACCCGACCGCGTTCGGTCAGCCGGCGGACCGCCCGGTTCGCCGTCTCGCGAGAGGTTCCGGCGAGCGACGCCAGGTCGTCCTGTCGCAGCGTGATCGGGATCACGGTCCCACCCGGGACCGGCCGGCCGAAACGCGCGGCGAGGTCCTGCAGCCGTCGCTCGATCCGGGTGGCGACGTCGAGCCACGCGACGTCGCACGCGAGCACGGCGGCGCGGCCGGCCCGTTCGGCGAGTGCGACGGTCAGCTCCCCCGTTCCGACGGCGACGAGCCGCGACGGCCGCAGTGCCTCCACGGTGCACGTGGCGGGAGCCCCCGCTGGATCGCCGGTCACGTCGCCGGGACCGAGGAGGTCGAGGACCAACTCCCGTCCGTCGGCCGTCACCAGTGATGCCCGCAACATCCCGGACTCGACCCGCCACGCGCCGCCGCCTGTCTCGCCCTGCCGCACGAGCGTCTTGCCCGGACGGACGATCATGAGGGGGAGCGGTTGGACGACGGCGGGAGAACGCCGGAGCACGGGCACCACCCCTGGGCGCACCGTAGCGAGCGCCACCGACAGAGGCGGGATAGGCTGTGCGCCCCGGCGGCTCGGCGGGGCCGCCGATCTCAAGGAGGGCACCGTGGCGAACCCGAAGCTCGAGGCGATCCTGACGTACGTCCCGCTGTTCCACGGCCTGTCCAAGCGAGAGATCAAGAAGATCGCCTCCCTCTGTGACGTCGGCGACTACATGGCCGGCGCCGCGGTCGTGAAGCAGGGGGACCCGGGTGACGCCTTCTACGTCGTCCTGAAGGGGCAGGCCAAGGTCACGTCGAACGGGCGGTTCATCTCGAGGATCGTCCCGGGGGATCACTTCGGGGAGATCGCGGTCCTCGACGGCGGCGAACGGACGGCGACCGTCACGTCCGAGACGCCGATGACGTTGGTGATCCTCCGGCGGAAGGAGCTCCTCAAGGCCCTCCGCGGCGACGCGGACCTGTCGCTTCACATGATGACCGAGCTCGCCAAGATGATCCGCCGCGCGACCAAGAGCAATACGCAGTAGAGGCGCGATGAGGGTCGAGTTCGCGGTTCCCGACGACGAAGGGAAGACCTCGGTCGCCTCGGCCGAATGGGACGGCCGGGAGGTCACCGTGACCGCCGAGGACGAAGAGCGTCGCGACGCGCTCGTCCACGCGTTCCGGCGGACGCCCGTGGTGACGAACGACGCATCCCTCCGGCGGATGGGGACGTCGGGCGAGGTCGTGATCGCGCCCGGAGATCTCCAGTGGTTCCGCGCGGTGGCGCATACCCGTGCGCCCGCGGAGACCGGGCTCGTCGCGCGCTTCGTCCCGGGCGGCCCGGCTGGCGGGTTCGATCCGGCGGCCGGCTACCGCCGGTTCCGCGAACAGATCGAGCGGCTCGACGGACGCAGCCGGTCCTAGGCGTTCGCGGCGAGCCACGCCTTCCCGGCGTCGCAGAAGCCGCGGAAGTCGCAGTGGGTGCACCACGCGCCGGGGATCGGATCGAACTCGCCGTCGCCGATCGCCGACAGCGCGGCCTCGACCCGCGCACGAACATCCACCGGGTCGCCCATCGACTGCGACACGATCTCGTCCTTGGCCAGGTAGCAATAGCTGAGGGTCAGGTCCTCCGGGCGCTTCCCCCAGATCTCGACGCAGGCCAGCCCGTAGAGCTCGAGCTGCATCGGCGCCGCGGTCCCGGCGCCCGTCTTCCAGTCGACGACCTCCCACGGGCCGTCCGGCGCTCCGTAGATCGCGTCGATTCGGCCCCCGACCGTGAACGCGCCGACGCGCAGGAGGAACGCCCGTTCGGCGAACAACGGCACAGAGGTTGCGAACCGGGACGCGAGGAACGACTGCCGCAGTCGTTCCACGCGGCCTGGGTCGCCGGCGAGCTCCTCGTGGGTCAGGTCGACCGGGTCGTCGCTCTCGAGGAGCTGGCCCTGCCCCGACGCCCGGCGCTCGATCCACCGGTGGATCTCGGTCCCGATCCGCGCGGCGGGCCCGCTGAAGCGCGGGAGCGGCCGCACGGACGTCCAGTAGAAGCGTTTGGGGCACGTGGTGTAGTCGACGACGCCGCCGACGCTCACGGTGGTCGGCGGGCGCTCGCCGCCCGGCTCGGCGTCCAGGGCCTCCCGCTCGCGGAGGTGGGCGGCGAGCGCCCGCCGCTCGGCCGAGAGCGCCTCGAACGCCTCGCGATCCGCGGAGGGCAGCGTTTCGGTGAGCGACGGCTGGACGCCCTCGATCGCAGCGGCGCGCCAGCCTCCTGAGAACAACGGGTCGGCCTGGACGGGTGTCGCGGGTCCGGGCCACGGCCTGACGAACCCCTCACGCAAGCCCAGCATCGGGTTCTGGTCGCCGGGTTCGTCGGGGCCCTGTTCGACCGACGCCGACCCCGTCGACGCGCCCCACTCCATGAGCTCGTCGAGGAACCGCGAGGGCTTCTTGGGCATGTTGTTGTCGCCGTACCAGAACGAGCCGGTCACGTGGAGGCTCTTCCGAGCGCGCGTGAGCGCCACGTACGCCGTGCGCCGCTCCTCGACGATCTCCTGCGCCGCGAGCTCGGCCTTGAAGCGGCTCACGTTGCCGTCGAACCTGGGCAGGACCGCGGCGTCGCCCCGGAGCTCGAAGTCGAGCGACTTGCCGCGCTCGGCGGGGTTCTGCGGAACCATCGGGTTGGGCAGGTAGCCGTGCGCGACGCCCGGGACGAAGACGTGGTCGAACTCGAGGCCCTTGGCCACGTGGATCGTCATCACCTTCACGGAGTCTTCCTCCGAGGGCTGGACCGGCGCCCAATCCGGCTTGTCGAGAGCTTCGACCGCGTCGACGTAGTCGAGGAACGCGCGCAGCGTGAGCTCGCCCTCGACGGGCTCGAAGCCGTGCACCTCGTCGAGGAACGCCGCCAGGTTCCGGCGGGCGCTGGTGGCGCGCTGCCGGTCCAGGTCGGCGTCGAGCTCGTCCAGGATCCCGATCCGCCGGATCACCTCGCCCAGGAACTCGCCGACGGGCTTGCGCCCCTCCTGGCGGAGCACACGGAGCTCGTCGCGGAACTCGGTGAGCCGCGCTCGCCCTTCGTCGGACAGGTCCTCGACCTCGTCGAGCCGCTCGAGCGCCTCGGCGAACAGGAACGGCTCCGCCTCCACGTCGTCCTCGGTCATGTACTCGAGCATCTGCTTCGACTCGCGGGTCGCGAGCCGCGCGAGGAGCGCCAGGTCCTTGTAGCCCACGCGGTAGCGGGGTCCGAGCAGGATCCGCGCGAGCGCGACCGACGCCTTCGGGTCGTGGACCGCGCGCGCGTACGCGAGCACCTCGGCCACCTCCGGCTGCTTGAGCAACCCGGCCAGCCCGACGATCTCGACCGGGACGTCGCGCTCGTCGAAGGCGCGCTGGATCAGGCCGAACAATCGCGACGTTCGGCACAGCACCGCGACGTCGGACCACCTCGCGCCGTCGTCGTGCAGCCCCGAGACGGCCTGCGCGATCGACCGAGCCTCGCTCCATTCGTCCATGAACCGCGCGACCGAGACCTCGCCGTCGCCGTTGACGGCCGCCGGGCGGAGCTCCTTGTCGGGGTCGGGACGCTGCGCGTCCGGGATCGGCGCGATCAGCGCGTCGGCCGCGGCCAGGATCCGCGCTCCCGAGCGGAAGTTGGTGTAGAGCGGCAGCCTCGCAGCCGGCGAGCCGTCGGCCCGGCGGAACCGCTCCGGGAACTCGAGCAGGTTGTAGAGGGACGCCCCGCGCCAGGCGTAGATGTTCTGATCCGGGTCCCCGACCGCGGTGACCGGATGGCCGCCGCCGAACAGGGCGTGCATCAGGTCGGCCTGCGCGACGTTCGTGTCCTGGTACTCGTCCAGCAGGACCGCGGCGAACCGCGCGCGATGGTCCAGGACGATCTGCGGGTAGCGCTCCGCGATCTCGATCGCGCGGTCGATCTGGTCGCCGAAGTCGATCACCCCGAGCTCACGCTTGAGCTCGCGGTAGCACGCGGACGCCCGGGCCAGCTCCAGACGCTCCTCCGCGGCCTCGAACACGCGGTTCGACCGGGCGTTCTTGAGCAGCTCGAGCCGCGCCGCGACGTAGGCCTGGACCTCCACCGGCGTGACCCGGTGGTTCTGTGCCTGCTCGTCGAGCTCCAGGATCTTGGCGACGAGCGAGGGCTGCCACGTGGCCGAGGCATGTTCGAACGTCATGCGGTCGAGGACGCGCGAGCACAGCTCGGTCCGCTGCGCTTGGGTCAGCACGCGAGCGCCCGGCTCGAAGCCCGCGAGGACGCCGTACCGCTCCAGGAGCGCGGCCGCGAACCCGTGGTAGTTGGCGATCTCGGGCTCCTCCCCTTCGGGGAGCTCGAGCGTCGAGAGTGCCCGGCGCACACGCAGCCGAAGGTTGTCCGTCGCCTTGTTCGTGAAGGTGAGGCACAGCACGTTCCCCGGCAGGAC
>JBKOUM010000048.1:0-13984 GCA_046723385.1 Actinomycetota bacterium
CGTCCTCGCGGTCCTGCGCGATCGCAGGTCGGCGGGGGCCGCGGGGTTGACGCGCGCGGCCGGTCTCCCGGCCGCGCGCGTCAACCCGGCTCTCGCGGGGCTCGTCCGGGACGGGCTCGTCGAGCGGCGCGGCCGGTCGTACCGGCTGCCCCGTTGAGTCGGTCGGCCCGGCGCCCGGCGCCTGCCCTTCCGTTAGCCTGACCGAGCCGCGACGCTGCAGGAGTTTCCGGGTGGAAGAAGAGGAGAAGGAAGAGCCGACCCGCGCCGGAGGGGGCTCCTCCGCCGACGAGCTCGCCCGCGAGGTGTACTGGGCGGCCATGCCGATGGCCGACCAGAGGGTCGGACCGATCCAGGCGGGAGGGTGGTCGGACCTCTCGGTGGGGTGGAGCGAGATCGAGTCCACGATGCGCCGGGACCACGGCGCGGGCCCACTCCCCGACGACCCGGTCCTCCAGATGGGGTCGCCGGCGAAGCGCCGGTTCAAGCGGTTCATCTTCCGGGTGGCGCGGCCGCTGATGCGGCGCTACGACCGGGTCGCCGCCGATCTCGCGCTGCTCGGTCTGGAGACGTCGCAGGAGCTCGCGCTCGCGCGGAGCGACACGGTTGCGCTCACCTCCGAGGTCCAGCGTCTCCGCGCGGAGCTCCGCGAGGCGCAGGCCACGTGGGACGAGCTGAGCACCGAGTTCACATCGAGGTTGCACGAGCACGACGTGCGGGTGGGCACGGCAACCGCCGACCTCGAGGCGCTGACCCGCCGGCTCGCCGTCGGCGCACCGGCCGCGACCGGACCGGGACCCGCCGCTCCCGCGGGAACCACCGCTCCGGCACCCGCGTCCCCGATGCCGGACGCCTTCTACTGGCGGTTCGAGGCTGCGCTCCGCGGGAGCCCCGAGTCGATCCGGGCGAAGCTCGCGCAGTACCGCGACTTCGCGACCGAGCTCCGCGAGCAGAGCGGGGAGTCGCCGCTCTGGCTCGACCTCGGATGCGGCGAGGGCCAGTTCCTCTCGATGCTGCGCGACTGGGGGTGGCGCGTCCTCGGCATGGATATCTCGCCCCAGGCCGTGGACGCCTGCCGGGAGCAAGGGTTCGACGCGGTCGAGGCATCCTTGCCCGACTTCCTGGCGTCGTACGACGGCGAGGCCCCGAACGGCATGAGCGCGATCCAGGTCGTCGAGCATCTCGACCCCGCGACGTGGCTCCCCCTGTTGCAGCTCGCCCGCACGGTGCTCGCACCCGGGGGAGCCTTCCTGATCGAGACGATCTACCCGCTCAACGTCGACGCGCTCACGAACTGGTTCTTCGGCGACATCACGCACACGTGGCCCGCCAATCCGGAGACGCTCCGTGTGATGGCCGGCTTCGCCGGCTTCGACCGCTTCGAGGTGCGCCTCATGAACGACGACGCGGAGGGACGGCCGCAGGACTACGCGCTGATCGCGAGGACGGCCTGATGCGCATCCTCGTCTGCCACCCGCAACCGCCGTTCATGTCGGGCGGCGCCGAGACGCACGCGAATGGCCTCGTCCGAGCGCTCCGCGCGGAGGGACACGAAGCCGAGATGGCGACGATCCCGTTCCGTTGGGCCCCGCCCATCGAGCTCGTTCACCAGATGGCGATGTGGCGGAGCCTCGACCTCGCGGAGGCGAACGGGATCGACGTGGACCTCGTGGTCGCGATGAAGTTCCCCGCGTACCTGGTTCGGCATCCACGCAAGATCGTCTGGCTGATCCATCAGCAACGCACGGCGTACGAGCTGTGGGACCACCCCGAGTTCGGGGACCTGTCGCGATCGCCGGACGGGCCGGCGATCCGCGATCTCGTGATCAACTCGGATCGGCTCGCGCTCGGGGAGGCCGAACGGATCTTCACGAACTCGGAGACGGTCAGGGGTCGTCTCGAGCGCTCCCTCGGCATCCCGGGTGAGGTCCTCTACCATCGCTCCGACCTGACCGAGCGGCTCCTCCGGGAGCCACCCGGATCCGGCCGGGGTGGTCACGTCCTGTTCCCGAGCCGGTTCGACCCGCTCAAACGCCAGGGGCTCGCCGTCGAGGCGATGCGGCACGCGCGGTCCGACGCGCGCCTGATCCTCGTCGGCACGGGCGTCGAGCTCCCGAACATCCGCACGAGGATCGACGAAGCGGGCCTCGGGGACCGCGTCGAGATCCGCGTGGGGATCTCCGACGACGAGCTCGTCGGTCTGTACCGGGACGCGCTCGGCGTGTACTTCGGGCCGTTCGATGAGGATTACGGTTACGTGACGATCGAGGGCATGGCCGCCGGGCGGCCGGTGGTCGTGACGTCGGACGCCGGGGGACCTCTCGAGTTCGCCCGGAACGACGAGACCGGCATCGTCGTCGAGCCGGACCCCGAGGCGATCGCGTCCGCGTTCGACGCGCTCGCCGCGGATCGCGAGCGCGCCGACGGCCTCGGTTCCGCGGGGAGGATCTTCGTCGAGGAGAAGATGCCGGACTGGCCGAGCATCGTCCGGCGGCTCTTGGGCTGATGGCGCGCGTCGCGTTCGTCTCGCCGCTGCCGCCGGAGCGGACCGGGATCGCGACGTACGCGGCCGCGGTCCTGCAGGGACTCGACGCCGCGCGGACCGAGCATCAGATCGACCGCGTGTGGCCCCTCGGCCGTTCGGCGCTCGCGCGCGTTCGGGAGGCGGACGTCGGCGTCTTCCAGATCGGCAACAACGTCGAGTTCCACGGGGACATCTACGCGCTGTCGGTCTGGAACCCCGGGGTCGTGGTGCTCCACGACCTCGCGGTCGACGGCTTGATCTGGGGGTTGGGCGAGGTGAAGAGTCCGCTGGCGGCGCCGGCCCGCGCGGAGGCGATGCTCGCCGCTCGGGCCGGCGCCGCCAGCGACGACAACCCGCTCGCGATCCCGTGGTGCGCGCAGCTCGTCAGGCGCGCTCACGCCGTGATCGTGCATTCGGCCTTCGCCAAGTCCTACCTCGAGGGGATCGGGTGCCGGACGCCGATCGCCGTCGCCCCGCACCCGGTCGTCGAACGGGACGCCGACGTCGACCGAGCCCGGAGCCGACGGGACGCGATGCGCGCGCGGGTCGGCGACGCCGAGGAGATCCTCGTCGGCGTCGCCGGCGACCTGAACGCGACCAAGGGCATCCAACAGCTCCTGGAGGCGTTCCCCCTGATCCGTTCCAAGGTCCGCCTGGTCCTCGTGGGCCGGAAGGCGGGCTGGGACCTCGACGCGGCGATCCGCGCCTCGGGCGTGGGCGACCACGTGACGGTTATCCGGGACGTCCAGGATGACGAGTTCCTGGCGTGGCTGTGCGCGTTCGACGTCCTCGTCAACCTCCGGTACCCGCATCGCGGGGAGACGAGCGGGTCCCTCGTCCGGGCGCTCCACGCCGGCACCCCTTCGATCGTGAGCGGGGTCGGTACGTACCTCGAGGTGCCTGACGACGTCGTCGTTCGGATCGCCCCGGGGGTTCCCGACCCGGCCGAGCTCGCGAGCGCGATCGACCGGCTGGCCGGAGATCCGACCCTGCTCCACCAGGTGGGGGAGCGGGCGCAACGGTTCGCGCGCGAGGAGCTCTCTCCGGCGAGGACCGCCGCGGTGTACCTGGACGCGATCGCCGACGTGACGGCGCTGGAGGCCGATCCCGCCCGGATCGCCCTCGCGCGCTGGGCCGGGGCGCTTCGCGAGATCGGGGTCGCTCCACATCACGTCGAGCGTGGCTTCGGGATCGCGTACGCGGACGCGCTCGCCCAGATGCGATCGCAACGCTGATCGATCACGCCCTTGACGGTCCAACCGGCGCAACGGTAGATTCTCCCACCAATGAGAATGATTCCCAGAACCCGTCTCGGTGTTGGATCGTTCGTCCTCGTGGGGACGATGGTCCTGTTCGCCGGCCTCGCCGGCTGCTCCGGTCCTTCGGCCAGCGCGCCCGGGACGGTGTCGGTGGTCGCCAGCTTCTATCCGCTCGCGGAGGCGGCGGAGCGGGTCGGTGGTGCCGCCGTCTCAGTCACCAACCTGACGGCCCCCGGCGTCGAGCCGCACGATCTCGAGCTGACCCCGCAGCAGATCGCGGCGATCTCCACGGCCGACGTCGTCCTCTACCTCGGCGGGGGTTTCCAGCCGGCCGTCGAGGACGCTCTGACGGACGCGACGGGCACGACGGTCGACGTTTCGGCCGATCTCCGCTCACGTCCGGTGCCGGCCGGCGAGTCAGACGCGAGCCTGAGCGAGGATCCGCACGTATGGCTGGATCCGGTTCTGTACCAGGACATCGTGCGGACGACCGAGCAGGCGCTCGCCGGCGCCTCGCCCTCGAACGCGGCGGCGTTCGAAGCGAACGCCGCCGCGTTCGACGCCCGACTTCGCTCGCTCACGTCGGAGTACCGGACCGGGCTCGCGGACTGCGCGAGGAACGTGATCGTCACGAGCCACGCGGCGTTCGGCTACCTGGCGCAGCGCTTCGGTCTCCTGCAGGAACCGATCTCGGGCTTGTCGCCGGACGCCGAGCCGACCCCCGATCGCCTCGCGCAGCTCAAGGTGCTCGTCGAACGGGACGGCGCCACCACGATCTTCACCGAGGACCTCGTGTCCCCGAAGGTGGCGGAGACCCTCGCCCAAGAGACGGGAGCGACGACCGCGGTCCTGAACCCGCTCGAGAGCCTGACGCCCGACGAGGTCGCCGCCGGCGACGATTACGCTTCGGTGATGCAACGGAACCTCAGCGAGCTGAGGACGGCGCTTGGTTGTCGATGATCGTCCCCGGAGGACCCGCACATCCTCGGAGCTCCTCCTCGAGGCGCGGGGTGTGCGGTTCGGATACGACCGCGAGCCGGTGCTCGACGACGTCTCGCTCGGCGTGTCCGCCGGTGAGTTCGTCGCGCTCGTCGGACCGAACGGCTCGGGGAAGTCGACGCTCCTTCGGATCCTGCTCGGCTCCCTGAAGCCCGAGCGCGGCTCGGTCCGCATCTTCGGCTCGGATCCGGATCACCTGGTCGAACGGTGGCGACTCGGCTACGTCCCCCAGCGGCCCACGATCGCGTCGGAGGTGCCGGCCACGGTCCAGGAGATCGTGACGTCCGGCCGTCTGTCCCGCCGTGGTTGGTGGCGTCCTCTCCGGCGTGAGGATCGAGAGGCGGTGGACCACGCGATCGGATCGGTGGGGCTGGAGCCCCTCGCGACGAGACCCGTGAACACCCTGTCGGGTGGTCAGCAGCAGCGAGCCTTCATCGCACGGGCTTTCGCGAGCGAGCCGGATCTCCTGGTGTTGGATGAACCCGTCGCCGGCGTCGACGCCGAATCGCAGCGCCGGTTCAGCGACTCGCTCACGCACCTCATCGACGAGCATGCCGCGGGCGTCCTGCTCGTCTCCCACGAGCTGTCCGCGGTCGCGGGGATCGTCGACCGCGTGATCGTGCTGAAGCGCCGCGTCCTCTTCGACGGGACGCCGTCGGAGTTGATGCGCGAAGGCGTCTCGCTCGGGATCCACCGCGACGATCTGCCGCTCTGGCTGGAAGGGCTCGGATGACCGCCGCGACGATCTCGTTCCCCTTCCAGGTCGACTTCATGCAACGCGCCCTCGTCGCCGGCCTCGCCGTCGGCGTCTTCGCGCCGATGATCGGGATCTTCCTGGTGCAGAAGCGTCTGTCGCTGATCGGTGACGGGATCGGCCACGTGGCGTTCGCGGGGGTCGGCGCGGGACTCCTTCTCAGCGTCTCGGCGATCTGGATGGCGCTCGCGTTCGCCGTCGTGGGCGCGCTCGGGGTCGACTGGCTGCGGGCGCGCCGACGGGTCGCCGGCGACGTGGCGCTCGCGCTCTTCTTCTACTCCGGCATCGCCCTCGGGGTCGTCTTCGCGAGCCTGGCCGGTGGGCTCAACGCGAACATCCTTACCTACCTGTTCGGCCAACCGCTCACCGTCACGCGCTCGGAGATCGTCGTGATCCTGAGGCTGGGAGCGGTGATCGCGATCACGATGTGGGTCCTGCGGCGCTCGCTCTTCGCCGTCGTCACCGACGAGGAGTGGTCGCGCGCGGCGGGCCTGCCCGTGAACGGTCTGAACTCGCTCCTCGCGGTGCTCACGGCGGTCGCGGTCGTGGCCGCGATGCGCATCGTCGGGATCCTGCTCGTCGCCGCGATGATGGTCCTGCCGGTGGCGTCCGCGCAGCTGCTCGCTCGTTCTTTCCGTGGCACGCTGGTCGCCTCGGTCTGCGTCGGGGTGGCGTCCGTGGTCGCCGGGCTCACCGCATCGTGGTTCTGGGGGCTGGCGCCGAGCGGGGCGATCGTGTTGGCGGCGGCGTGCGTGTTCGCCGCCGTCTCCCTCGCGAAGCGAACCGCGCCGCGCTCGCTCCGTCAGGAGGAGCACGCGTGAGGACCGACGTGCACGCCACGGCGACGACGCGACTGCGCGCGGCTGGGCATCGCTACACCGACCAGCGCCGGCGCCTCGTCGAGCTACTGGCGGAGGCCGGTCATCCCGTGTCGATCCCGGACATCCTCGCGCCCGGATCGGATCTCAAGCAGAGCTCCGTCTACCGCAACCTGGCGGACCTGGAGCAGGCCGGCGTCGTGAGCCGGGTGACGACCGACGAGGAGTTCGGCCGCTACGAGCTCGCCGAGGATCTGATCGGCCACCACCACCACCTCGTCTGCAGCCGCTGCGGCAAGATGCGAGACGTGGACGTCCCCCCCGATCTGGAACGAACCCTCGATCGCGCGCTCGACCGGATCGCCAGGCGGGCCGGGTTCGCGCGCGTGTCGCATCGGCTCGATCTGTTGGGTCTCTGCGCCGATTGCGCCAGGGTCGTCGGTTGAGCCGACCGGCGGGCGCGTGACGGTACACTCGCCCGCGTTCCACCCCGGCCGTCCGACGGCCTTCACGCCTTCCCGACCGGAGAACCGATGACGTCAAGCGATCTTCAGGTCACCGTCCCGCCCAGCCCGCCCGCTGAGCCCGTGGCGACCCGCGGGCAAGCGCTCGGCTCCTGGTGGGTCCTCGCAGGGGCGACGATCCTGATGCTGAGCGCGCTCGGATGGCGGTTCGTGCAGGATCCCAGCCTGGCGGCGCCCACCCGCGACCCGGCCTGGTACACGTGGCGATCGAACGTGATCATGGAGGACGACCCCGCCTCGATCGTGCGCGAGTGGGGTCCGAACGGGTTGTTCTCCGGCGGGTACCGGGTCACGGTCCCCGTCGAGGGTGCCCTGCTCCAGCGGGTCGTCGGGATCGACACGTACTCGATGGCGAAGTTCCTGATGCTCGGGGTTCCCATCCTGATCGGACTCGCGCTCGGGGCCGGTGCCGTCCGCAGCCGCGGAGACCCGACGGCGTTCCTCGTGATGCTGCTCGCGACGGCCGCGTTGTACCTGACCACTCCCTACGTCGGATACCTCGACGACACGACCGTGCTGTTCTTGATCTGCCTGATGCTGCCGTTCCTCGGCGCCTCGCGCACGTCGTGGGGGGCGCGTACGGCCCTGTTCTTGCTCGGCATCGCCGCCGCGTTCACGCACCCGACGACGTGCGTCCTGTTCGGCGCCACGCTCATCGCCGTCTTCGGCTTCCACTTCCTCACGAGCCGCTTCCGGCTCGGCCAGGCGCTCAGAGCCGACGGACCCATGCTGATGTCCGTCGGATTCGGGATGATCGCCGGGCTCGCGAGCTGGGTGATCGGCATCTGGGGGACAACGGCGAACCTCAAGGACGCTGCGCTCCCACCGCCGTATGCGAAGGCCTTCTTCGTCAACCGGCTCCTGGAATGGATCGGCTCGATGCAGCCGGTGATCGTCGTTCCGTTCATCGCGCTCGCGGTCGGGTCGACCGTGCTGCTCGCGCGCCGCGAACGCCGACCTGCCGACGCGTTCGATCTCACCTCGGCGTGGTGGCTGCTCCCGCTGATCGGCATCGGCTCGATCGTGCTCGGGACGGACACCCAGGTCTCCGGTGATCCGAACTCTCCGGTCGTTCCCTACTACCGGTTCGTGAACGCGACCGCGGCCCCCTTGGCCCTGGTGGGCCTCGGCGGGTTCGCCTTGATCTGGTGGGCGCGGACGCATCCGGATCGTCGCGGCCTGACGCGCGGGTTCGCCGTTGCCGGGAGCGTGGTGATCGTCGCCTGGATCGTGAACGCGGCGAAGCTGACCGAGCCTCAGATCGACGGATGGGTCTTCCTCGTCGCCGCGGTCGCGGTCGCCGCCGGGCTCGCGGGGACGGCGCTCGCGGGGAGCGAGCGCCTTCGTCGCGTGGTGTGCGTGTCGGCCGCCACCGTCTTGGTGATCGCGCCGCTCGGCTACCTGCTAGCCGACGGCATCCAGAACCGGTGGGTGAGCGCGACCAACCAGTACCCGGACCATGAGGTCCGCGGATCGCTTGCAGCCGTGAACGTCGTGGCGCAAGCGGCGGGGGCCCGGCCCCTCGTCCTGATCGTGAACGACGGGGACAACGACGATGCCGAGACGTACACGAACCCGGCCTACGGATGGGCGAAGACGTACACGAACGTGTTCCGAGACGGTCTGCCCGGAACGTCGGCCAAGTACCAGGTCACGTACCTCGGCTCGCTGGAGAACTTCCTCGCGGATCGGGTCACGACGAGCACGCAGGGAAGCGTTGGCTACGACCGGGCGGCCGCGGCTCACTTCGAAGAGCTGCAGGTGCGCGAGGCCGAGTATCCGGAGGATCCCGCCGTGTTCCTCGTCGGTCGGTACTACGGCGGTCTGTGCAACGGGGTGACCGATTGCAGCGACGCATCCCAGCAGCAACGCCTCGAGGACGCCCTCGACGACGGGGTCAGGATCGGTCCCGACGTGGTGGTGATCCAGGGCCCGGGGCTGTGGGCGCCTCCCGCCGACGCCGTCGAGCGCGCGAACGCGGCGGCGAACGAGACGATCCAAGCGCTGGAGGACCACCCGGGTCCCCTGGCGGACTTCCCGCACACCCTGATCGTGATCGCGATCCTCGCGCTCCTGCTGATCGTCCCGGGTTGGCTCGCCGCCACGTGGTTCGGCCTGGAGACGCGGATCGACCGGTTCGGCTTGATCCCCGGGATGTCCGTGGTGTTGATCATGCTGGCCGGCATCGGGACGATCGCCGTCTGGCGCGGTCCGCTCACGACGACCAAGGGGTGGGTGGTTGTCGGCGTCGCGATCGGTCTGGGCGCCGCCTTCCGCTTCGCCGACCGTTGGCTCCGGAGGCCCCTCGAGGCGTTCGGCGATTTCTTCGACGGGCTGTTCGCCGTTTTCTCGAACCGTGGCTTCGCGGTCCTCATGGGTGTGCAGTACCTGGCGCAGATGGGCCAGGGCGTGGTCCAGGGCGCGATCGCGAAGTCGATCGTGTTCGGCGGGGAGAAGGGCTTCGACGTCACGAACGTGCCGTCGGCCGACTACCTGCTGAAGGTCGTGCTCGCGCTCTACATCCCGTACACGCTCGTCTCGCCGTTCATCGGGGTGTTCATCGACCGGTTCGCCCGGCGGCGCGTCGTCTGGTGGGCGAACCTGCTGACGGCCGCGATCGTCGCGGCGGTCGCGCTCGTCGTGCTGCTCCCCCTGGGGAGCGGCACGACCGAGGGGAAGGTCGCGGACACCGGCGCGCTCGTCTTCGCGCTCATCGCCGCGCAGGCGGTGGCGCGGGTCGCTCTCGCCGTCAAGTCTGCAGCGATCCCCGACGTCCTGTCCGGCCGTGATCTGCTCCAGGGGAACGGGCTCTCCCAGGCGGGCGGCGCGGTCTTCCAGGTCGTCGGGATCGCGATCGGCACGGTGACGGCGGCGATCGTCGGGGCCTGGGTCGGTGTCCTCGTCGGCGCGGCCGTCGTCGTCGTCGGCGCGATCGTGTCGAAGCAGATGGAGCACGTTGAGGCGCGCTCGCACAACACCACGTTCGGCCGTGAGGTGTCGCGCGTGCTCGCGAACATCGCCGCCGGCATCCGGGAGGTGGCCGCTCGGCCTGCCGCGGCGCTCGGGCTGTCCTCGTTCCAGATGCTCCGCTACCAGTTCTGGGGGTTCGGGTTGTTCATCTTCGCCCTCTACGGCAAGAGCTTGGTCGAAGGAGGGGACGCGAACACGCTGTCGCTCGTCCTGTCCGGGGTCGGCGGCCTGATCGGTGGGGGTCTCGGACTCATCCTCGCGCAACGGCTGAAGGATCGCGTCCCGCCGATCCGCTTGCTCCTGGCCGCGATGCTGCTCCTCGGCGCGTCGACGATCGTCTTCGGGGCGATCGTGAGCGTCGCCGGATTCGCCGCGATGCTCTTCGCCGGGTTCTTCGCGTTCTTCCTCGGCAAGATCTCTTCCGACACGATCACGCAGCAGGCGATGCCCGACGGTTTCCGCGGCCGCGCCTTCGCGCTCTACGACATCGCCTACAACCTCGGGTTCATCGTGCCGGCCGCGATCCTGTCCGTGATCTGGATCGAGGGCGACGAGGCGAGGACGCGGGCGATCCTCGTCGTCTCCGGCGCGATCTTCCTCGGGCTCACCGCGTTGATCGCCGGCTGGGCCCGGCGGATCCGTTCGGAGTTCGCCCCGCAGGACGACCTGGTCGGCGAGGAAGCGGCCGAGCTCGCGACGACGACCGAGCCCTAGGCCCGTGGCCGAGGTCCTCGCGCCCGACGGGACGCGGCTCCACGTCGAGGTCGACGGTTCCGGCGACCCGGTCACCGTCCTCGCGCACGGGCTCACGAACTCCTGCATGGAGCTGTCGGCCTTCACGCCGATGGCCCCCGGGACCAAGGTCCGGTTCTGCTTCCGCGGTCACGGACACTCGGGCACGCCGGAGCCCGGGCACTACCGATTCGAGGACTTCGCCGGCGACGTGGACGCCGTGGCGACGGCGTACGGCGCGACACGAGCCGTGGGGACCTCGCTCGGCCAGGGGGCCATCACCCGGCTGCTGGCCACGCGACCCGGTCGCTTCGAGCGACTGGTCTTCATCTTGCCCGCGGCCCTCGACGTGCCCCTGTCCCACGGCGCCGTCGAGGGTTTCGACCGGACGGCCGCGCTCCTCGAGACGCTCCCCGCGGATCAGGCGGTCGAGGCGATCCTGGACGATCAGAGCCGATCCGACGAGTACGCGGAGCACCCTTGGCTCCGCGACGTGGACATGCTGCTGTGGCAGGACCTGCAGCCGGTCGGGGTGGCCAGGGCGCTCCGGGAGGTGACGCGCGACGTCGCGATCGCCGATCGGAGGTTGCTCTCGCGCGTGTCGGCGCCGACGCTGGTGATCGCGCGCGAGGGCGACGCGATCCACCCGGCCGAGCTCGCCCTCGTGCTCGCCGAGCTGCTCCCGAACGCCGAGCTGATCATGCTCGGATCGGAGGAGGAGCTCTACGCGGCGATCCCGACGCTGGTCGAGCGCGTGGCGGCGTTCCTGCGATGAGCCCCTCCGACGGCGCGCAGGCGCCGGGAGCGTCGGCACGATCGGCCCCCGACCTCGTCGGGGCGGGGCTCGGCGTCCTGATGGGACTGCTGTTCTCGTTCGTCGTGATCCTCGGGAAGGGACTCCTGCACGGCGAGCCGCCTTTCGCGCTGTTGTGCTTCCGGTTCGGGGTCGCGGCGACCGTCCTCGCGGTGCTCACGGTGCTCACCGGGCGACCGCTCGTTCCCGAGCGGGGGGAACGGCTGGGGCTTTCCCTCGCGGCCACGCTGGGCTACGGCACGGAGTCCGCGCTCTACTTCGCTGGGCTGAACCACGGCAGCGCGGCCGCGGTGACCCTGCTGTTCTACACGTATCCGGTCTGGGTGATGGTCACCGCGATGACGCTCGACCGGCGGGTCCCGGCGAGGATGCTGGTCGCCGCGCTCGGGTTCGCGATCGCCGGCAGCGCGATCGTCGTGGTCGGCGGGTCCGGTGTCGACATCGAGCCGGTCGGCATCGCGCTCGCTCTGCTGTGTGCCTTCACGTACACCGCGTACCTGATCGGAGCGGAACGCGTCGTGCGGCGGACGAATCCACTCACGACGGCGACCTGGCTCGCGGCTGGTGCCTCGCTCGCCAACCTCACGTACGCGTTCGTCTTGCACGGCTGGAGCACACCGACGGGAACGGATGCCGCCCTGCGGGTGATCGGGATGGGCGTGTGCACGGCGGGCGCGTTCGTGTGCTTGATCGCGAGCCTCCAGCGGATCGGCGCGGTACGCAACGCGATCCTGGGGGTGATCGAGCCGTTGATGGTCGCGATCCTCGCCGCCGTCTTCCTCGCCGAGCCGATCAGTGCGTCGGTCGCGGTCGGCGGCGTCCTGATCCTCGCCGGCGGCGTGATCGCGACGCTCGCCAGGGGCGAGCGCGTGGTCGAGCCGGATCTGTGAGCCGGCGGTAGCATCCGCGGACCGTGGCCGATGATCTGTTCTCGCGAGACGCGTACCTCTCGACGTGCGAGGCGACGGTGACCGGGATCGTGGACGGCGGCGTCGTCCTCGACCGAACGGTCTTCTACCCGCGGGGCGGAGGGCAGCCAGGAGACTCGGGTCACCTCCGATGGTCGGACGGGACCGTCGCCGTGACCGACACCACCAAGGATCGAGCGACCGGGATCGTTCACGTGGTGGGCGGCGAGACCCCACCCGTCGGTGCGATCGTCACGTGCGAGCTGGACTGGCCCCGGCGGTACACACACATGCGGACCCACACCGCGTTGCACGCGCTGTCCGGCGTGATCTTCCGCGAGCACGGCGCCAAGGTCACGGGCGGGAACATGGAGTCGGGCGGGGTCGCGCGGATGGACTTCGAACTGGAGGCGATGAGCGCGGAGCTCGGACGGCAGGTCGAAGCCAAGCTGAACCAGCTGCTCGCCGAGGACCGGCCCGTCCACGTCCTGTTCCTTCCGAGGGCGGAGGCCCTGGCCGATCCCGATCTGATCCGTACCAAGATCAACCTCGTGCCGGAGTCGATCGACCCGATCCGCGTGATCGACATCGAGGGGATCGACAAGCAGGCCGACGGCGGCACGCACGTGCGCTCGACCGGCGAGGTCGGACCCGTCCGGGTCGTGAAGACGGAATCGAAGGGCAAGGGCAACAAGCGGATGAGGATCCGGCTGGAGACCCCGTAGGGGAAGTCGGTCCAGGATCGATCGACCCCTCCCGCACCCGAGCGTACCCTCGGGTGGCCGACGAGAGACGAGGCCGAGTCGTGACCCGCCGGCCACGCCGGCAGGATCGCGCATCCTCGGGATCGGATGCGCCACAGCGCCCACACGCGAGCACCCCTGCGAGTTTGATCGGCACCGCCAGGCGGGGCCTCAGCCGCCGACCACGACGCCGAGGAGCACGAAGACCGCGTAGACCCCGATCCCGCCGACCGTCAGGATCAGACGGAGTTGGCGTGGGATCGGGGAGTGGCCGAACGCGAAGTAGAGGAGCGGGCCGATGAACGGCACCACGAGCACCGCCAGCATCCAACGCGTCCGGTGCGTGAGCGGCTGCGCTTCCTGGCGGATCAGGTCCCACAGGGCGATCGCGACCCAGGCCGCGTAGAGCACGAACGGCAGGATGTAGCCGTAGAGGCCGATCAGCAGGCTCCACCATGAGGTCGCGAGCGGCACCCCCATCACGCTGAGCTCTTCCGCGACGGTCGGTCCCGGCGCGGAGCGGATCTCGCCCACCGGCCTGATCCGGTACGGCTGAGGAACGGTGTCGCCGGGGATCGCGAGGGTGGGGGGCGCCGCCGCCGGATCGCCCGGCATGCCGGGCTGCGGCGGGGGCGCCCCCAGCCCCGTTAGGTCGCCATGCGGGATCGACCGGTCGGATGCGTCGAGGGAGCGCGTGAGCGCTTCCATCGTCGGCGCAAGCGAGCCACCCCCGCCGGGGAACGGTCTCGGCCCCTGACACGGATAGAGCAGCTCGATCGCTGGCGGTTGGCTCGTCGTCGTCTCGTTCCCCGCGAAACAGTCGCCTCCCGCCGACGGCGCGCCCAACGCGAGATCTGCGAGGCCGTTCCGGCGCACGACGTTGTCCCGGACCTGGTTGCCGGCGGTCGGCCAGATGCTCCGATCGAGCACGGGCAGCACGAC
>JBKOUM010000143.1:0-20517 GCA_046723385.1 Actinomycetota bacterium
CGTCCTCGCGCCGCGCCTCGGAACGACCATGATCTTCCCGCTCGCCCTCGCGATGCTCGTGCTCTCGAAGGTGCACGGCATCGTCAAGAACGGGCTCACGATCGCCTACGCCTCCAAGGAGGAAGGGCTCATGCGAGCGAACGCGCGGCTGGGAAGGATCGCGGTCGCCGGTGCGGTCGGCGCGGCTCCGGTCGGGTTCGTGATGCTCAAAACGTTCGGGGGGGCCGGACCGGTCTACACGGCTTCGGCGGTCTACGCGATCTCGGCCCTCTTCACGGTGCGGTTGCCGCACCCGGGCGCCCTCGCTTCGCCGCCCGTCCGACGCGACGTGGCGCATCGTGGACGGATCCCGCGCCTCGCGCTCCCGGCGATGGGGGCGATCGGGATCCGCGCGGCCGGTGGCTTCCTGCTGTTCCTGATGGCTTTCGCGCTCCGCGGTGCCCAGGTCGAGCCGTGGGCGTTCGCCCTCCTGGCGGGGGCGGGGATCGCCGGCGGGTTCCTCGCGGACGTGGTCGCGCCGGCGCTCCGGACCGAGCGGCGCGAGGAAGCCGTCGTGATCGCGTGCGTCTGCTCCGCCGGGATCGGCGCGCTCCTCGCGTCGGAGCTCTTCGGGTTGCCCCTGCTCACCGTCTACGCGCTGACGGCCGGCGCGGGGACGGAGTTCGCGCGTCTCGCCTTCGCGAGCCTCATGCAGCGCTAC
Source organism: Actinomycetota bacterium (assembly GCA_046723385.1). Taxonomy (GTDB): domain Bacteria; phylum Actinomycetota; class UBA4738; order UBA4738; family HRBIN12; genus AC-51. The sequence continues at coordinate 701 of JBKOUM010000143.1, forward strand.
GCGCCGGAGGGAGCGCTCGGCCGGGTCTTCGTCCGCTACGAGGTCCTGTTCCAGGCCGCGTGGGTTGCGGGCGCCTTCGTGCCGGTGCTGCTCCCGATCTCGTTCCGCCAGGGGATGGTGCTGCTCACCGTCTTCTACGGGACGCTCGCGGCGATCTACGTCTGGCGGGTGCGCGTTCGCCGCCGCCTGCCTCCGACGGACGCTCGGCCCGGCGACGCATCCCCGCCGCCGGCGCCCGCGTAGTCTTCCGCACGGACCGCGGAGATCGGGGGAATCGATGGCGGAGTTCGTGGGCGTCGGGGCGGCGGACGAGGTGCCGGAGGGCACGGCGAACGCCTTCGAGGTGGGCGGCGACGAGGTTGCCGTCGCGAGGGTCGGCGGCGTCTTGTACGCGTTCAGCGACATCTGCACGCATCGCGGGTGCAACCTGTCGACGGAGGGCGAGATCGACGGCACGACGATCCAATGCGGCTGCCACGGCAGCGTGTTCTCGATGGAGACCGGCGAGGCGCTCGAAGGGCCCGCGACGGAGCCCGTGCGGACCTTCGGCGTCCGCGAGCAGGACGGACAGATCCAGATCGAGGCCTGAGCCCGACCCGTGGCGGGGCGCACCTTCGCGATCGTCGGCGCATCGCTGAGCGGCGCAACCGCCGCCGCGACGCTCCGGGAAGAGGGGTTCGACGAGCGGCTCGTCCTGATCGGCGACGAACCGGACCTCCCCTACGAGCGCCCGCCGCTCTCGAAGCGGTACCTCCGAGGGGAGCAGCCCGCGGCCGACCTGTTCGTCCGCCCCGAGTCGTGGTGGCGGGAGCACGACGTCGACGTGCTGCTCGGGAGCACGGTCGAGCGCCTGGACGCACGCGATCGGACGATCTCGCTCGTCGGCGGCGGCGGCATCCGATTCGATGCGGCCCTCGTTGCCACCGGCGTGCGCAACCGACGGCTCGACGTTCCCGGTGCGGACCTCGACGGCATCGTCCAGCTCCGGCGGATCGAGGACGCCGACACGATCCGTGAGCGAGCCTCGACCGCCCGGCGCGTGGTCGTCGTGGGCATGGGGTTCATCGGGGCCGAGGTGGCGGCCTCCCTGCGATCGCTCGGGGTCGAGGTGACGATCGTCGAGGTGTTCGAGACGGCGATGTTCCGCGTGCTCGGATCGGTCCTCGGCCGGGTCGTGGAGGCCCTGCACCGCGATCACGGCGTCGACGTCATGACGGGCGACGCCGTGGACCGCTTCGAAGGCGCGGAGCGCGTCGAGCGGGTCCTCACGCGAGCCGGCCGCGAGGTCGAGTGCGACCTGGTGGTCGTGGGGATCGGGACGGTTCCGAACGTCGAGCTGATGGGCGGCCGGTACCTCGATCCGATCGGGGGGATCGCGGTCGACGCGTCGCTCCGCGCATCGCCCCCGGGCGTGTTCGCGGCCGGCGACGTGGCGGCGCACGATCATCCGGTGTTCGGACCCATCCGTGTCGAGCACTTCGACAACGCGCTGAAGTCGGGCGAGCACGTCGCGAGGGCGATGCTCGGGTCGACCGAGCCGTTCGACGATCCCCACTGGTTCTGGTCCGACCAGTTCGGCTCGGAGATCCAGATGGCCGGCGTCCGGCTCACCGACGACATGGTGGTGCGCGGGTCGATCGAAGAGCGCCGGTTCTGCGCGTTCTTCCTGGACCCCGGTGGCGTCCTGGGTGCGAGCGTGAGTCTCGATTGGCCGCGCGATTGCCGCCGGTCGCTCCGGCTGATCCGTCGTCAGGTGGTGCCGGATCGCGCAGCGCTGGTCGACCCCTCGGTCGACCTGCGCACGCTCGATCCTGCTCGGGCGTGACCTCAGTCGGTCGTGAGCAGCGACGCGACGTCGTCGGGCAAGCCTTCCGCCTCGATCGACCCGTCGCGGAACAGGACCACCCGGCTCGCGTACCGGAGGGCTTCGGGGTTGTGCGTGGCAGCCAAGACCGCGCCGTCGCGCACCACGACCTCCCACAACGCCGACAGGATCAGGTCCGCGTTCTCGGTGTCGACCTCGGCGATCGGCTCGTCGGCGAGGATCACGTCGGGCTCCGTCACGAGCGCACGGGCGACGGCCACCCGCTGCTGCTGACCGCCGGAGAGCTCGAACGTCCGGTGGTGGAGCCGGTGCGCAAGGTCGAGGCGCCCCAGCCAGGCGCTGGCCCGCTCGCGCGCCTCCGCGAGATCGACCCCGATCACGCGGAGCGGGAGCTCGACGTTCTCGACGGCCGACAGTGACGGGAGGAGCCCGTAGGACTGGAAGATCACCGCGAGCCCGGTCCGGCGGACCTGCAGGACCGCGTCGCGATCGAGGTCGGTGAAGGAGCGGTCCCGCCACAGGACCTGTCCCTCATCCGGTCGGTCGAAGCCGGCGAGCATGCCGAGGAACGTGGTCTTCCCCGAACCGCTCGGCCCGATCACGAGCGCGAAGTCCCGCCGCTTCAAGGTCATCGAGACGTTGCGGACGGCCGTCACGTCCGCCGCGCCCGGATACGTCCGCGTCACCCCGCGCGCCTCCAGCAGGTGAGCCTCAGCCATGACCACGCTCCGGCCGGCGACGGATGAGGATCTCGTCGTCGGTCACATCGGCCTCGAGCTCCGCATCCCCGAAGGCGAGGGCCGCGTCCCGGGGCAGCTGCACGCGACCATCCTCCTGGAGCGGCGGGATCGGGACGCCGGCGTGCCGGATCCTCCCGTCGCGCAGATGGACGATGCGGTCGGCACGGCGGGCGGCGAGCAGGTCGTGCGTCGCCATCACCACGGTGGCGCCCAGGTGCCGACTCACGTCGCTGAACACCTCCAGCACGCGAGCCGAAGCCTCGCCGTCGAGCTCGGCGGTCGGCTCGTCGGCGAGGAGCAATGCCGGGTCGTTCGCGAGCGCGACCGCGATCGCCGTCCGTTGCTGCTCCCCGCCGGACAGCTCCCCGGGGGTGTGCCCGGCCCGATCGGCGAGGCCGACGATCCCGAGGAGGGTGTCCGGGTCGGGGGCCGGGCTCCCGTCTCGCCGGACGCGACTGGTCCTCCCGGCGATCGAGCGGGGGAGCCCGACGTTCTGTCGAGCGTTCAGGTAGGGGACGAGGTTCCGAGCGGCACCTTGCCAGACGAACCCCACCCGATCCGCTCGGAACCGGGTGAGTTCGGCGTCGCTCAGGAGCGCGAGGTCCTGGTCGTCGACCTCGACGATGCCCGCCGTGGGCCGGTCGAGCCCCCCGAGAAGGTGGAGGATCGTCGACTTGCCGGTCCCGCTCGGGCCGACGACCGCGAGGAATTCACCCGAACGGATCTCGAGGTCGACGCCGGCGAGCGCAACCACGCCCGTGTCCCCGATCCTGTGCACCTTGTACGCCCGGTGGAGGCGGACGTGCGCCCCGGCGCTCTCCGGCCGGTCGTAGGTCACCGGCGTGCGTGCGCGTTCGTCCTGCGTCCAGGTCATTCGGGATCACCTCTGAGGACCGTCGTGATCGGGGCGCGCAACGCGGCGCGGGTCGCCGCCGCGACCGCGGTCGCGGCGGCGACCCCGATCACGACCAGCGCGACGGTCAGCGCTCGGACGTCCACCACGAGCGTCGGCGTCGGGAACGGGGTATTCACGGCGTTCAGCAGCGGGGTGCTCGCGAGACGGAGGACCAGGTACCCGAGCCCGATCCCACACAGCGATGCCGCGCCGACCAGGGCGATCTGTTCGCGCGCGATCGTGTCGCGAACGGTCGGCGGGCTCGCCCCCATCGCTCGCAAGGAGGCGAACTCGAACTCGCGCCGACGCTGCGCGAAATACAGCGTCGCCGTGACGCCCGCGATCACGAGGCCGAGCCCCGCGATCGCGGCCGCCGCGTCGAGGCCGACCGCGAGGCTCTGCGGAGCCTCCGCCAGCTGCCCTTCGATCATCTGGGTGGACAGGAGCCCGGTCACCGGATATCCGGCCGCCTGGATCGCGGCCGTCGGATCGTCGTCTCCCCGGACCCAGACCTGCGTCACGCGGGGGACGGTGTCGGGGACGGCGCTCTCCAGATCGAACAGCGCGGGCCCCGACAGGATCACGAACGCCGTCCCGGGCGCGAAGCTCGGGAAGGCGTCCGCGGTGCCGACGACGTGGACGGGGGTCAACCTGGTGCCGATCCTGAGGGTCAGGTTGGTCGCCTCTTCCCCCGTCACCTCGGGCGAGACGATCGCCGGGACGGCGGGCGGCTTCGGTTCGATCCCGACGATCGGCGAGCCGATCGCGAACCGCCCGACGAAGCGCCACGCGTTCGAAGCCTTCGTCATCTCCCCACCCGCACCTGACGTCTTGAGCGCGATCCACCCATCGAGCGGGATGGGTGCGCCATCGGTCGTGCTGACGCTCAACCCGAGCGGAACCTCATCCGCCCCGCCCGGTGAGGGACGCTGGAACGTCAAGGAGAGCAGTCGCCCGGCGTTCGCGAGCTGGAGTGGATACGTGTGCGAACCAGGAGAGATCGTGGCCGCGTCGGTGGTCGTGACCTGACCGTCGGTTCCGATGTACGTGGCCCGGAGCCCGTACCCGCGTGCCTCGCCGGGTGCGTCGACCCGCACGCTCAGCGCCTGCGTCGCGGGAGGGAGCTCGGCGCCGAGGGTCGGCGGGCGCAGCCGGTCCATCAGGGCTTCCAGGGGTTCGTTCGCGAAGTCCGAGCGCCACCACGACGCGTCCGCGAACGTGGCGGGGTCCACCGCGAGCCCGTCTGGACCGTTCGCGTAGCTCCCTCGGAACCCTTCGAGCGAGACGGGAGCGGTCGCCGTCATGTGGTCCGGCAGCGCACGGCCGAACCCGGTCGGTCCGTTGGCGGGCGCTCCGACGGAGACGACCCAATCGGCTCCTGCGAACGCATGCGCCGCGTCCGCGTGGTTCTGCAGCGTCGTCGCTCGGTACGAGGTCGCGATGAAGAGGAGGCCCACCGACAACACGATCAGGATCGCCGAGGCGAACGCGACGCCCGGAGCTCGTCCCAGCCGGCGGCCGGCGAGGTAGGTGGAGACCCGGCGGGATCGTCCGATCCTCCCGTCGAGCGACCCCAGCCCCCACGACAGCGCGCGGACGACCAGGAACGAGGCGCCCAAGATCACGAGCGTCGGGCCGAACAGGAGCAACGGGTCGACCGTGCCTTCCCCGGTCGCGGCCGTGATCGCCGACCCGTTGCGGAGCTGCGCGAGCGCGAAGATCCCGACCGGGAGCACGATCAGCTCCAACGGGGCCCGTGAGAGGGTCGGACGGCTCTCCCGTGAGGTTTGCCGACGCTCGTCGAGGATCGTCCGCCGGACCGCGGGGATCGACGGGAGGGCCAGGACGACCGCTCCCACGATCGCCGTCACCGCGCCGAAGGCCAGGGAGCTCGAGGATAGGTGCGTCTCGAAGCCTGTTCCGCCGGGCCGGGGCCCGTTCGTCGCCCCGGCGAAACGGGCGAGGAGCGCTCCGATCGCGATCCCGACCGGCAACGCGAGAGCCGCAGCTAGGGCGGCCTGGAGGCCTTGCACGACGAGGAGCGAGCGCGCGGTGAACCCTCGGGAGTGCATCACGGCCAGCTCGAACGACTGCCTCGAGACGAGCAGGACGCCGACGCCGGCGAGCACGACGAGCGTCACGACGAGGATCTGCGCGAGGACGAGGAGGATCGGAACGCGCAGGTCCGCGATCGCGCGCTGGACGCGCGCGAGCAGGACGGAGATGCCGCTGGCGACGTGCGCGATCTGCGTGCTCCCGTTCAGCCCCTGGACGACCTGGTTCGAGAAGGACACGTAGCGATCCGGCAGCCCTTGCGCGTCCGCGTACGTGATCCCGGCCAGGTGCAGGTAGATGTCCCAGACGAAGTGGGTCGTCAGGCTGAGATCGGCGGCCAGGTCGCCGGCCGTCGCTCGATCGACCACGACCGGCACCGGGTCCTCTGAGTCCCCGAACGGGAACGGCGTGTCCTCCCCGAACCAGAACGGATCGCCGCTCGAAGCCGGCGGCTCGAAGATGCCGGAGATGGGCAACGTGACCTTGTCGTTCGTCGGGCCTAGGACGTCGACCTCATCACCGACCCGGAGCCCAGCACTGTCGGCTAGTCCGGATGGCAATGCGATCTCGTCGTCCTGCGGAGCACGTCCGGACCGGAACGTCAGATGGTCTTCGCTCCCGTCTCGGAACAGCATGGGCACCGACGTCGCCCGCGCCGCGTCCGGACCCACACGGACGGTGGACTCGCCCTGGGCCACGATCTGGTCGACGGGTAGCGCGCTCGCGGCGTCCTCGATCGTCGCCTCGGCCTGTCGCTGGTCGAACGATGCATCGCCGTACACGTCGACCCGGACGTTCTTCGTCGGGACGGTCGCCGTCACGATCGTCGAGGTCAGGATCGACTCGCGAGCCGCGTCCGTGTAGATCGGACCGGACGCCATCACGCCGACGCTGAAGGCAAGGGTCAGGACGACGCCGAGCGCCAAGAGGCGCTGCGCCATCAATCGGCGGAAGAGGAAACGCAGCATCGCCATCGCGGTGAGAGGGCCAAGCCCTCGCCGGACTATACGGAGGGTTCCGCAACGCCGGGTTGCCCGGGACGGCCGCACCCTGCTGTTACGCTGGCGAGCCTCCTGACGTTCCGCACGCGTCCACCCAACGAGGAGCTGGTATCCGTGGAGAGGCCCGAGATCATCCTCGCGCCCGGACCGACCCCGGTCCCTCCCGAGGTGCTGCTCGCGCAGGGAAGCCCCCTCGTGTACCACCGCGGACCGGGCTTCGGCGCGCTGATGCGAGACGTCACGACGCGGCTCCGAGAGCTGTACCGGACCGATCGCGCGAGGATCTTCCTGTTGACGTCGAGCGGGACCGGCGGCCTCGAATCCGCGATCCAGAACTGTCTCTCTCCGGGCGAGGAGGTCCTCGTTCCCCTGGCCGGCTTCTTCTCGCAGCGATGGCAGCGTGTCGCGGAGGCGTATGGGCTCACCGTCCATACGCTCGACGAGGATTGGGGGACCCGGCTCGATCCCGCGGTGGTCGCGTCGGCCCTGGCCGAGCACGAAGGAACCAAGGCGATCCTCTTGACCCATTCCGAGACGTCGACCGGTGTGATCCAACCGGTCGAGGAGCTCGCGCGGGTCGCGAACGATGCCGGGGTGATGGTGCTCGTGGATGTCGTGAGCAGCCTGGGCGCGGTGCCGTTCGCGTTCGACGAGTGGGGCATCGACGTCGCGGTGGGCGGCTCGCAGAAGGCGCTGTCCGCGACCCCGGGGATCGCCTTCGTGGCGGTCTCCGATCGAGCATGGGCGGCGTCCCAGGCGTCGACGAACCCGAGGTTCTACTTCGACTGGCGTGAGTACGAGCGGTTCGCAGCGCTGCCGGAACCGGAGAACCCGTGGACGCCCGCGATCAGCGTGATGCAGGGGCTGCACGCGGCGCTCGAGCTGTACTTCCAGGACGGCGTGGATACAGCGATGCGCCGCCACCAGCGCCTGAGCCGAGCGGTCAAGGACGGGGTCCGCGCCCTCGGGCTCGATCTTTTCGGTCAGGGTCTCGATCGGAACTGGACGGTCACGGCGATCCGGGCACCCGACGGGATCTCCGCCGACCAGATCTGCGACCGGATCCGGTCCGACTTCGGCTGCGTCCTTGCTCCCGGGCAGGGACCGTTGAAGGGGAAGGTCTTCCGGATCGGCCACTTCGGGTACGTGAGCGAGCTCGACATCGTCCGCGGTCTCGCCGCGCTCGAGATGACGCTCGAGCGACTCGGCTACCCGATCAAGCGGGGCGCCGCCGTCGCGGCGGCCGAACAGGTCTTCCAGGAGACCCTGTGACGTGCGTGTCCTGGTTACCGAACAGCTGAGCGACCAGGGTCTCGATCTCCTCCGCAGGGACTTCCAGGTCGACGTCAGGACCGACCTGGCGGACGAGGGTCTGGCCGCCGAGATCGCTCCGTACGACGCGCTGATCATCCGGAGCGCCACGCAGGTGACGGCCGAGGTCGTCGAGGCCGCATCCTCGCTCAAAGTCATCGCTCGGGCGGGGATCGGGCTGGACAACGTCGACGTCGACGCCGCGACCCGCCGCGGCGTGATGGTCGTGAACGCCCCCCAGTCGAACGTCGTCAGCGCGGCCGAACAGACGCTCGCGCTCCTGTTGGCTCAAGCGCGGAACGTCCCGCAGGCCCACGGCGATCTGATCGCCGGCAGGTGGGAGCGGGCCCGCTGGGAGGGTGTGGAGCTCGCCGGCAAGACGATCGGACTCGTCGGCCTGGGGCGCGTCGGGTCGCTCGTCGCGGCCCGGGCCGCCGGGTTCGGGATGCGCGTGATCGCGTTCGACCCCTACGTGAGCGGCGAGCGTGCTCGCGAGATGGGGGTCGAGATCATGCCCACGCTCGAGGCGCTCCTCGTCCAGTCGGACTTCGTGTCGATCCATCTCCCACGGACGCCGGAGACCGAAGGCCTGCTCGGCGCCAAGGAGTTCCGGATGATGAAGCCGGGAGCGCGGCTGGTGAACACCGCGCGCGGAGGGATCGTCGACGAGGAGGCGCTCGCGAAGGCCCTGGAGGGCGGACACCTGGGGGGCGCGGCCCTCGACGTCTTCGCGGTCGAGCCGACGACGGACTCGCCCCTGTTCGGGTTGCGGAACGTCGTCGTGTCGCCGCATCTGGGGGCTTCCACCCGGGAGGCGCAGGACAAGGCCGGGACGACGGTCGCGGAGATGGTTCGCTTGGCGCTCAAGGGTGAGTTCGTCCCGTACGCGGTGAACGTCTCGGCAGGCGCCGAGGTCTCGGAGGTGGTCCGCCCGTTCGTGCCGCTCGCCGAGCGCCTCGGATCCCTCACGGCAGGGCTCGCCTCGGGCGGCGTTCGGAGCGTGGTGGCCTCCTACCTCGGAAGGATCGCCGAGCACGACACCCGTGTGCTCACCCTCGCGATCCTCAAGGGGATCCTCGGCCGCTCGGTGAACGAGCCGGTGTCGTTCGTGAACGCCCCCATGCTCGCACGAGATCGAGGCGTGACCGTGAGCGAGATGCGTTCGACCGTCAGCCAGGACTACGTGAGCCTGATCTCGATCCGTGCCGAGACCGATGAGGGCGCCGCGAGCGTCGAAGGCACGATCGTGACGAGGAACGCCGAACGGATCACGAACGTGAACGACTTCGACATCGAGATCGCGCCCGCTCCGCGGATGGTGTTCTTCAACTACGTCGACCGTCCCGGCATCATCGGGAAGGTCGGGACGATCCTCGGTGACCATGCCATCAACATCGCGACGATGGACGTGGGTCGCAAGCCGGAGGGGCAGGGGATGGAGGCGTTGATGTGCGTCACCGTCGACTCCGAGGTCGCCGCCGACGTCCTCGACGAGGTCGGCTCCGCGATCGAAGCCAAACGCATCCGCGCCGTGTCGCTCCCCGAGTGACCGTCCGTCATCGCTCGAGACGCTCGGGTGCTCGACCATGCCGGTCGGTTCGTGCTACCCTGCACCGGTCATGGAACGGACGGTGATCACGGCAGGAGATACGGGCGGACTCTGAGTCCCCCGCGCCTCTCGGCGCACCCTGCCGTCCCCGCTCACCCCTCCAGTACCACCACTCCGAGGAGCCGCTCCATGAGACCGCACCAGTCTGCTCGAACCAGGATCCGTCGCCTGTCGATCGGTCGTCTGATCTCGATCACGGGCGGTGCGGCCGCGTACACGGCCTTGAACTTCACCGTGTGGGAGCGCACGCACTCGCCGTCGATGCAGGCGTTGACGCTGCTGATGACGTTCGGCGTGGCCGGCCTCCTCGGGTCGTTCGCCGGCGCCCTCGGCGACCGGTTCGACCGCAAGAAGGTGATGATCTGGTCCGAAGCGGTCTCGGCCCTCTTCTTCTTCGCGATGGCCCTCGCCCACGCGCCGGCTGTGTTGATCGCCCTCGCCTTCGGATCTGCGATCGCCGAGCTCCCGTTCTTCTCGGCGTCACGCGCGGCGATCCCGAGTCTGGTCGAGGACGAGGATCAGATCTCCTGGGCGAACAGCCTCGTCACGATGAGCGTGCACGCCGGCATCGCCGTCGGCCCCGTGCTCGGCGGGCTGCTCCTGATCCCGTTCGGGGCCTCGGCGGTGTTCGCCCTCAACGCGGTCACCTTCTGCGTGTCGATCGTGCTCACGCTCTCGGTCCACGGGAGCTTCCAGGAGGACCGGACGCGGGCCGAGCATGGTGCGAGCGAGCACGGTGGCATGCTGGGCGGGCTCGTCTACCTCTGGCGTGAGCCTGTCCTCCGTCGCCTGTCGTTCGCATGGTTCGTGTTCGTGCTCGGGATGGGGATGAGCATGGTCGCCGACGCGCCGCTCGCCGAGTCGTTCGGCGTGGGACCCGTCGGGTTCGCGCTCCTGATCACGTGCTGGGGGACGGGGTCGGTGCTCGGCGCGGGCCTCGGACGATTCATGAACCCCAAGACCGAGCCGGTATGGCTCGCGATCGCGTCGTTCGGGATCGCGGCCGCCGCGTTCGGCGTCGGGTTCGCGCCCGTGTTCCCGATCGCCCTCGTCTGCCTGCTGATCATGGGCACGAGCGACGGGATGACGATGGTGGCTGAGAACGGCATCATGCAGCGGCGGACGCCCGACGCCGTCCGGAGCCGAACGATGGCCGCGTTCGACGCCGTGCTGTCGCTCGGCCTGGCGATCGCGTACATCCTCGCGGGGCCCGTCCTGCGCGCGATCGGGCCGCAGCCGGTGTACCGGCTCGGCGGCGTCTCGGCGCTCGTCGCCGCGATCGCCCTGGCGCCGCTGGTCCGGCTGCGGCGTGAGCCGCAGCCGGACCGGCGCCCGCAGCTCGAGATCCCGCCGCCGCGGTACACGTCGGCGGAAGCGCTCGACGGCCGATCGGCGGAGGCGCTCGGGGCGTCTGACCCCTCTCCGGTCTGAACACCGTTCAGGACCGGGGAGGGACCGTAGCCAGCGGCGATGGCTGAACCTCGTTCAGCCATCGACGCTTGCGTTGAATCACGGTTCAGTCGTATCGTCCGCGCATGTCCGTCGCCAACCGGTACGACGCGATCGTGGTGGGGGGCGGGCACAACGGGCTCGTCGCGGCCGCGTACCTGGCGCGTCGCGGCGCGCGCACCCTGGTGCTCGAGAAGCGCCACAAGACCGGCGGCGCGGCCGACACGATGGCCCCGTGGGCGGACGCGCCGGAGTTCAAGGTCACCACGCTCAGCTACGTGATGAGCCTGATGCCGGACACGATCCTTCGCGATCTTCACTTGGAGCGGCACGGGTACCGAGGCGTCCCGGTCGGTCCGTACTTCGTCCCGTTCCCGGACGGCCGGTCCATCATCCAGTCGGACGACGCCAAGGCCGACCACGCGGAGTTCGCGAAGTTCTCCAAGCGGGACGCGGACGCGCTCGAGCGATGGGAGGCGTGGATCGGGGGTTTCGCCGACGTCCTCGGTCCGCTGCTGTTGTCCACGCCGCCCAAGGTGGGCTCCAGGTCGATCCGCGACCTGCGGGAGCAGCTCGGGCTCGCATGGCGGTACCGAGGCCTCGGCGTCCGGGGTGTGGCGGACATCACGCGCCTCATGACGATGTCGATCATGGACATCCTCGATCGGTTCTTCGAGTCCGAGCAGGTCAAGACCGTGATGGCGCTGAACGGATTGATCGGGACGTGGGCGGGTCCGCACGAGCCCGGGACGGGCTACGTGATGGCGCACCACTCGATCGGCGACGTCGGCGACGGGCATCTCGGTGCGTGGGCGACACCGATCGGGGGGATGGGCGCCGTCGCGGCGGCGCTCGAGGCGAGCGCGCGGAGCTTCGGTGCTGAGATCCGGACCGAGGCTTCGGTCGTCCGCATCCTGACGAGGGGAGGAGGGACGCGTGGCGTCGTCCTGGGGTCGGGGGAGGAGGTCGCGGCGCCGATCGTCGTCGCCGCGACCCACCCGCAGATCACGTTCCTCCGGCAGCTCGGCGAGACCGAGCTGCCTCCCGACTTCGTGGCAGACATCCGCGCGTGGAAGTCACGGAGCGGCACCGTCAAGATCAACCTCGCCCTGGATCGGGCCCCGGTGTTCAGCGCCGACCCCGAGCATCGGGACCTGACCGGCGGGTTCGAGCTGGCCCATTCGGTCGCCTACCTGGAGACGGCGTTCGAGGAGGCTCGCGCCGGCCGGCCCGCGACGGCACCCTTCTCCGACGGCGTGATGCCGACGTTCCACGACCCGACGTTGGCTCCCGAGGGCAAGCACGTCGTGAGCCTGTTCACGCAGTGGTGTCCGGCCGGGTTCGCCGAGGAGCCGCACACCGAGGAGCTCGAGTCGTACGCGCACCGCGTGATCGACGGGTACGACGAGCTCGCACCGGGGTTCAAGGACTCGGTGCTCCACATGCAAGTGATCGGACCGCACGAGATGGAGCAGGAGTGGGGGCTGATCGGCGGCAACATCTTCCACGGGGAGCTGTCCGCGGAGCAGCTGTTCCACATGCGGCCGGCCCCCGGCTACGCGGACTACCGGACGCCGATCCACGGCCTGTACCAATGCTCGAGCGCGACGCACGGAGGAGGAGGGGTGTGCGGCATCCCTGCCTACAACTGCGTCCGTGAGATCGCGAGGGACATCCGGGCCGCCAAACGGCCCTTCGGAAAGGGGACATCGTGACCGACGCTCGGCCGCAGGGGAACGCGTCGTTCCCGTTCTACTTCGCGAGCTGGTACAAGAAGTCGCCGTACTTCGAGCGGACGGTCGAAGCCGGCTGCACGAGCTGGGACCTGTACAACCACATGCTCATCCCCACGCTCTACGACGACGACGTCGAGGAGTACTGGCACCTTCTCGAGCACGTCACGCTCTGGGACGTGGCGGTCGAGCGCCAGGTCGAGATCACCGGACCCGATGCTGCAAGGTTCACCCAGCTGCTGACCCCCCGAGACCTTTCGCGGTGCGAGGTGGGGCAATGCAAATACGTGACGATCTGCGCGCCGGACGGCGGCATCGTGAACGACCCGATCCTCCTCCGGCTCGCCGAGGACCACTTCTGGCTGTCGCTCGCCGACTCCGATGCGCTGCTCTACGCGCTCGGGGTGCAGGCGTTCGCCGGCCTGGACGTCACGCTGCGGGAACCGGACGTCTCGCCGCTGCAGGTGCAGGGACCCAAGTCGAAGCCGCTGATCCGCTCCCTGTTCGGCGATGACGTCGCCAGCCTCCCGTATTACCGCTGCACGGAGGCCTCGCTCGACGGCATCCCGCTGGTCGTGTCTCGGACGGGGTGGACCGGCGAGGTCGGCTACGAGCTCTACCTGCGCGACGCGGCGCGTGGGAGCGACCTGTGGGATCGCGTGATCGAGGCCGGGAGCGAGTTCAACATCCGCGCGATCGCGCCGAGCGACCAACGCCGGATGGAGGCGGGGATCTTCAACTACGGCAACGACATGGACGTCACGAACGATCCCTTCGAGGTCACCGGTCTCGAGCGTCTCGTCGAGCTCGACAATGACAACGAGGTCATCGCCCGCGCGGCGCTCGAGCGGATCGCGACCGAGGGCGTCGATCGCAAGCTCGTCGGCGTCAGGATCGAGGCGGAGCCACTCCAGATGTGGCTCGAGGACTTCTGGTCCGTCACCTCGGACGGGCGTGAGGTCGGACGGCTCACGAGCGCGGCCTACTCGCCGCGGCTCCGGATCAACATGGGGTACGCGTGGGTGCCGATCGACCTCGCCGGCGACGGAACCCGGCTCGGCGTCGAGGCGCCCGGCGGGCCCATGGAGGCGCAGGTCGTCCCGCTGCCGTTCTGGGATCCGACGAAAGAGGTCCCCAAGGCGTAGCGCCCGCGAGACGGCATGATTGGTGCCGTGGGATCGCTGACCGGGCACCTGCTGCTGTCGAACGCCTCCCTGTTCGATCCGAACTTCCGCCGGACGGTGGTCCTCGTCGGGCACCACGACGAGGACGGAGCCGTCGGCGTCGTCCTGAACCGGCCGTTCGACGTATCGGTCGGCGACGCCGTGCCGCCGCTGGCCGCGTTGGTCCCGCCAGGCGAGCCGTTGTTCCACGGAGGACCGGTCCAGCCCGAGGCCGCGGTCGTGGTCGCCGACTTCGAGGATCCGTCGAAGGCGGGGGTGATCGCGTTCGGAACGAGCGGTTTCCTCGCCGAGGAGGTCGACGGGGGCGAATCCGGAGTCCTGCGGCGCGCTCGCGTCTACGCGGGGTACTCGGGGTGGGGACCCGGCCAGCTGGAGAGCGAGCTCGAGGAGGACGCCTGGCTCGTCACGGCCGCCCGTCCCGAGGACGTGTTCCTGGACGACCCCGACCTGCTCTGGGATCAGGTGCTCGCGCGGCTCGGCCGGGGCTACGAGTTGATGCGAACGATGCCGATCGATCCTTCGTCGAACTAGGCGGGGTCGCCGCTCTCGCCCGGGAGCACGACGTGGAAGGACGCCCCGCCGCCGGGGCGCTCCCCGACCCAGGCCCGGCCCCCGTGGAGCTCCGCGAAACGCGCCACGAGGGAGAGTCCGAGGCCCACGCCGGGCGCGTGCGGGGTGGCGCTCGGGCCCCGCTCGAACGGCCGGAACAGCCGGTCTCGGAGCGTCTCGGGCACGCCCGGACCGTCATCCTCGACCACGAGCTCGACCCCCGTTCCGAGCGGATGGACCCGCACCCACACGGTCGCGTCGGCGGGCGTGTGTTTCGCCGCGTTGACCAGGAGGTTCTCGACGATCCGCTCGACCATCGCCCGATCCACGACCGCGACGACAGGCCAGACGTCGAGCTCGACGCGGCGACCGCCGAGCGCGTCCGTGTCGCGCACGAGCCGCGCGACGAGGCCGCCGATCTCATCCGGTGCGAAGCGCGGCTCGATCGCGCCGCGGCTGAGCCGGTCCATGTCGAGAAGATCGGTGATCAGGTCGGTGAGCCGGCGTGCCTTGCCGGCGAGCGCGTGGAGCAGCTCGGCTCGATCCGCGGACGACAGCCCCAGCTCGTCGCCGTGCTCGAGCGTGATCGCGTTGCCGAGGATCGTGGACAACGGCGTCCGGAGGTCGTGCGACACGGCGGTCAGGAACGCGTCTTTGATCTCGTCCGCGCGACGGAGCTCGTCCAGCGCGCGCTCCAGCTCCTGCTCGGCGAGCTTGCTGTCGGAGATGTCGAACAACACCCCCTGATGGAACAGAGGGGTCCCGTCCGCCGCGCGGACGAGCACGGCCTCGTCGCGCAACCAGACCGCGTGGCCGTCGCGGTGCAACATCCGGTACTCGAGCGACCATCTCCCGACGTGGTCGCTCATCGCGGCGACCTCGGCCAGGACGCGGTCGCGATCTTCCGGGTGCAGCCGCGACTCCCACAACCCAGGGGTCGCCAGACGCTCTTCGGGTGTGAAACCCAGGATCGCCTCGTACTGCGGGCTCATGTAGATCGGCATCGCCGTCTCCCCGAGCTGCTCGATGTAGGTCACCGCGGGGATCTGCTCGGCGAGCGTCTGGAACTTGGCCGCGGCGTCGCGGAGGGCCTGCTCGGTCTGCTTGCGTTCCGTGACGTCCGTGGCGACCCCCTGCCAGAACAGGGGAGCGCCACGGTCGTCGCGGACCAGCACCGTCTCGTCATGGATCCACGCGACCTCGCCGTCCTTGCGAACGATCCGGTAATCCATCGAGAACGGCTCGCCGGTGGCGCCGGCGTGTCGCGCGACCTCGAGCGCCCGCTCGCGATCGTCGGGGTGCAGGATCTTCGTCCAGAGATCGGGATCGGCCATCCGCTCCTCGATCGGGTAGCCGAAGATCTCTTCGTACCGTCGGCTCATGAACTCCGGGATGTTGCCGGGGTCCGGGCCGGGCCGGTGGAGGTAGACGACCGCCGGCAACTGCTCGACGACCGCGCGGAACTTCCCGACGGTCTCACGGAGCGCGTCCTCGTTGGCTCGCTCCATCGTGACGTCCGAGAGCACACCGATCCAGCTCCCGCCGTCGACGTCGTCGGCGTAGACCGACTCGTCGCGGAACCACCGGTAGCCGCCGTCGGCGACCAGCGCTCGATAGGTGACGACCCGTCGATCGGCGCCGCGAGGTGCCTCACGCGCCAGGACCCCGCCATCGTCGGGGTGGATCAAGCCCGGCCAGAGACCGGGGGCGTCGACGAACTCGTGTGGAGCGTGGCCGAACGTGTCCTCGACCTGCGGTCCGAAGCGGATCGTCCTGGGCGATGCGCCGCGCGCCACGTACGGGATCACGGGGATGTGCCCGATCAGGGCGTGAACGTCGCGGAGCAGGTCGTCGACGGAACGCATCTTGGAGAGGTATCGGCTTCCGATGTCCCCCGAAGCATGCCATCACCGGGCCACCTCACGTCGGGTACGCTCCGCCGGACCGGAAGCAGCCGGATGCAGGAGGAGCCGCGTGGGGTCCGAAACGTTCACGTTCTACGTCCAGCCTTGGTACCGGAAGTCCCCTTACTACGAGGCGACCAAACGAGCCGGTTGCAAGAGCTGGGGCCTCTACAACCACATGCTGCTTCCCACCCTCTACGACGACCCGATCACCGAGTACTGGGCGCTCGTGAACGACGTGACGATGTGGGACGTCAGCGTCGAGCGGTGCCTCGAGATCACGGGGCCCGATGCCTTCGCGTTCACGAACCTGCTCACCTGCCGGGACCTGAGCACGTGCGAGGTCGGGCAGTGCAAGTACGTCCTGATCACCGCCCGGCGCGGCGGGATCGTGAACGACCCCGTGCTGCTCCGGCTCGGTGAGGACCACTTCTGGCTGGCGCTCGCCGACTCCGACGCCCTGCTGTACGCGAAGGGTGTGGCCGCGTTCGCCGGCATGGACGTGGACCTGGACGAGGCCGACGTGGCCCCGATGCAGGTCCAGGGACCGCGCTCGAAGGACGTGATCCGTTCGGTGTTCGGCGACGCCGTCGCCGACCTCCGGTACTACCGGTGCACCGAGGCGGAGGTCGACGGGATCCCCGTCGTCGTCTCGAGAACCGGATGGACGGGCGAGATCGGGTACGAGATCTACCTCCGGGACCCTGCGCGCGGCGACGACCTCTGGCGCCGCGTGGAGGAGGCCGGCGCCCCGTTCGGGATCCGCGCGATCGCGCCGTCGGAAGCCCGGCGGATCGAGGCCGGGATCTTCAACTACGGTTCGGACTTCCGCGTGACGAGCGATACGCCGTTCCACGTGACCGGTCTCGAGAAGTACGTGGAGCTCGCCCAGCCGGACGACTTCATCGGGAAGGAAGCGCTGTCCCGGATCGCCGAAGAGGGCGTCGATCGCAAGCTCGTCGGCGTCGAGATCGGCGGCCCGCCGATGACCGACGAGGGGGCCCTGAACGACTTCTGGCCGGTCGTCGATCAGGCCGATCGGCCGATCGGTCGGATCACCGCGGGCGCATGGTCGCCGCGCCTGGAGAAGAACATCGGCTACGCGTGGGTCCCGGCCACCCACGTGGAAGAGGGCACCGCCGTGGTGATCCGGTCGTCCTCGGGCTCGCGTCCGGCATCGGTCGCCGGCCTGCCTTTCTACGACCCGGCCAAGCGGGTGCCGGTCGGGTGAGCTCGAGCGGTTCGACCTCGTTCGACCGCGCCGCCGCGTACTACGACGAGACCCGCGGGCTGACCGATGGGGCCGTGCGCCGGCAGACGGAGCTCCTCGCCGGCGAGCTTCGAGGACGAGGTCGGGTGCTAGAGGTCGGTGTCGGGACGGGGCAGGTCGCGCTCCCGCTCTCGGAAGCCGGGATCCCGATGGCCGGCCTCGATCTGTCCGAGCCGATGCTGCGCGTCTTGGCCGAGAAGGCGGGCGGCATCCCTTTCCCGATCATGCTCGGCGACGCGACCCGGATGCCGTTCGAGGATCGGGCCTTCGGTGGCGGCGTCGTCAGGTGGGTCTTGCATCTCATCGCTTCCTGGCGAACGGCGCTCGAGGAGCTCGTCCGGGTGGTCGGTCCCGGCGGCGTGCTCCTGATCCTCCTCGGTTCGTACGGGACGGGACCACGTGCCCAGGTCCAGGACCGGTTCAACGAGCTGCTGGGGCTGCCGAACGAGCCGGTCGGGATCATGTGGGGAGACCACGAGACGCTCGACCGCGCCATGATCGATCTCGGCGCCACCCGGCGAGAGCTCCCGGTCCTCACCGACGCCGACGCGCAGCCGTTGTCGGTGTTCCTCGACGGGATCGAGGCGAACCGGTTCTCGTGGACGTGGCGCGTCCCCGCCGACGAGCTCGCCCGCCTCGCGCCGGAGGTCCGAGCGTGGGCCCAGGAGCGGTTCGGCCCGCTCGACCAGACGCCGCCGCACCTCTTCGCTCTGGCATGGCGGGCTTACGACGTGGCCGGACCGCGTTCGTCCTGACCCCGACCACAGTGCGGGCGGCGGTCGGTATCCTTGTGCCTCCCCGATCGGGTCGCGTGGTACGGACAGGAGGAGCCCCGAGTGCCCATCGCCGAGGTCGACAAGATCTGGATGGACGGAGAGCTCGTGGACTGGGCCGACGCCAAGGTTCACGTGCTGTCGCACGCGCTGCACTACGGGAGCGGTGTCTTCGAAGGAATCCGCGCGTACGAGACGACTCGCGGACCGGCCGTCTGGCACCTGGAGGAGCATCTCCAGCGGCTCCTGCGCAGCGCGAAGCTTTACCACATGGACCTCCCGTACTCCTACGACGAGCTCGTGCAGGCGACCAAGGACGTGATCCGGGCCAACGGTCTGAGCAGCTGCTACATCCGGCCCATCGCGATCCGCGGGTACGGCGAGATGGGGGTGAACCCGCTGAACGCACCGATCAACGTGTCGATCGCGGTGTGGCCCTGGGGCGCCTACCTCGGCGAGGAAGCGCTGGAACAGGGCGTGCGGATCAAGATCAGCAGTTGGCGCCGCAACTCCCAGAACGCGCTCCCGGCCGCGGCCAAAGCCGACGGACAGTACATCAACAGCGTGCTGGCCAAGGTTGAGTCCCTCAAGGCGGGGTATGACGAAGCGATCATGCTCAACGAAGCCGGGTTCATCACCGACGGCTCCGGCGAGAACGTCTTCGTGGTCCGTGACGGCGTCCTGTCCACGCCGCCGACGCAGGCCGGCTGTCTGGATGGGATCACCCGCGCGGTGGTCGTCACGCTCGCTCGCGAGCGTGACTACGAGGTGCGGCTCGAGAACCTCGTCCGCACCGATCTGTACAACGCGGACGAGTGCTTCTTCACCGGGACCGCCGCCGAGCTGACGCCGATCCGCGAGGTCGACGACCGGCAGGTCGGCGCGGGGCATCGCGGTCCCGTCACGAAAGAGCTCCAGGACGCGTTCTTCGCCGCGACCAAGGGTGAGGATCCGAACCACGCCGGCTGGCTGACCTACGTGAACGACTGAGCGCCGAGTGGATCAGCAACCCGCGACGGACTCCGAGGCCACCTACCGCCTCCCGCGGACGGTCACGCCGTCCCGCTACGACCTGACCCTCTCGCCCTCGCTCGACGACGCGGCGTTCACCGGTCAGGAGACCGTCGCGATCACCGTCCACGAGCCGGTGACCGAGGTCGTGCTGAACGCCAAGGAGATCGAGGTGCTCGACGGTGCGCTCGAGCGGGCCGACGGCACCTCGATCGAGCTCGAGAAGATCGTGCTCGACCCGGGGTCGGAGCGCGTGACGCTCGGGCTCGCCGAGACGGCCGAGCCGGGGGAGTGGATCCTCCGGCTCTCGTTCCGAGGAACGCTCAACGACCGGATGGTCGGGTTCTACCGATCGACCTACCGGGACGACGGCGCGTCGCACGTGATCGCGTCGACGCACTTCGAGGCGACCGACGCGCGGATGTGCTTCCCGTGCTGGGACGAGCCGGATCTCAAGGCGGTCTTCGGGATCTCCCTCGTCGTGCAGGATGGGTTGACCGCGCTGTCG
>JBKOUM010000001.1:0-9083 GCA_046723385.1 Actinomycetota bacterium
GCTGGTGGGGATCGCGATCACGATCGTCACCGGCGCTGGTTTCCTGGGACCGGAGTCCGAGCGGCTCGGGAAGCTCGGTGCCGAGCGCGACCCATCCGACCCCGAGATCCAACGGCGGATCAAGCGGATCTTCGCGATCTCGCGCATCGACTTGGTCGTGCTGACCCTGGTCGTGGCCGACATGGTGTTCAAGCCGGGCAGCTGGGTACCGTTCGGTTCACATCTCGACCGGAACGGGCGCCGTGTGGTCGGCCGCGGCCGCGGCGTGGGCCTCTGCCACCGTCGCGCGTCCGGGGATGAGCCGGTTCGCGATCATAGCCGCGAACAGGACGATGGCGCCGGCGAGCACGAGGGCCGGGTGGAACCCCTTCATGAATGCGTCGTCGAACGCGGATCGGAGCGCCGAGGCTTGATCCGGTGAGAGCCCGATCCCCGTCGTCACCAGGCTCCCGTGCTTCGCCGCATCGTTGATCAGCCCGAGCTGCTGGGCGTTCAGGCCCAGTCCGGCGACGGCGGGCGCGAACGCGCTCTTCAGCTCCGTGGTCAAGATGGCCCCGAGGAGCGCGATGCCGAGCACACCTCCGACCTCGCGGCTGGTGTTGGTCATGGCCGACCCGAGTCCCGCTCGCTGCGGTCCGACGGAGTTCATGACGGCTGCCGTCATGGGCGCCATCGTCGCCCCCATGCCGTGACCCATCATGAGGTAGATCGGGAACATGACCCAGTAGGACGTGGTCGGGGTCAGGAGCAGGCCGAGCAACAAGAGGCCGGTTCCGGTGAGGATCAGTCCGTAGGTCATGGGCGCGCGCGACCCGTGCTCGGACGCGTAGCGCCCGGCGTTCGGCGCGGTCACGATGATCGCGAGCGTCAGTGGCAGGAACGCCGCGCCCGCTCGGAACGGCGAATAGCCGTGGATCGTCTGCATGTAGATCGTCAGGAAGAAGAACGTCGCGAACATGCCGAGCCCGATGCTGAAAGCCACGGCGTTCCCCGCGGAGAACGCCGGGACGCGGAAGTAGCGCATCGGCATCATGGCGTGCGGGTTCCGTATCTCCCACCACAGGAACGTGACCAGGAAGACGGCGAACAGGACGAACGACCCCACGATCCGTGCGCTGCCCCACCCGAGCTGGTTGGCCTCGATCAACCCGTACGTGACGAAGAAGAGCGCCGCGGTCCCGAGGACGAGTCCCCACACGTCGAGCTGCCGTTCCACCTCCGAGACCGACTCGGTGACCGTGCGGACGGCGACGATCAGCGCGACGATCCCGATCGGGACGTTCAGGAAGAAGACCGATTGCCAGCCGAGATGCTCGACCATGTACCCGCCCAGCGTGGGTCCCAGGGCGAGCGCGATACCCGAGACACCGGCCCAGATGCCGAGCGCCTTCGCGCGCTCGTTCACCGGGAAGGTCACGGTCAAGATCGAGAGGGTGCCCGGGATCAGGAGCGCGCCGCCGACCCCCTGCAACGCGCGGAACGCGATCAGCTGGGTCGGGTTCTGCGAGACGCCGCAGAGGAACGAGAACACCGTGAAGACCCCGACGCCCGCCAGGAACATCTTCTTGCGGCCGTACCGGTCTCCGATGATCCCGCCGGTGAGCAACAGCGACGCGAACGCGAGGACGTAGCCGTCGACCACCCATTGGAGCTCGCTGAAGCCGGCGCCGAGGTCTTTCTGGATGCTCGGAAGGGCGACGTTGACGACCGTGTTGTCGAGCATCGCCATCGCGAGCGCGAAGCACATCGTGAGCAGGACGATGACCTTCTCGCGAGCGTTGTCCCCTTCGAAGCCGAACATCTGACCCCCTGTTCAGTGTGGTCTGCGGCGCGGCGTTAGACGGTGAAACCGGGGTCCGCCCGGAGATGTTCCCTCACGTGAGCCTCTTGTACATCCTGATCGCGAGCGGGACGAAGATCACGAGCAGGCCCACGATCCAGAGGACGGAGCCGACGAGCAGGCCCTCCAAGCTCTGGGGACCGTAGTTGGGTGGGAGCGCCACGTCGCCCAGGGCCAGCACGCGAGCGCAGTTGGCCCAGACCGTCACGGGGTTGTGCTCGGCGATCGGTTGGATCCACGAGACCATCCCCTGGACCGGCACGAGCGCAGAACTGATGAAGACGATCGGGAAGATCCCGGTGAACATCGCGGCCTGCACGCCTTCGACCTCTTTGATCGCGAGCGCGACGACGGCGGAGATCCACGAGAAGACGAAGCCGACGGCGAGCACGAGGACCACCATCCCGATCGCGCCGATGAGCCCGTTCTGGAACCTGAAGCTGACCAGGTACCCCACGCCGATCACGAGGATCAGCAGGATCAGGTTCTTCGCCAGGTCGGACGTCGTCCGGCCGACGAGCACCGCAGACCGCGCCATGGGCAACGAGCGGAACCGATCGATCAGTCCCTTCTTCATGTCCTCGGCCAAGCCGATCGCGGTGGTCGTGGATCCGAAGATCGAGTTCTGTACGAAGATCCCGGGCAACAGGTACATCACGTACGTCAGTCCGGGGGGCGTGATGATGTTGCCGGCGAAGACGAACCGGAACAGCAGCACGAACATGATCGGCTGGACCAGTTCGAAGACCAGCACGGTCGGGATGCGTGAGATCTGCACGAGGTTCCGGCGCATCACCACCATGCCGTCGGCGAGCGCGAACCGGACGCGCGCGCCCGGACCGAGGCGAGTCGACGGCTGCACGGCGACGTTCATCGACCCTCCCTCCGCCGGGTCCGGCCTCGCTGCTGCGTCTCAGCCTCTTGTTCCTCCTGCTCGGCGGCGTGACCCGTCAGCGAGAGGAAGACGTCGTCCAGCGTCGGGCGGTGCAGGGCGATATCCGCGAGCGCGATCTGCCCGTCGTCGAGCCGTCGGACGCTCTCGAGGAGCGCGGCCGGTCCGGCCGATCCGACCGGGACCCGGACCCTTCCCGCCTCGGGATCGACCGTCGATTCTCCCGTTCCGATCCCGCGCAGCACGTCGGCAACCCTGCCGGCGTCCGCGCGATCCTCGACGTGGAGCTCCAGGACCTCCCCGCCGATCTGGTCCTTCAGCTCGTCCGGGGTGCCCTCCGCGATCACGGTTCCCAGGTCGATCACCGCGACCCGCTCGGCCAGGATGTCGGCCTCTTCCAGGTATTGCGTCGTGAGGAGGATCGTCTTGCCCTCCCGAACGAGCTCGCGGATCATGGCCCACAGATCGATCCGGCTCCGCGGGTCCAGCCCGGTGGTCGGCTCGTCCAGGAACAAGACGTCCGGGCGCGCGACGAGGCTGGCCGCGACGTCGAGGCGCCGGCGCATGCCGCCGGAGTACGTCTTGGCCTGCCGGTCAGCGGCATCCGAGAGGTCGAACCGGTCGAGGATCTCGACGCCGCGGCGCTTCGCCTCAGCGGCGGGCAGGTGGTACAGCCGGCCCACCATCTGGAGGTTCTCGAGGCCGGTCAGGTTCTCGTCGACGGCCGCGGACTGACCGGCGAGCCCGATCCTGCTGCGGAGGGCTTCGGCATCGCGCACCACGTCGAGCCCAACGACCTCCGCCCGCCCCGAATCCGGGAGCAGGAGCGTGGTCAGGATCCGCACCGCGGTCGTCTTGCCCGCGCCGTTGGGGCCTAGCAGTCCGAACACGGTCCCCGGAGCAACGTCAAGATCGATGCCGCGCAGTGCCTCTACGGTGCCGAAGCTCTTGACGAGTCCCTCGACGACGATCGCTCCCGCCATCCGCCACAGCCTACGGGGCGCGTCCGACATCGACACCTCTGCAGTCCACGCTTGACGGAACGTTCACGTTGCGAGCCGTAATGTTGTAATCGTGCTACCCGGTCCGGGAATGCGGGACGCGGGGTCCACGTTCTTGCAGGTGCGAACGCTCGACCTGAAAGGAATCATCCGATGGCGGATCTCGACACCCTCGCTCTTCCCCTCCTGCCCCTGACGACCGGCGTGGTCCTGCCGGGGATGGTGGTGACGCTCACCCTGGAGTCGCCCGACGCGAGGGCGGCGGTCGACGCCGCCGCAGGCGACGTCGACCGGCTCCTCGTGCTCGTGCCTCGTATCGACGAGCGCTACGCGCGCGTCGGGACGATCGCCAAGATCGAGGACCTCGGCAAGATCCGGGGTGGCACGGAGGCCCTGGTGATCCGTGGCCTCAGCCGAGCATCGATCGGCGTCGGCGTGGCCGGCACCGGGTCCGCGACATGGGTCCAGGTCGATCCCGTACCCGAAACCGAGCCGTCCGAGCGCGCCAAGAGCCTCGCGCGTGAGTACCGGGCCACGGTCGAGAGCATCGTGGAGGCACGCGGCATGCCCGCCGTGGCCGATTTCCTCCGCGGGCTATCCGATCCCGGTCAGATCGCGGACACGGCCGGCTACTCGCCCGACCTGTCGTTCGAGCGGAAGGTCGAGGTCCTGGAGACCGTCGACGTGGAGCGTCGCCTGGAGCTCGTGCTCGAGTGGGCCAAGGACACGCTCGCCGAGGTTCAGGTCAAGGAGAAGATCCGCGACGAGGTGACCGACAGCCTCGAGCAGCGCCAGCGTGAGGCGATCCTCCGCGAGCAGATGTCCGCGATCCGCAAGGAGCTCGGCGAGGACGGTTCCGAAGACGTGATCGAGACGCTCCGGACCAAGGTCGAGGAAGCCGGCATGCCCGATGGCGTCCGCGAGCAGGCGGAGCGCGAGCTCGGCCGGCTGGAGCGAACGTCGGAGCAGTCGCCCGAATACGGATGGATCCGCACGTACCTCGACTGGATGACCGAGCTGCCGTGGAACATCCGGACCGACGACAACCTCGACATCACGGACGCGCGCAGGATCCTCGACGAGGACCACGAGGGACTCGATGACGTGAAGGACCGGATCGTCGAGTACCTGGCCGTCAGGAAGCTCCGCGCGGAGCGTGGCCTCTCCGAGGCGAGCGGCCGCGGGTCGGGCGCGATCCTGACCCTGATCGGTCCTCCAGGTGTCGGCAAGACCTCGCTCGGTGAGTCGGTCGCCCGCGCGCTGGGGCGGAAGTTCGTCCGCGTGTCCCTCGGCGGCGTGCACGACGAGGCCGAGATCCGCGGGCACCGGCGCACGTACGTGGGCGCCCTGCCGGGCAGGATCGTACGCGCGCTCAAGGACGCCGGGACGAAGAACCCGGTGATGATGCTCGACGAGATCGACAAGGTCGGCGCCGACTGGCGCGGCGACCCGTCGTCCGCGCTGCTCGAGGTGCTCGACCCGGCGCAGAACCACACGTTCCGCGACCACTACCTCGACGTCGACCTGGATCTCTCCGAGGTCCTGTTCGTCGCGACCGGCAACGTCTCCGAGACGATCCCCGGCCCGTTGCTCGACCGGATGGAGGTCCTCCGTTTGGACGGGTATACCGAGGACGAGAAGGTCGCGATCGCGCGGCACCACCTCATGCCGCGCCAGATCGAGCGGAACGGGCTCCGCGAGGACGAGGTCAGCGTCGACGACGATGCGCTCCGTGAGGTCGTCGCGTCGTACACGCGCGAGGCAGGCGTCCGCAACCTCGAGCGGGAGCTCGGCAAGATCTTCCGCAAGGTCGCGACCAAGCTCGCCGCCGGCGAGGCGACCGCGCCCGTCGCGGTCGGGCGGGACGACGTCCGCGGCTACCTCGGCCGCGCCCGGTTCTCGTTCGAGGAGCTGGCCGAGCGCACGTCGGTTCCCGGCGTCGCGACGGGTCTCGCCGTCACCGGGACGGGAGGCGACGTGCTCTTCATCGAGGCGACCCGCGAGGAGGAAGGCGAGGGCCTGACCCTCACCGGTCAGCTCGGCGACGTGATGAAGGAGTCGGCGCAGATCGCGCTCTCGTTCGTCCGGTCGCACGCGTCGGAGCTCGGGATCGCGCCGGAGCGACTCACCGGCCGTTTCCACGTGCACGTGCCCGCGGGCGCGGTGCCCAAGGACGGTCCGAGCGCGGGCGTGACGATGACGACGGCGCTCGTGTCGCTCCTCACCGGCGAAACGGTCCGGCCGTCGGTCGGGATGACCGGCGAGGTGACGCTGCAGGGCCGCGTCCTCCCGATCGGAGGCGTGAAGCAGAAGGTCCTGGCGGCGCACCGGGCCGGGCTGACCGAGGTGGTCCTCCCGCGGCGGAACGAAGGCGACCTGGACGACGTCCCGGAGCAGGTCCGCGAGGAGATGACCTTCCACCTCGCGGACGACGTCCGAGACGTGGTGAAGATCGCGCTCGAGACGGACGCGGCGGTTCCCGCCGCGGCCGTCGCCTGATCGACCGCACATCCCGGTCGCGCGCACGGGCTCGCCTATCCTGGGCGAGCCCGTGCTCCGACTGATCGACCTGCACCGTCGGTTCGACGGCGTCGTCGCGCTCGACGGCGTCTCGTTCGAGGTGCCGGAGGGACGGATCGTCGGATTCGTCGGGCGCAACGGCTCCGGCAAGACGACGACGATGCGGATCACGCTCGGCGTCCTACAGGCCGACGCCGGGAGCGTCCTATGGCGGAACCGGCCGGTCGACGCGGTGACGCGCAGGCGCTTCGGGTACATGCCGGAGGAGCGCGGCCTCTACCCCAAGATGCGCGTGCACGAACAGCTCGTGTACCTGGCGCGACTGCGCGGCACGCCCAAGGGCGTGGCCAGCAGCCGCGCCACCGAGCTGCTCCAGCTGCTCGAGGTCGTCGGTGATCCACGCGCCCGGATCGAGACGCTGTCCCTGGGCAACCAGCAGCGCGTCCAGCTCGCCGCCGCGCTCGTCCATCAGCCGGACGTCCTGGTCCTGGACGAACCGTTCTCGGGGCTCGACCCCGTCGGCGTCGACGTTCTGACCGGGGTGCTGCGCCGCGAGGCCCGCGAGCGCGGCGTCCCCGTCGTGTTCTCCAGCCACCAGCTCGAGCTCGTCGAGCGGGTGTGCGACGAGGTCGTCCTGATCGACCACGGCAGGGTCGTCGCGCGCGGCTCGATCGAGGAGCTGAGGGCGATGCGCGCGAGGAACCTCTGGCGCGTCGACGTGCCCACGGCCGCCGACGGGTGGTGGGAGGTCGTGCCGGGCGTCACGCTGGCCGAGCAGGACGGCGCCACCGTCGTGCTGGAGCTCGACGGTGCCGCCGACCCGCAGCGCCTGCTGGACCTCGCGCGGGCCGAAGGCGACGTCGTCGACTTCGGCCCCGTCCGCCGCTCGCTCTCGGAGCTCTTCCGCGAGGTGATCCAGGAGTGAGCGAGGAGCATGGGACGGGTGGGGAAGCGCCGAGCGCGAACGCCGCGACCGACCGCGGCACGTGGCGACTGGTGGCGCGCCGGGATTTCTGGGTGCGGCTCCGCGAGCGCAGCTTCCTCGTCTCGACCCTGATCAACGTCGCGGTGATCTCGATCCTGGTGCTCGCCCGCGCGTCGAACGTGGCGACCTCAGGCCCGTCGTACGACCTGGGGTACGTCGGGTCGGCGACGACCGCGGAAGGAACGGTCGACCTCGCCGACAACGCGGGGGTGACCGTGAGGCTCCATGACCTTCCGGACGAGGCGACCGCGAACACCGCGCTCCGCGACGGTTCGGTCGACGCGGTCGTCATGGGCGACCAGCTCCGAGGTCTCCAGGGGGTCCCCGACCCACTCATCACGCTGGTGCAGGGATCGGCGCGCGACGCCGCGGTGACGGCGCTGTTGGAGGAGCACCGCGTCCCGCAGAGCGAGCTCGACGCGGCGCGCGCAACCTCCCTGAAGCTGACGGCCCTCGAAGCCGCGCCGCCCGATCGCGACCAAACCGCGGCGATCGCCTTCGTCGGCGTGCTCCTGTTGTACGGCCAGCTCTTCGGCTACGGGATCTGGGTCGCGAGCGGCGTCATCGAGGAGAAGGCGTCCCGCGTCGTCGAGATGCTCCTGTCCGCGATCCGCGCGCGGCAGCTGCTCCTGGGCAAGATCGTCGGCATCGGCGTGCTGGGCCTGGCGCAGCTCGTGTTCATCGCGTCGTTCGCGATCGGTCTCGCCCTCCTCACGGGGGCGCTCAAGGACGTCGGCCCGACCGCGTTGGGCGCGGTCGGGCTGGTGATCGGGTGGTTCATCCTGGGCTTCGCGTTCTACGCGACGCTGTTCGCGGCGGCCGGGTCGCTCGTGACGCGGATGGAGGAGCTCCAGAACGTGATCGTCCCGATCAACCTGACGATCCTCGTGTCATTCTTCATCTCGATCGGCGCGCTCCAGGATCCGAACGGAAGGCTCCAGGTGATCGCGTCGCTCCTGCCGACGTCGTCGGCGCTGGCGATGCCGGTTCGGATCGTGCTCGGCGCGGCTCCGGGCTGGCAGATCGCGCTCTCGCTCGTCCTCTTGATCGGATCGACGATCCTGCTCGTACCGTTGGCGGCGCGTCTCTACTCGGGCGCGGTGCTTCGGACGCGCGGGCGGGTCAAGATCCGGGAGGCCTGGCGTTCGGCAGCCTGATCGATCCGGAGCGCGTGTCGCCCGGGGTCGTCACGTCACGTCGTGCCGAACGTCCGGCGGAACGACGGCAGCGGGAGCTGACCGATCGCGAGCACCTTGTCGTGGAAGTCTCGGAGCGAGAACGATGCGCCGTCCCTGCCCCGTGCCGTTTCGCGAGCCTTCTCGATCTCGATCATCCCGATCATGTAGCACAGCGCCTGACCCGGCATCCCGATGTAGCGATCGACCTCGATCACGGCGTCGGTATGCGTCTGCCCGGCCTCCTCGAGCTTGTCGATCGATGCCT
This sequence comes from Actinomycetota bacterium, assembly GCA_046723385.1. Taxonomy (GTDB): domain Bacteria; phylum Actinomycetota; class UBA4738; order UBA4738; family HRBIN12; genus AC-51. The sequence continues at coordinate 8,682 of JBKOUM010000001.1, forward strand.
CGCGCGTCCAGCCGAGCGCGTGGATCCCCGTGTCCGTGATCAGCCGAACCGCCCGATGCGCCTGGTTGTCGAGCATCCCGAGCCGCTCCCACGCGTCGAGGTAGAGGCCCATCTCGTCGGCGAGCCGTTCCGAGTACAACCCCCAGCCCTCGCAGTAGGCGCTGCCTGCGAGCGCGGCTCCGAACCTTCGGAGGTTGGACCGCTCGGGCATCTCCTGCTCGAGCGCGATCTGGAAGTGATGGCCCGGGTTCGCCTCGTGGTACGTGACCGACGCGACGTGGTGGAGCGCGCGGTCGGACAGGTCATACGCGTTGATGTAGTAGATCCCGGGGCGGGAGCCGTCCTCGGTCGGGGGGTTGTAGAACGCGAAGGGCTCGTCGGCCTCGCGGAACTCCTCGACGC
>JBKOUM010000083.1:0-6090 GCA_046723385.1 Actinomycetota bacterium
CCGGCGCTTCGAGCATCGGGATGTGGCCGGTGTCCGGGATCAGGACGAGACGCCCCTCGGGCAGCGCAGCCGCGAGCGCGACCGCGCCCGCCGGGGGCGTCACGCGGTCGAGCTCTCCCGCCAGCACGAGGGCCGGGACGCGGACCCTCGGGACGGCGTGACGCAGATCCATCTCCATCAGCTCGGGCAACGCGTCGGTCCAAACCTCGGAGGCGGTTCGCTGCGCGAGCGCGACCACGTGATCGACGACGCGCGAGGACGCGTTCGGCCCGAACTGCGTGACCCGGGCGACGACCCCGCTCACGCCGAGCGGGCTCGCGAGCACGGCCCTGCGGAGACCATCCACGCGCCGGGCCGCCGCCTGGAGCGAGCCCAGCCGCGGTCGCAGCAGCTCGGTGACCGAGCCCATCGCCCCCTTGAGCAGGTCCGACGATCCCGCGCCGATCAACGCAACGCCAGCGATCCGCGGCCCGAAGAGCTCGGGCCGTTGCTCGGCGAGCGCGAGGATCGCGACGGCACCCATCGAATGCCCCACGAGGACGGCGGGCCGGTCGGGCGAGACGACGTCGACGACCGCCGCGATGTCCCTGCCCATCGAGCGCAGACTGAGATCGCCGTGGGCCGCGCGCCCGCTCGCGCCGTGGGATCGGAGGTCGAGCGTCACGACGCGCGCCGTCCGCGCGAGCTCGGGCCAGACGTCGCACCACACGGACATGTCGAGGCTGAACCCGTGGGCGAGGATCACGACCTGCGCCGCCGGATCCCCGGAGGCCCGGACGGCGATCTCGGTCCCGTCGAACGAGGCGACCATGCCCAGGTCGTCGGGAGGGACGGCCCCGATCGGCTCGACGTCGGTGGCGGGACGCCGACGGACGAGCGCGCTCCCGATCATCCCCGCGGCCAGGCCCGCCGCGATCCCCGCCGACAGCACGGCCGTACGCCGCTTCACCCGCGGTACTCCCTCGGGACGCGCGGCCCGATCCTGGTCACGATCTCGTAGCCCACCGTGCCGGCGTGCTGGGCCAGCTCCCACGCGGTGATCTCCTCGTCACCCTGCCGTCCGAGCAACACGACCTCGTCCCCCTCCGCGGGCCGATCGTCGCCGGGATCGATCATCAGCTGATCCATCGTGACGGTGCCCGCGATCCGACGCCGTCGACCGCCCAGGAGCACCTCGGCGGTCGACCAGGCCCGGCGAGGGTACCCGTCGGCGTAGCCGACGGGGGCGGTGGCGACCCACGCCGGGTGGTCGAGCTCGTAGCGATGGCCGTAGCTGAGCCGCTCCCCGGCCTCCAACCGCCTGACGGATCCGACGGACGTGCGCCAGGAGAGAGCCGGGCGGAGGCCGAGGCCGTCGCCAACGCCGGGGGCAGGAGGGATCCCGTAGATCGCGATCCCCCCGCGGACCATGTCGAGGTGCGCCTCGGGGTGACGGATCAACCCCCCGCTGTTCGCGGCGTGCACGTACCGGGGGGCGATGCCCGCCGCCCGCACCGCGTGGACCACGTCCCCGAGCCGCTCCAGCTGCAGCTTCGTCGTGACCTCGTCGTCTTCGCTCCTCGCGAGGTGGGTGAAGATGCCCTCCACCTCGAGGCCCGCCGAGGTCACGTCCCGGACGAATCCCGGCGCGTCGTCGGGCGGCCACACGCCCACCCGATGCATCCCCGTGTCGACCTTCACGTGGACGGCGACGCGACCGGGCGCGGCATCCGCGAGCCGGCGCAGGCCGCTCCGGGTGAAGAGCGAAGGGGTGAGCCGGTGCGCGAGAGCGACCGCCTCCGACCCGACCGGCACTTCCGAGAGCACCAGGATCGGCGCCTCGATGCCGGCCATCCGGAGGGCGAGCCCCTCTTCGACCAGAGCCACCCCGAGCCACGTGGCGCCGGCCTCCAGCGCCGCCCGCGCGACCGGGACGTCGCCGTGCCCGTAGGCATTCGCCTTGACCACCGCCATCAGCTCCACGCCGTCCGGCTTCAGCGCCCGGACGTTGTCCCGGATCGCCGCGAGGTCGACCTGAGCGCTCGTGGGCCGGAACCCGCTCATGCCTGGCTCCGGATCAGCTCGATTGCATCCGGCAGACGCTCGGCAACGTCGCCGGCGACGCTCCCCTCGCTCCGGGCGAGACCCGCGACGATCCCGGCGACCCCGTGGACGTACGCGCCGGCCCATGCGGCCGCGAACGGCTCGACCCTCCGGGCGAGGAGACCGCCGATCGTGCCGGTCAACACGTCGCCGGTGCCCGCGGTCGCGAGCACCGGCGATCCCGTGGCGTTGATTCGCGCCGCGCCGTCGGGTCGCGCGATCACCGTCCGGCTCCCCTTCACCAACGCGATCGCGCTCGAGCGCGTCGCGAGGCCGCGCGCTGCCCCCAGCCGGTCCTCGTTCGCACCGGTGAGCCGGGCGAGCTCGCCGAGATGGGGGGTCAGGATCGCCTCGGCTTTCCGGTCCGCGATCGCGTCGGCGTCTCCCGCGAAGGCGTTGAGCCCGTCGGCGTCCAGCACGAACGGCACCGGACACTCGCGGACCACGGACCGCACGAAGGCCTCCGTGTCGGTGTCGGTGGAGAGCCCGGGGCCGAGCGACAGCGCGTCCGCCCCGTCGAGCACGCCCATCACGGACCCCAGGGCGTCGTGGGCGACCGAGCCGGCCTCCGTCTCCGGGAGCGGCAGGAACACCGTCTCCGTGAGCTCGGTCTGGATCACCGGGAGGATCGACGCCGGCGCGGCGACGACGACGTAGCCGGCGCCGATCCGCGCCGCGGCGCGAGCGATCAGCTTGGCAGCGCCCGTCATCCGCCGGGAGCCGGCCACGATCACCAGCGTGCCGCTCGCCTTCTTGTGCGCGTCGGGCGCGCGCTCCGGCAAGATCTCGACCACGTCCGCCGGCTCGGTGAGCCCCGTCGTTCGAGGGATGCGTTCGTCGGGGAAGCCGATGTCGACGACGCGGAGATCCCCCGCCAGCTCGGCGCCCGGCATCAGGACCTCTCCGGTCTTCGCCGCTCCGAACGTCACGGTGAGATCCGCTCGGACCGCGGCGCCGTCCACCGCGCCGGTCGTGCCGTCGACGCCGCTCGGGATGTCGACGGCAACGACCGGCGAGTGCGCAGCGTTCAGCCCGTCGATCGCCGCCGCCCAGCCACCCTCGGGGACGCCGCGGAAGCCCGTCCCGAAGATCGCGTCGACGGCGACGTCCGCCCGCTCGAGCTCGCGATCGGGGACGCCGGGGGTGAGCGGTCGGACGCGGACGCCGACCTCAGCGAGCCGCGCATGGTTCGTCGACGCCGGCTCCCGGAAGCCCGCGGGATCATCCGCGAGGAGCACGACGACCCGCAGACCCCACCGAGCGAGGTGTCGCGCGGCCACGAACCCATCGCCTCCGTTGTTCCCCTTCCCGCAGACGACGACCGCTCGTCGTCCGTAGGAGCCGCCGGTCAGATCGACGCAGGCACGCGCGACCGCCCATCCGGCGCGTTCCATCAGATCCACCGCGGCCACCCCATCCGCCTGTGCCGCGCGATCGAGCTCCACCGCCTCGGCCGGGGACAGGACCGGTTTCATCGGTCGGTCACCGCCACGGCGAACGCGATCGCGCTCGCTCGCTCGTGCGAGAAGGTGACGAGCACGCGCGACACGCCGAGAGCGTCCGCGCGACGCTTCGCGTTCCCCGCCAGCAGGATCGAGGGGGCGCCGGCCGGGTTCCGCGTGACGCTGATGTCCTGCCACCGGCGCGAGCGGTACCCGCCGAGCGCCTTGATCACGGCCTCGCGCGCGGCGAACCGACCGGCGTAGGACTCCGCCGGCCGCGCCTTGGCGTCGCAGTACGCGATCTCCTCCGGCGTGAACACGCGGGCGCGCATCGAGGGATGCCGCTGCAGGGCGCGCTCCATCCGCGAGATCTCGCAGATGTCGACGCCGAGGCCGACGATCTCCACGGACGAAAGGCTAGCCGCTGGACCCCGGCGGGTCAGCCCGGCCCTCCTCCGGAGGCTCCGCCGGACCTCCCGGCAGCGGCCCGTTCGCGCGGTCTCGGCGCCCGCCGAGCGAGAGCGCGAGGGCGATCGCGGCGACCCCCACCAACAGGTCCACGACGGCCGCCTGCCACCCGAGCCCGCCGGACGCGTCCCCGACGGGCGCGACGGGGACGATGGGCGTCGTCGATCCACTCGGTTCGGGAACCGGCGGCACGGGCGAGGGGGCGACCTTGGTGAGCTGGGCCGCCGTGATCCGCGAACACACGTCGGTCGTCCAGCCATCGCCGAGGCGGTGGAGGATCACGGCGACCTCGCCGGCCCCGTACAGGATCCCGCACGAGCCTCCGCCTCCGGACCCGAGCGAGGCGATCATCTGGACGGTCGGCCCGAGCGTTGCCTTGCAGACGCTCCGCACCCGGAACGTCTGGACCGTCGTCACCTCGTCGATCACCTGCTGGTCGACGACCTCGCCAACGAACGCCGCGTCCGCGTGTCGGAGGAGCTGCTCGGGCGTCCGGGGTACGCACGTGCAGGCGGCGCACGGCGAGGCGCCGAGCACCAGCGCCGGACCGAGGATCACGAGGACGACCGAGGCACGGGCGACCTGGCGGAGCACGTTCCTACTCGACGGTCACCGACTTCGCGAGGTTCCGCGGCTGATCGACGTCGCAGCCACGGAGGTCGGCGACGTGATACGCCAGGAGCTGCAGCGGGATCGTCACGACGACCGGCGACAGCAGCTCCGGCGTTTCGGGTACCTCCAGCACGTCGTCCGCGAGCGCGGCGGCCTCCGTGTCGCCCTCCGTCACGACGGCGATGACCGATGCGCCACGAGCCTTCACCTCTTGGATGTTCGAGAGCATCTTGGGGTAGACGTGGCAGCGGGTCGCGATCGCGACCACCGGCACGCCGTCCTCGATCAGCGCGATCGGGCCGTGCTTGAGCTCGCCTGCGGGCTGGCCCTCCGCGTGGATGTAGCTCAGCTCCTTCAGCTTGAGCGCGCCCTCGAGCGCCGCCGGGTAGCCGGTGTGGCGCCCGATGAACAGGACGTCCCGCATGTCGACGAGGCGCGTCGCGAGCGTGCGTACCTGCGCGTCGAGAGCGATCGCGCGACGGACCTTGGAGGGGAGCTCGTCGAGCTCGGCGAGCACCTCCGCGATCTCCTCCGGGAACTTCGCGTCGCGGACCTTTGCCAGGTACAGAGCGACGAGCTCCTGGGCGACCATCTGCGTCGCGAAGGTCTTGGACGCCGCGACGCCGATCTCGGGACCGGCGTGGGTGTAGAACACGCCGTCGGCCTCACGGGCGAGCGACGAACCGACCGTGTTCGTCACCGCCAAGACCTGCGAGCCCTGGCGTCGGGCGTGGCGGGCCGCCTCGAGCGTGTCGATCGTCTCGCCGCTCTGGGACACGGCGAGGGTCAGCGTGTCGGGGCCGAGGACCGGATCGCGGTAGCGGAACTCGCTCGCGATCTCGACCTCGACCGGCAGCCGGGTCCAGTGCTCGATCGCGTACTTCGCCACGAGCCCGCTGTGGAACGCCGTCCCGCACGCCACGACGAACACCTTCGACACGTCACGGAGGACGTCGTCGGGGACGCGGAGCTCGTCGAGTTGGAGACGCCCCCCGCGCAGCCTGCCCGCGAGGGTGTCGCGGATCGCGGCCGGCTGCTCGTCGATCTCCTTGCGCATGAAATGCCGGTAGCCGCCCTTCTGGGCCTGCGTGACATCCCAATCGACGCGGATCGGCTCGAGCGCCGCCGGCTCCCCATCGAAGTCCATGAGCGCGACGCCTCGTCGCGACACGGCGACGATCCGTCCCTCGTCGACGGGGAAGATCGTCGGCCGCTCGACGCTCGCACGGCCCAGGAGTGCGGGTACGTCCGAGGCCAGCATCGCCTCGCCGTCGTCCCACATCCCGACCACGAGGGGCGATGCCACCTTGGCGCCCACCAGCTCGCCGGGATGGTCGGCGGAGACGACCACGAGCGCGTAGGCGCCCGTGAGCTCCGCGACGGCGAGGCGCACCGCTTCGACGAGCGAGCCGGTGTCGCGGACCGTCTCATCGAGATGGTGCGCGACGCTCTCCCTGTCCCGATCGGACGCGAACCGGTGTGCCGG
>JBKOUM010000141.1:0-7873 GCA_046723385.1 Actinomycetota bacterium
GCCATCCCGACCCCCTGCGAGCCTTGTCCCGGGAAGAGCACCGCGTAGCCCATCGCCGGAGCAGCCTATCGACGCTGATGATCCGCGATCGGCGTGTGTGACGACCCGATGGTGCCGAGCGCGCAGGGTTGCCAGGTCGCGGACCTGTCCTGTTGAATGAGCGCGCGTAACCCCATGGCCGAAAGGGTTCAGCACACGCCTTCCCCTACGTCTCGCTCCCAAGGGACGGAAGGGGTGCTCGGGTTCCTTGGTCGCGACATGGCCGTCGACCTCGGGACCGCGAACACGCTCGTCTACGTTCGCGGTCGCGGCGTCGTCCTGAACGAGCCGTCCGTCGTCGCGATCAACACCCTTACCGGCGCTATCCTTGCGGTGGGCGCCGAGGCCAAGCGGATGATCGGCCGCACCCCCAGCCACATCCAGGCGGTTCGCCCCCTGAAGGACGGCGTGATCGCCGATTTCGACGTGACCGAGAAGATGCTTCGGTACTTCATCCAGCGCGTGCACAAGCGCCGGCTGCTCGCGAAGCCCCGCGTCGTCGTGTGCGTCCCCTCGGGGATCACCGGCGTGGAGCAGCGCGCGGTGGAGGAGGCGACGATCGCCGCCGGCAGTCGCCGCGCGTACATCATCGAGGAACCGATGGCCGCCGCGATCGGCGCTGGGCTCCCGATCCACGAGCCCACCGGCAACATGGTCGTCGACATCGGCGGCGGCACGACCGAGGTCGCCGTGATCTCGCTCGGCGGCATCGTCACGTCGACGAGCATCCGGATCGGCGGCGACGAGCTCGACGAGGCGATCATCCAGTTCGTGAAGAAGGAGTACTCGTTGTTGCTCGGCGAGCGGACGGCGGAGGCGATCAAGCTCGCGATCGCGTCCGTGTTCCCGACGCCGGACGAGCTCGTCGCCGAGATCAAGGGCCGCGACCTCGTCTCCGGACTGCCCAAGACGATCACGATCAGCGCCGAGGAGGTGCGTCGGGCGATCGAGGAGCCGGTGAACGCGATCATCGACGCGATCAAGACCACGCTCGACCGGACGCCGCCGGAGCTGGCGGCCGACATCATGGACCGTGGGATCGTGCTCACCGGCGGCGGAGCGCTCCTCCGCGGTCTGGACAAGCGTCTCCGCCACGAGACGGGGATGCCGGTCCGCATCTCCGACACACCGCTGCAAGCGGTGGTGCTCGGCTCGGGGAAGTGCCTCGAAGAGTTCGAGGTCCTGCAGCGTGTCCTGGTGAGCCCGAGCAGCCGGCGGTAGGTCCGGCGTGGTCACGCATCCGCGCCCCCGCGGCACGCGGCTCCTCGTCGTCGCCCTGGTCTCGTTGTCGCTCGCGATCATCACGCTGGACTACCGCGAAGGGACGACGGGTCCGCTCGCCGAGGCCGGCCGGTGGACGCAGACCGCGATGGCGCCGCTGCAGGAGGCGGTCTCGAGGGTCACGAGGCCGGTCGGCGACTTCTTCTCCGGGCTGGCGCACCTGCCGTCGCTTGAGCGGGAGAACACGGATCTCAAGAACCAGCTCGCCGACCTCCAGGCGGACGCCGCGGGACGGGCCAACGTGGAGGAACAGCTCCAGACGCTCACGGACCTCCTCGGGCTCCAGCAGCAGCTGTTCCCCGAGGGCGTCGCCGCCCTCGTGATCGCGAACGGCGTCTCGAACTTCGAGTGGTCGATCACGATCAGCAAGGGCTCGGACGACGGCATCCAGGTCGATCAACCGGTCGTCGCCGGGTCGGCCATCACACCTCGACTGGTCGGACGGGTGACCCAGGTCACGCCCAGCTCGGCGACCGTCGAGCTCCTGATCGACCAGAACTTCGCCGTCGCCGGGAGGATCAGCCCGACGCGAGCCACGGGTCTCGTGCAGGGCCGCGGGGAGCAGGATCCCGAGATGGACGGGATCCCACAGGACACGAACATCGAGCTCACCGGCGACCAGCCCGTCCAGGTCTTCACGATGAGCTACGAGATCAACGGACAGCACGGCCGGTACCCTCCCGGCATCCTGATCGGCGAGGTCTCGAGCGTGATCCAGAGCACGAACGCGCTGGAGACGGCGGTCACCGTGCGCCCCGCCGTCGATTTCTCGGCGCTCGAGTACGTGCTGGTGCTGAAGACCGACCAGTCCCAGGGGGGCACCGGCGGGTGATCCGGCGGGTCGTCTCGATCGCCGCCGTCGTGATCACCGCGCTGCTCCTGCAGTCGACGGTGTTCCCGGACCTCAGGCTGCTCGGGGTCCGTCCGGAGTTGCTCTACCTCGTCACGATCGCGATCGCGCTGCTCGAGGGTCCCAACGAGGGCGCGACCGTCGGGTTCGTGAGCGGCCTTTCGCAGGATTTCCTCATGAACCAGCCGAAGGGCCTGACCGCGCTGACCCTGACGCTCCTGGGCTACGCGGTTGGGATGTTCCGCCAGTTCATCGTCTCGCCGTCGCCGCTCGTCCCCACGATCGTCGTCGGCGTCGGAACCGCGGCCGGCATCGCGTTCTACGAGGTCGTTTCGGTGCTCCTGGGCAACTTCCACGAGGAGGCCGCGTACGGTGTGAAGGTGGCGCTCCTCACGGCGACCTACAACGCGGTGCTCACACCGATCCTCTACCCCCTCCTGCGACGCATCACCGAGGGATCCCGACCCCGGAGGGTGGTGCGTTTCTAGATGGACAAGGCCTCGTCGCGGCTCAAGGTGCTCGCGCTGCTCGTCGTGCTGATGTTCGGCGCGTTGTCGACGCGCCTGTGGTTCCTCCAGGTCCTCGCGACGACGACGTTCCAGCAGGAGGCACGCGAGAACAGCGTGCGCTTCGCGTACACGGAGCCGCTCCGGGGGCTCATCTACGACGATCGCGGTCACGAGCTGGTCCAGAACCGCGAGAGCCTCGAGGTCCGGGTGAACCGCGACGCGATGGGCAAGGATGCCGAGGCGGTCGTCCTCCGGCTCTCGAAGCTGTTGAAGGTGCCGGCGCACGTGCTCGTCCGGCGGCTGCAGACGAACAGGTACTACAGCTACCAGCCGATCCCGGTGGCGGAGTTCGTGTCGCCGCGCGTCCGCGACTACATCGCCGAGTACCGCGAGCTGTTCCCGGGCGTCGACGTCGTCCCGACGTCCGTCCGGCAGTACCCCTTCGGCCGGACGGCCGCGCACATCCTCGGGTACGTCTCGCTGATCTACTCCAACGAGTACGACAAGCTCAAGAACAAGGGCTACGAGCAGACCGACGTGATCGGAAGGACCGGGCTCGAGCAGGTCTACGAGCACTACCTCCGGGGCACCCAGGGTGTGCAGAAGTTCATCGTCAACTCGGACGGGGAGACGCTCCGCGCCCTCGGCGTCGTCAAAGAGCCCACGGCCGGAGACGACCTGCACCTCACCCTCGACCTCCGGATCCAGCATGCGGCCGAGCGGCAGCTCGCCGACGGGCTCGCGAACATCCGCTCGGAGGTGGCGTCGGACGGCAGCGGATATCTGAAGGCGAACGCCGGGACCGTGATCGTGATGGACGCCCAGACCGGCGCGATCCGGGCGATGGCGTCATCCCCCAGCTACGACCCGCGATGGTTCGTCCGTGGACTCACGAGGCAGCAATCGAAGTACTACTACGAGAGCCGGGCGGCACCCGCGATCAACCGCGCGGTCCAGCTCCCGTACGTGCCGGGGTCGACGTTCAAGCCGATCACCGGCCTCGCGGCCCTGAAGGAAGGGTTCGCCTCGCTCGGCGGGTATTACCCGTGCACCTCGGAGTACACGCACCCGGGCGACACGTCGGGCACCGTGTTCCACAACTGGACCACGGCAGATCTCGGATCGATGAGCCTCGCCGAGGCGATCCGTATCAGCTGCGACACGGTGTTCGACAAGTTCGGCTCGGACTTCTACTTCCAGTACGTCCAGAACCAGCTGAACGAGAACGGTCTGCTGCTCCAGAACGACCTGCACCAGTTCGGGTTCGGCGAGCCGACGGGCATCGACCTTCCGGCCGAGGCCACCGGGCTCGTGCCGGACCCGACGTGGGCCGAGCAGGCCAAGATGGAGGACGGGACCAGGCTGTTCCCGGACGGCTTCGTCCCGGGCATCGACATCCTCACGATGATCGGCTCGTCGTACGTGAACGCGACGCCGTTGCAGCTCGCGCAGGCCTACGGCGCGATCGCGAACGGCGGCCACCTGTGCCGGCCGCACCTGGTCGACCAGATCGTCGCGCCCGACGGCAGCACCGTGAAGCAACCCGAGGACAAGTGCGGACGGACGATCCCGTACTCGCCCGGCGAGCTCTCCTACATCCGCGCCGCGCTCGGCTCCGTCGTCACCTCGGGGACGGCACAGTGCTCGTTCGCCGGCTTCCCCACGTCCCAGGTCTGGGTCGGCGGCAAGACCGGCACGGCCGAACGCCCTCCGTACCAGGACACGTCGTGGTTCGTCGGGATGGCCGGGAAGGACGCGAACTCCCCGAAGTACATCGTGCTCGCGATGGCGGAGCAGGGCGGTTTCGGCGCGTCGGGCGCGGCGCCGATCGTCCGTCACGTGATCGAGGACATCTACCACCTGCCGATGGGCGGCGGTGCGTGCGGTCAGATCAGGAGCGACTTCTGATGGACATGGTCGCCGGTCGGGTCTGGGCGGACGAACGCCGGCCCACGCGGCACGTCGACTGGGTGCTCTTGCTCCTGGCCGCGGCGCTCGTCGTGGTGGGGCTGTTCCTCCTGTACTCGGCGACGGCCTCGACGCTGCGCGGCGACGGGCTGGATCCGTTCTCGCGGGTCAAGAAACAGGCGATCACGGCGGTGATCGGCCTCGCCATCGTGGTCGTCCTCGTGAGCTTCGACTACCGCTTCTTCAAGGTGTACGCCGCGTTCATCTACGTCGGGACGATCGCGGCCCTGCTCCTCGTGCGGGTCCCGGGGCTCGGGACGACCGATGCGACCGGGACGGCGCAGCGCTGGTTCGAGATCGCCGGGTTCCAGCTGTCCCCGGCGGAAGCCGCCAAGCTCGCCGTGATCGTGATGCTCGGGGCGGTGCTGTCGGAGATCAGGACCCCGGAGCCGAGCATGTCGGACGTCGTCCGCGTGCTCGTGATCGCCGCGATCCCGCTGGTCCTCGTGTTCCTCGGACCGGACATCGGAACCACGATCACGCTGACCGCGATCGTCGTCGGGATGCTGGTCGTGGCGGGCACCCGGCTGAAGCACCTGCTCGTGCTCTCCGCCGCCGGGCTCGTCCTCATCTTCCTGACCTTCCAGCTCGGCGTGATCAAGGACTTCCAAGCGGATCGATTGAGGGCGTTCCTGGATCCAACGGGCGTCTCCTCGGACGCCCGGTACAACCTCGACCAATCGTTGATCGCCGTCGGCGCCGGGGGACTGACCGGCGTGGGCTACGGGAACGGCACGCAGACGAACCTGGACTACGTGCCCGAGCAGCACACCGACTTCATCTTCACCGTCGCGGGCGAGGAGTTCGGGTTCGTCGGGGCGATGCTGGTCCTGCTCCTGTACGCGCTCTTGCTCTGGCGGGCGATCCGGATCGCGGCGTTGTCGAAGGATCCGTTCGGGACGCTCGTCGCGGCGGGGATCGCTTCGATGTTCGCGATCCAGATGTTCGTGAACATCGGGATGGTGATCGGGATCATGCCGATCACGGGGATCCCCCTGCCCTTCCTGTCCTACGGGGGATCGTCGCTGCTCGTGAGCTTCGCGGCGATCGGGATGCTCGAGAGCATCCACATGCGCCGGTTCACCTAGCCGGTCGCGGCCGCGGGGAACGGGAGGTCGCGGAGCTCCGTCGAGCCGCCGGCGACCGTCCAGACGAAGGTGGAGCCGGTCGGTCCCGTGGTCTCCAGCGTGACGTCGCCGTCCATCGCGCGCGCGGAGAGGCGCGCGAGGCTCAACCCCAGTCCGATCCCCGGGTGGGTCCTCGTGTGCAGGTCTTGCCCTTGCTCGAGCGGCTCGAAGATCCGCGCGACGGCTTCCGGATCGATGCCGGCGCCGAGGTCGATCACGCGGATCTGGGTCGAGCCGTCCTCCGGTGAGACCCTGATCACCACGTCTGATCCGGGCGGCGAGAACGCGAGGGCGTTCTCGACGAGCTCCTCGAGGATGCGGACCCCCGCCGTCCGGTTCAGCGCGGTCATCACGGGCGCGGTGGGAGCTTCCACGGCGATCCGAGCGTGTCGCGTCGCGACCTCACGTGCCAGCTCCGACACGTTGATCCACTCGGTCAGGCCCGCCTCGAGCGCCGCTTCGAAGCGGCGCACGAGGCGGGCCAGACCCTCCGCGCGCTCGACGAGCGTGTCGAGCGCCTCGTCGAGCTGCTCGGGCGTGAGGCCGCCGCGGCGGAGCGTCTGTGCGAGCCCCAGGAGGACGGTCACCGGCGTCCGCAGCTCGTGACCCACGCGGCCGATCAGCTGCTGACGGCGCGCCCCACGCTCCAGGAGCGCTTCCTGCGCGATCTCGAGCTGGCGCGTCCGCCGGCGCTCCCGCTCGAGGGCCTCGATCAGCTGGTCGATCACGGTCGGTGTGACCTGCGGGGACAAGAGCGCGCCGCCTTCGGCCGCCCGGCGCACCGCATGGACGATCTGGTCGCCGTCGGAGTCCTTGAGCACGTAGCCGGCGGCCCCGGCGACGAGCATGTCGCGGACCGCACGCTGCTCCTCGAGCCCCGTGAGCGCGACGACCTCGAGCGAGGGCTGCAGCTCCTTCAGCCGCCGTGTGGCTTCGATGCCGTCCATCCCCGGCATCCGGATGTCCATCAGGACGACGTCGGGGGAGAGCTCGCGCACCCGTTCGATCGCCTCGGCGCCGTTGGAGGCCTCGCCCACGACCTCGAGGTCTTCCGAGCCCAGGAGCGCGGCGAGCGATCCACGGAACCCTTCGTTGTCGTCCACGACGAGGACGCGCAGCCGCTCGGACAGGGGAAGGGTGCCCGCGCTCATGTCGGAAAGGGTCCTCCGCCTGGTGGGGCTCCGGTATCCGGCCGACGTGGGGTTTCGTTCGAGGGACAGCGTTGTAGGCCGGATGGCCCACCGTCGAGGGTCGGGGGACGAGCGGAGATGGTCTGCCCGGTTCGTGGCCGGCTCGCCGACCCGGGGCGACCTCGCTGCTATCCTGACGTCAGACGTGCCCGCTCGACCGGCCAAGATCCGACCAGGACCGGTCATCCGAGCGGGGATCCGATCAGTCGAGGAGGCGCGCGACCGCGCCGCGCGGCCATGAGGCCGCCGCGCCGGGCCGCAGCGCCGGAAGGAAGTCCACAGAGGGTGCAGCACGGCACATCCCCTGCGCGAGCAGGTCGTCGCGCGGGAGATCCCCCCACATCGACGAGCACATCGGCCGCGCCGCGGTCGAGCTCGGCACCCGTCCTTCCGGGCCGCAGCCCCCTCGCATCGAGCGAAGGGAGCACCCCGTGGACCACGACACCCACGTCGAGGACACACCGGCGTCCGTGACGCCGACCGAGACCGCGACGACCACTCACGGCACCGAGGAGACCTCCGGAACCACGGGGTCGTCCCCGGCCCGGCGACGCCGCAGGCGCGGCGGACGCGGCAGGGGCCGGGGCCGATCCGGGTCTGGAGGCGCGAAGGCCGCGGGAGCCTCGCAGAACGCGGAGGACGGATCGTCCGCCGAGGCGGGATCCACGGTCGCCGCCACCTCCCAGGAGGAGCGGACCCAGCCCGAGCCCGATCGGCCATCGGACGCGAACGGCCAGCCGCGGCAGCGTCAGCGGTCGGGCCAGCAGCAACGCCGACGCAAGCCCTCCACCGCCAGGAAGAGCGACGCGGACGAGGCCGGCGAGGCGCGTGCGGAGGTGGCCGCCGAGGCGGATGCCGCGTCGGCCGCGGAACCCGCGGTCGAAGGAGCCGAGGCGTCACCCGAGGGGG
>JBKOUM010000158.1:0-6485 GCA_046723385.1 Actinomycetota bacterium
GTCTACGACCGGCGCCGCGGCCGCGTCGCCGACGGGATCGACCAGGGCAGGATCAGCCAGAACTCGGGCGCCGAAGCGAACATCGTCACGGCCGAGGCCCTCTTCCCGGACGCCCTGGAGCTCTCCCGCGAACTGCACGACCCGTTCGAACGTGTGTGATGAACGACCTCCTCGTGATCGCCGGGACGCTGGCGGTCGCCGCGGGGATCCAGGTCACGATGGGGTTCGGCTTCGCGCTCGTGTCGATCCCGATCGTCGCGGTCGCGGCCGACCCCAAGCTCGCGGTCGTGCTCATCACCGCGGTCAGCGTTCCGATGACGTTGTGGAACACGTACCGCTGGCGGGCTCACCTGCGCGTTCGGGAGATGCTCACGGTCGCCGGAGCTTCGCTCCTGGGGATGCCCCTCGGGGCGTTCGTCCTCACGCGCGCGCCAGACCGAGCCCTCACGCTCACGATCGGGGTCGTCGTCCTGGTGCTCACCGCCTGGCTCTGGCGTGGGCTCCGGCTCCCTCCGGGTCCACGGACCGAGATCTCCGCCGGCATCGTCTCGGGCGCCCTCGCGACCAGCACGGGCACGAATGGCCCCCCGCTCGTGATCGCGTTCCAGGCCACGGGCATAGAGCGCGAGGCCTTCCGCGCAACCCTCGCCGGCTGCTTCCTGCTCCAGGGCGTGGTCGCCCTCGCGCTCTTCTGGGCGAACGGGCTCGTGTCCCACGACGTCGGGCGGGCGTTCATCGCCGGGATGCCCGCGGTCGTCCTCGGGACGATCGCAGGCGAGCGTCTGTCGGCCCGGATGCACGGCCGCGCGTTCCGCGCGGCCGTGCTCGGCCTGCTCGCGCTCTCCGGCGCCCTCGCGGTCGCCGGCGCGCTCGCGCCCTCCTGATCAGGCGGCCGCGACCTGCTCGGCCACCTCGACCAGGCCCTTCCATGTCGGCACCGCGAACTCCGGCGACCACGCGACCGGCCACGTCGAGCACTTCGCGATCACGACGTCGGCCGGGCCGTGGATCAACACGGTCTGGCCGTTGATCCCGGAGCACAGGTAGATCGGCGCGTTGGCGTCGATCACCCAGAACTGGTTGCGGTAGTACGCGCCCTCGGGGAACTCCCGCGCGTCCAGGGACCCGGTGAACGCCTCGATCGTGTCCTCGTCCGGGGTGAGCGTGTCCCGGATCCACGCGTCCGGAACGACCACGCGGTCTTCGCGCTTCCCTCCTCGGAGCAGGAGCAATCCGAACCGAGCGAGGTCGCGGAGCGCGCAGGACACACCGCCGTCCGCCATCGGGTTGCCGTGCGCGTCCACCGTGATCTCCGCGTCGAACTCGGCTCCCATCGGCTCCCAGAGCTCGCCCGACACCAGGTCGGCGAATCGGGCACCGGCCGCTCGCTCCATCACCCACGCGAGCACATCGGTGAGGACCGAGCGGTACTCGAACCGGCCGCCGTGCAGACCTGCGTTCTCCAGCGTCGCGTAGTACGCAGTGATGTCGTCGGGGAGACCGCGGTCGGTCCGCGGTCGCCACAGGTACACCTGCTCGTAGACCCGCACGTCCGCCTGCAGGTTCGCGTAGTCCTCGTCGAACCGCGTCCCCGCGCGCATATCAAGCAGGTGACGGACGGTGCACCCGTCCCACGACGTCCCGCTCAGCTCGGGCAGGTACGTCGTCACCGCCGCATCCGGCGCCAGCAGTCCTCGTTCGACGAGCACCCCGCAGACGGCGGACGTGATCGACTTGGAGACGGACATCAACAGGTGCCGCGAATCCGGCGCCATCCCGTTGAAGTACCGCTCGTCGACGATCCGGCCACCGTGCAGGACCACGAGGCCGTCGGTGTAGGTCCGCTCAAGGAACGCATCGAGCGGCTTCGCAAGACCGTCGGCATGGACACGGATCGCCGACAGGTCCCGTTCGTCGTGCGGGAGCTCCCAAGCGTCGCCGCCCCAGCGTGAGATCGGTGCTGTCGGGATCAGCTCGGCGACGTGCTGGAACGCCCACCGGTTGAACGGCGGGTCCTGCCAGTTGGCGAGCGTGACGAGCCGCTCGGGCGGGAACGGCGGCGCCCCGGACATGAGGCCGAGCTCCGCGGCGGTCGCGATGCTCTCGGTCAGGGGTTCACCCGCATGTCCGCAGGATAGAGGCCGTCGGCGGCGAGGGTGGGTACCCTCCGACGATGGACGGCAACCGACACGTCACGATGACCGCCACCGGCCTGCGTTCGATCACCGCCGTGAACCGCAACGGCATCGAGCTCTCGATCGACCCCGAAGGCGAACATGGCTTCTCGCCGCTCGAGCTCTTCCTGGCCGCCCTCGGAAGCTGCAGCGCCGTCGACTTCGGCCTGCTGATGAGGAAACAACGGGAACCCGTGACCCCGTTCGCGATCGACGTCGACGGTCTGAAGGAGGACCTCCGGATGCAGTGGATGCGGGTCACGTATCGGATCGATCACGAGGCGGATGCGCGCAAGCTCGAACGGGCGCGCGTGAAGACCGCCGAGGATCTCTGCACGGTCTCCCGGACCCTCGCGACCGGTTGTCCCGTCGAGCACGTGATCGATCAGCACGCCGCTGACCCGGAGACCTCTTGATCCGGTTCACCGTCGAGCGACGAACACGTGCCCGCAGCGTGTCGTTCCCCAAGTACCGACCTACGATTCCCGCCGTGTCGACGTGGCCGAGCCCTGATCGAACGTACCCGGAGCAGACCGCCGGAGAGCGAGAGTCGCTCGACGCATGGGTCGATTTTCATCGCGCAACGTTGCTCATGAAGTGTGCGGGGCTCGAGCCGGAGCAACTCGCGACCCGATCCTGCCCACCGTCGAGCCTCTCGCTCCTGGGGCTCGTACGACACCTGACCGAGGTCGAAGCGTGGTTCCACGACTTCGATCGCATGCCCGCAGGCGACTGGTATTCGAACGAGAAGGATCCCGACGCTTGCTTCAACGACGTGGCCCCGGCGAGTGCCGCTGCGGACCTCGCCGCGTTTCGGGCGAGCATCGAAAGGGCCCGGGCAGCCGTGAAAGATCTTGCCCTCGACGAGATCTCGCCCGAACCGGACGACGGCCGCTCTGTGTCCCTGCGATGGATCTATCTGCACATGATCGAGGAGTACGCGCGTCACAACGGACACGCGGATCTGCTCAGGGAGCGGATCGACGGCGTGACCGGTGACTGACGGACAGAGCGTCCGCAGGGTCTATCGAAGGAGTCGAGATGACGGTATCGAGCAAGGACCTGGGAAGCCCGGATGACACGAAGACGTTCGAACACGGGAAGTCTCAGGTGGCGAAGATCGGTTCGTTCACCATGAGCAGGAACACCTTCGAGCCGGGTTGGAGGTGGTCGGAGTCGATCAAGCCATTGGTGAACACCGAGTCGTGCCAGGTTCACCACGTCGGCTACCTCCTGCAGGGCCGACTCGGCGTCGCCACCGACGACGGATCCCAGGCTGAGATCGGACCCGGCGAGGCTTACGAGATCCAGCCCGGGCACGACGGCTGGGTCGTCGGTGATGAAGCCGTGATCTCGGTGGAGTTCTGGAAAGTGGGCTGACTGATCTCGTCGTAGCGGTCGACGCCGTCATCCGCGACCCGGCGAACGAGGCCGCCATCTAGCATGGACGGATGGACGGCGATAGCTTGCTGGCGTTCGTGCGGTTCCACGCATGGGCGAACGATCGGATCCTCACGACGGCTTCCGCCCTGTCGGACGAGGAGCTTCGTCGGCCCGGCGTCCTCGATCACGGCAGCGCGTTCGACACGCTCCGGCACCTCGTCGACGTCGACTGGAGCTGGCGCGAGGGTTGCATCGGGAACGACGTCGGGCAGACGTACGTCTGGGACCACGGATTCGTGCTCGACGACCTTGCGGCGATCCATGCGTTCTGCCTCGAGGAGGACATCCGCCTCCGGCGCTACGTGGAGTCCCTCGACCACGCAGGACTGAACGAGCCGCTGGCGGGCGGCGATCCTCGAGAGCCGCGGTGGCTCGTCGTCGCCCACGTCGTGAACCACGGGACGCAGCACCGCAGCGAGCTCGCCCGTTACTTCACCGAGTCGGGGAACTCGCCGGGCGATCTCGACCTCCTGGCCGCGAACCAGCTTCCCTGGCCTGAGCCTTCCTGAGCCCGGCTAGGCTCTGCCGCATGCATCGACTCCTCTTGGACGTCTCGAGCATGATGTACCGCGCGTTCTTCGCGATGCGCGAACCGGGCGTGTTCACCAAGGACGGCCGCCCCATCCAAGCGGTCCACGGCTACCTCGACATGGTCACCAAGCTGATCATCGACCGGCGTCCGGACGAGGTCGTGAACGTGTACGACCACGACTGGCGGCCCGTGGCTCGGACGGACATCTACGCCGACTACAAGGGCAACCGCCTTCCCGACCCCGAGGATCTGCCGCCACAGTTCGTCATCCTCCGGCAGGTGCTGGATCTCACCGGACTGTTGCAGGCGCAGACCGAGGGGTGGGAGGCGGAGGACGCGATCGGCGCGTTCTGCGCCGACGCGGACGACGCCGACCGGATCGAGATCGTCTCCGGCGATCGCGATCTGATCCAGCTGGTGCGCGACCCCGTGGTCAAGCTCCTGTTCACGGTCCGCGGGGTGTCGGACCTGCTCGAGCTGGACGAGGCGGGCGTCCTCGCCAAGTACGAGGTCCCCGCGAGCCGGTACGCGGAGTTCGCGATCCTGCGGGGTGACCCGTCGGACGGGCTGCCGGGGGTCCGAGGGGTGGGCGCGAAGACGGCGCGCGACCTGGTGCTCGCCTACCCGTCGATCGAGGCCATGCTTGCCGCGGCCGAGGCGGGCAAGATGACGATCAAGCCGGGGGTCCGCGCCCGCCTCGTGGAATCGCGTGAATACCTGGACGCGATGGCCCGCATCGTGCCCATCAACTCGACGGCCCCCCTATCGATCTGGGCGGGCGACCGGGACGAGCCGGCGCTGACCGAGCTGGGCGCTGAGCTCGGCCTCAAGGGCCCGGTTCAGCGGTTGCTGGCCGCCCTGGCAACAGCAGGTACCGGCTGAACGGCCCATGGCCGAACGGTCCCGGCTCGACCGAAGGCCCGATAGCCTCGGCGCTTCAGCCCCTGTTAGCCTGGGCCGATACGGACAGGGACCCCGACCTTCTCCGTTCGGAGGGAGGACAGTGGCGACAGCGAGCGATGACGTCCGTTCATCGGGCGTGGCGACGATCGACAGCGTGTTCGCGGAGCTGCTTCGGCGCTTCCGGGCCAACTACCCCACGTTCCGGATCGGCGACGATCTGATCCGGCGCTACCACCTCGCCGCGTCCACGCGCGGGTTCGTGATCCTCTGCGGGCCGAGCGGAACGGGCAAGACCTGGCTGGCCCAGGCGTACGCGGAGATCGTGGGCGCCAGGACCAAGCTCGTCGCCGTCGACCCGAGCTGGTCGTCGAACGAGGATCTGCTCGGCTACCTCTCGCCGCTCGACGGCTTCTACCACCACACGCCGTTCAGCGAGTTCGTCGCGGACGCCGCGCGCGAGTGGAACTCGGCGAACAGCGCCGGCCGCACGGCGCGCGAGTTCCACGTGATCCTGGACGAGATGAACCTCGCGCGCGTGGAGCACTACTTCAGCCGGTTCCTGTCCGCGATGGAGATCCGGACCCGAGAGGGCGTCGCGCGGCTGGACCTTGCGCCCGGGCACACCGTGGAGCTCACGCCCAATCTCAAATTCGCAGGGACCGTGAACATCGACGAGACGACGCACGGGTTCGCCGACAAGGTCTACGACCGGGCGCAGGTGATCGAGCTCCCGCTGTCCCGGGACCACGTCGCCGACCACATGCGCGGCCAGCCGTACGCCGACGTCGTGCTGCACGTGTGGGACATCTTCCGCGAGGTCGCCCCGTTCGGGTTCCGCGTGTTGGACGAGATCGACGCCTACGTGGCAGCAGCGGAGGAGATCGGCACCGACTGGCGGACGGCGCTCGACGAGCAGCTGATGCAGAAGGTGCTCCCCCGTGTCCGCGGGGACGCCTCGGCGACCGAGGCGATCGACTCGTTCCTCCGCATGGCTGAGGAGGGCTACCCGCTCGCCGAAGCGAAGGCGCGAGCGATGCGTCGGGACCTCGAAGAGCATGGGTTCGTCGCCTACTTCTGACCGACAGGAGCGTCTCGCGCGGTTCCGCGTCGCGGTGCGAGGCGACGGCGACCGGCCCGGGCTCGCAGAGATCCTTCCGCGGCTCCAACACGGCCACCGCCGCGAGCTCCGCCGCTTGCCGCACTGGTCCAAGGAGGAGCTCGTCCGGCACCCGGAACCTCGCGAACTGATCCGGTCGATGCGGAAGCCCGGCAACCTGGACGCACAGGGTCGGCCCGTCTACACCTTGGACGAGCGCCGCGTGCTGACGGCGGACGTCTACGAGAACCGGATGGTGCGGTCGGTCGTCGAAGGGACCAGGCTCGGGCTCCGCCGGATGGCGCGCGAAGGGGCCGACCCCGAGGCGGCCGAGCTG
>JBKOUM010000123.1:0-13924 GCA_046723385.1 Actinomycetota bacterium
GAGCAGGATCACCATGTCGGGGAATAGCCCCTGTGTGGCCCACACGTTCAACGACAGCACGTCGGGTTCGCCGAGGCCGCGCGCCCACCCTTGGTACGCGAGCGAGGAGTCGACGTAGCGGTCGCAGATCACGACCTTCCCCTCGGCGAGGGCGGGCCGGATCACGTTCGCGACCGTCTGCGCGCGCGAGGCGGCGAACAGCAGCGCCTCGGCCCGCGCGTCGAGCTTGCCCGTGGCCGGATCGAGCAGGAGCTCGCGGATCTGCTCCCCCGCGGACGTCCCTCCGGGCTCGCGCGTGACGAGCACGTCGAGCCCGATCGAGCGGAGGTACTGCTCGGCCATCGCGATCTGCGTTCCCTTGCCGGCGCCTTCGACGCCTTCGAAGGCGATGAAGAGGCCGGTCGCGGGAGGTCGCTTGAGTTTGGGCACGAGTGTGAGTGGGACGGGTCGCGACAGACGGTACCGCTTGAGCAACCTGCGGGTGTTGATGCCCGCGCCGACGACCATCAATCCCGCGACGGAGAGGGCCAGCCGCGTTCCGGAGAGGTCGATCCGATTCCCGCCGATGTGGAACTGGTTCGAGCCCAGCGCGTCGACCAGCGACTGGAAGATCTGGGCCATCGCGGGGAACGCGGCGAGCGACACGAACAGGAACATCCGGGCGAGCGTGGTCAGCGCCCCGAAGGTCCGGCCGCGGAACTCGTCGACCACGTTCTCTTGGAGCAACGTGTAGCCGCTGACCCACGCGAGACCGCAGAAGGCGCCCAGCCACACGGTGAACACGATCGCCCAGGACAGGTTGGGCATCGTCGCGAGCACGAACAAGGCGGCGGCCGCCGCGATCAGCGACCACACGAACACGATCTCGCGCTCGACCACCTTGGCCGCCTGCCCGGCGGTGGCGATCCCGAGCCCCATCCCCACGCCGAACGCGGTCACGACGAGGCCCCATCCCGAAGGCCCGGCTTGGAGCGTCTGCGCGACGAACACCGGCCCGAGCGCGAGCACCGCGCCCACGGCGCCGAACGCGACCACGATGCCGCCGGTCATGGCGGACGCGAGCGAGTTCTCGCGCAGGAAGCTGATGCCGTCCTTCGTGTCGTGCCAGACGCGTGACAGGGTGAGCCGTTCCGTGGCGTGGCTCGGCTGCGTCCGGATCGCGATCCCGGCGACCATCGTCGCCGAGAACAGGAACGTTCCCGCATCCAGGATCAGCGCGAGCGACTCCGGCTGCGCCGCGAGCGCCGGGATGCGGCCGCCCAACCAGATCGACACGGCGGTCAGGGCGGCGAACACCGCCCCGCCGATCGGGAGGGTCGCGTAGGAGCTCAGCAGGACCAGCGAGTTCGCGTTCGTGAGCTGCCGCCGCGGGACGAGGTTGGGCAAGGACGCGTCCCGCGCCGGCCCCCACAGCAACGACAGGCACTCGATCGCGAAGGACAGCGGGTAGATCGCCCACAGCTCGCGCAGGAAGACCATCGACAGGTACATCGCGCCGCGCGCGAGGTCGGCCACGATCATCAGCCGCTTGCGGTCGAGGCGGTCGACGAGCGTTCCCGCGATCGGCCCGAAGAGGAACGCGGGCAGCGTCCGGGCGATCATCACGCCGGCGACGGCGAGCAACGGGGTCCCGCCACCCAGGGTCGCGACGATCGCGGTGACGGCGATGAACCCCACCCAGTCCCCGAGCGAGCTCACCGTCATGGCGGCGAGCAGCCGCGCGAACGCGCTGTGGGTCAGCAGATCCTTGAAGGTCGCGGAGCGGGAGCCGCGGAGGACCTCGACCTCCTCGGCGATCGACGACACGGCCGTCCTTTCAGGCCTTCTTCGCGGTCGAGGGTCTCTTCGCGGTCGTCTTCTTGGAGGTCGACTTCTTGCGGGTCGTCGTCTTCTTCTTCGCGTTCGACTTGGTCCGGGCGGCGGCCTTCCGCGCCCGAGCTTCGGACTTGGCGCGACGCGCGTCGGCCTCGCGCTCCGGGTCGCCTTCCTTCGTCACGTTGAAGTCCAGATCCAGCTCCGCCCCGCAGTTCCAGCAGCGCAGCGACTTGGGGCGCCGCAGGAGCAGCGAGCCGCACTCGGGACACGCGCGATCCTTCTCCGGCGGGTTGTTCACGGCCAGATCGCACTCCGGGTAGCGATCGCACCCGTAGAACACACCGAACCGCGTGCGCTTCTCCACGAGCTCGCCGCGGTGGCACTGCGGGCACGTGACCCCGGTCGACTTGGGCGGATCCTTCTTCACGTACCGGCACTCCGGGTATCCGCTGCACCCGACGAAGGGTCCATACCGGCCGACCCGCCGCTGCAGCTGCCGGCCGCACTCGGGACAGGTCTCGTCCAGCAGCTCGGGCTCCCCGCGCTCGGTGCCGTCCATGTTCCGGATGTAGCGGCACTCGGGGTAGTTCGTGCACCCGATGAACTTGCCGTAGCGGCCGAGCTTCACCTCGAGCGTGCCGGGTTCGCGCCCTTCCTGGGGACAGAGCGGACACAGCTCGTCGAGCTCCTCCGAGTACCGCTCGAACGAGTCCTCGGCCTTCTCCAGCGCGCGCTCGAACGGCGCGTTGAACTCCTCGAGCATCTGCGTTTTCCGGAGCTGTCCCTCGGCGATGTCATCAAGCTCCTTCTCCATGTACGCCGTGAAGTTCACGTCCACGACGTCGGGGAAGTGCTCGACGAGCTTGTCGGTGACGACGACGCCCACGTCCTCCGGACGGAACCGCCGGTCCTCGAGCCGGACGTAGCCGCGGTCCTGGATCGTGGAGATGATCGACGCGTACGTCGACGGACGGCCGATCCCGAGCTCCTCGAGCTGCTTCACGAGCGACGCCTCCGTGAACCGTGGGGGCGGCTGGGTGAAGTGCTGCTCAGGGAGCACCTCGAGCATCCGCAGCAGCTGCTCGGCGGTCACCACCGGGAGCGCGGCCTCGGCGTCTTCATCCGGCTCGTCGTCACGGCCTTCCCGATAGAGCTTGAGGAACCCGTCGAAGGTCAGCGTCTGCCCGGTCGCGCGGAGCCCGTAGGCGACGCCCTGGACGGCCTCGATGTCGATCCCGACCTGATCGAAGCGCGCGTCGGCCATCTGCGTGGCGACCGTCCGCTGCCAGATCAAGGTGTAGAGCCGGAGCTGGTCGCGCTCGAGCGCGGCCGCCACGCGCTGCGGCGTGCGGAAGACGCTCGTCGGACGGACGGCCTCGTGCGCCTCCTGTGCGTTCCGCGACCGTGTCTTGTACCGGCGGGGTTCCGACAACGTGTACGCCCGGCCGTAGTCCTGGTTCACGAGCTCGCCGATCTCACGCAGCGCCGAGTCGGCGATCGTGACGGAGTCGGTCCGCATGTAGGTGATCAGCCCGGTCGTCCCCTCGCCCGGCAGGTCGATGCCCTCGTACAGGCGCTGCGCCAGGGCCATCGTCTTGCGAGCGCTGAACCCGAGCTTGCGCGCGGCCTCCTGCTGGAGGGTGGACGTCGTGAACGGCGGGGCCGGAGAGCGCTTGCGCTCCTTCTTCTCGACGCCGGCGACGTGGTACTCGGCGCCCCGCAGCCGCTCGGCGTGTCCCGCGGCGTCGGTTTCGGCCCCGAGGAGGATGCCCTTCTTGTCGGGGCTGGGGGCGAGCTTGCCGTCGGGGATCCGGGTGAGCCGGGCGAGGAACGGCTGTTCGACGTCGGTCGGGGTCAGCCGGACGTCGATGCTCCAGTACTCGACCGGCACGAACGCCTGGATCTGGCGCTCGCGTTCGACGATCAACCGGACGGCGACCGACTGGACGCGGCCGGCCGACAGCCCCGGCTGGACCCGTCGCCACAACAGCGGCGAGATCTTGTAGCCGACCAGGCGGTCGAGGATCCGCCGCGCCTCCTGGGCGTCGAACAGCTGCATGTCGATCGTCCTGGGGTGCGCGAACGCCTCCAGGATCGCATCGCGGGTGATCTCCGTGAACGTGACGCGCTTGGCCTGCGCCGGCTCCACGCCCAGCAGCGTGGCGACGTGGAACGCGATCGCCTCGCCCTCTCGGTCGTAGTCCGTCGCCAGGACCAGGTCTTCGTTCTGTTTCAGCGCTTTCTTCAGGTCGGCGACGTGCCTCTTCGAGTCCTCGGGGACCTCGTAGTCCACGGCGAACTGACGGTCCACATCGACCCCCAGCTGCGAGCGCGGGAGGTCTCTGATGTGCCCGTACGATGCGCGGACGGCGTAGCCGTCACCCAGGTATTTCTCGATCGTCTTCGCCTTTGCGGGCGATTCGACGACAACGAGTGTCTTCTCCATATCGAGTTGCTTCCTCCGGTGCCGGACGGTACCACCGGCCGATGGGCCGGCCCGGCAGGGTCTCCCGGGAGGGCCTCAACGCGCTGTTACGCTCGGCGTATTCCCCGCACCCTTTGAGACCACCCCCGGAGGACACGTGCTCGCCCTGCTCACGGACACGATCATCCGACTGGTCGGCGAACACGGATACGTGGCCATCTTCGTCCTGATGGCCCTCGACTCGGCGTGCGTCCCGTTCCCGAGCGAGGTGACGTTGCTCTTCGGTGGAGCCCTGACCAGTGCCGCGTTCATGGGTGCGGGGCAAGAGTTCTCGCTGGTTGCGGTGGTCTTCTGGGCGATGGCGGGCACGCTGATCGGGTCGTGGCTCGCGTACGGGGTCGGCTACGCCGGCGGCCGGCCGGCGATCGACCGATTCGGCCGGTACCTGTTGATCCGACCCCACGAGATCGATCGGGCCCACGATTGGTTCGAGCGACACGGTGAGGCCGTCGCCGGCTACGGGCGGCTCATCCCGCTCGTCCGGTCGTTCGTGAGCCTCCCGGCAGGCGTTGCGGCGATGCCGTTCTGGCGATTCACGGTCTACACGCTGGTTGGCTCGTTGATCTGGTGCGTGGGCCTCGCGTGGCTCGGGCACGTGTTCGGCGACCGCTGGCTCGAGATCGAGCACGCGATCCAGCCGTTCGCGTGGATCATCGCCGGCGTGGTCATCGTGGCGCTCGCCGTGTTCGTAGCGCGCCGGTGGGGACAGGTGCGCCGGGAGTACGCGGCGCTCGATGCGCGGGAGGACGGGCCGACGAGCGCGTAGCGGTCAGAGGTTGGCGACCATCGTCCAGCTCTCGCCGGACTCCTCCACCTTCTCGAACCCGGCCTTCTGGTACATCATCCGCGACCGGTTGTGGACCGCGACCGAGAGCGACAGCGCCTGGAAGCCCTCCTCGCGCGCCTGCACCATGCACGAGCGAAGCAGCGCCTCCCCGATCCCCTTGCGCCGGTGGAGCGGGACGACGGCGATCGAGAGCTCAGGGATCTTCTCGTCGACGAAGCCGTAGCCCGGCTCCTCGGCGGTGAACAGCCGGTACCACGCCGCGCCGACCGGCTCGCCCTCGAGCTCGGCGATCACCCCGCCGTCGCCCGGGCGTCCCCACCCCTCGTGGTAGCGCAGCAGCGCCGGATCGGCGAGGACCTCCTCGATCGGCTCGCGCGGCCAGTCGGGGTTCCAGCGCGCCGCCTCGTACATCATCTTCCGGAGGAACGGAACGTCGTCCTCGGTCACCGGACGGATGTTCATGCTCGGACCCTATCGCGCTCGCCCTCCAGCAGGAACGGGACGCCCGTGAGCACGACCCGCTCCTCCTTCAGGAACAACCGCTTGATGAACAGCGCGCTCTGGTTGTGCAGGGGCAGCTGCCACCAATGGGAGACGATCACCTCCGGGATCACCACGTTCACGACGACGTTCGGGTGGGTCGAGTATCGGCGGACCTCATCCAGCATGGGGCGGGTCAGGTCCCGGAAGGGCGCCTCCACGATGTCGAGGGGCACGTCGAGCCCGAGGTTGAACCAGGACTCCTCGATCCGACGCGCCTGCTCTGGGTCGAGGTCGAAGTAGATCGCCCGGATGACCGTCGTGTCGAGGGTGCGCGCGTAGTTGATCGCTCGGACCGTCACGTCGCTCGCGGAGGACACGAAGATGAGGGCAACCGTCTTCTGCGGGATCAAGGGCTTGGCCATACCCGCACGCGGGTCCGGATAGGTCACGACCGGTACGTCGGTCACGACGACGCGCGCCTCGCGGAGCAGACCGGCCTTCAGACGCACGATCGCGTTCTTCCCGATCAGGTAGCGGACGAGGCTCTGCCCGACGATCTCGGGCACCATGATCGTAACCACGTCATCGGGCCCGAGTTCGAGCCGGCGAACGAAGGCGCGCACCGTCTTCAGGAGGCTCCCGGCGCCGAGCGGTTCCAGGTGGGGCGCGGAGCCGGCGAAGTCGCGCCAACGCGCGGAAAGGTCCGCATCGACCACAGGTCCTGGGGTCACGACGTGCAACGACGCCGGGCGGAACGATCGGAGGTACCCCAGCGCCTCGGCGACGGATGCGTCCACGTCGCGGATCACCATGACGACGTGATTGACCTCGGCGGCGTCGGGTCGTTCGATCCCGCGTCCGATGATGGATGCCACCCAGGCGTAGTGACGATGGATCGCGCGGAACAGGGGCACCAGCAGCCCGATGATGAGGATCGATAACCACGCGCCGTCGAGGAACTTCGACAAGACGACAACGACCAGGACGACGCCCGTCGACGTCGCGCCGATGATGTTGATCGCCATCGACCGGCGCCGAACTCTCGCGGAGACGGCGCCCTTCTTGCGCTCGGCTCGCCAATGCCGAACCATCCCGGTTTGCGACAGGGTGAACGAAGTGAACACCCCGACGACGTAGAAGTGGATCAGGGTGTTCAGGTCTGCCCGGAAAGCGTAGATCATCGCGCAGGCGAGGAAACTCAGGACCAAGACGCCGTTCGAGAAGACCAGTCGGTCCCCTCGGTTCATGAACTGGCTCGGCATGAATCGGTCGCGCGCGAGGATCGAGGAGAGGCGAGGGAAGTCTTGGTACGCGGTGTTCGCCGCCAGGATGAGGATCGCGGCGGTGAAGAACTGCACGATGAAGAAGGCAATCGTCGAGTTGCCGAAGACAGCGATCGCGATCTGAGAAACGACCGAACGCTGTTCGCTCGCGATCACCCCGTCCACATGCGTCGCGAGCCACGAGATCCCGAGGAACATCGTGATGCCGAGCGTTCCCATGATCGCCAGTGTGGTCGCGGCGTTCTTCGCCTGCGGTCGCCGGAAGGCCGCCACCCCGTCGGTGATCGCCTCGACGCCGGTCAGAGCCGTGGCTCCCTGCGAGAACGCCTTGAGGATCGCGAAGACGCTCACCGTCGCCACGGCCGTTGCGGCATCCGGCAGTGGCTCGACGAGGACGCCGACGGCGGGACACCCGCCCAGGCATCGAACGACGCCGTACGCGATGAGCGCCAGGATCGACACGACGAACCCGTACGTGGGAACCGCGAAGACGATCCCCGACTCCTTGGTTCCGCGGAGGTTCGCGAACGTGATCAGCAGAACGAACCCGATCGAGAGGAGCACGCGATGGTCGTTCGCCCATGGGAACGCAGAACCGATCGCGAACACACCCGCGACCATCGAGACGGCGACCGTCATCATGTAGTCGAACAGGAGCGCGGCTGCCGCGATCAAGCCGGGGACGACACCGAGGTTGTCCTTCGTCACGAGGTAGGCGCCGCCGCCGCGAGGATAGGCGCGCACCGTCTGGCGGTACGAGCTCACGACCACGGCCATCAGCAACGCGATCGCTCCGGCGATTGGGAGGACGTAGGGGTTCGGATCGGCCGTCACGATCGCGAGCGCGACCAGAATCTCGCCGGTCGCGTAAGCGACGGACGACAGCGCGTCCGAGGCGAAGACCGGGAGCGCGAGCACCTTGGGGAGCAGGGTGTGCTCGAGTCGTTGGCTCGCGAAGGCACGCCCGAGCAGCACCCGCTTCATGATCGAGCCGGCCGGTGCGTGGGTGGTGGCCATGGAGCGTGATGCTACGCGGCCCTCAGCTGGCCTCGCCGACCCAGCGGTAGCCGACGCCTGGCTCCGTCACGATCAGCTCTGGCGACGACGCATCGTCACCGAGCTTCCGCCGGAGCGCGCGGATGTAGGTCCGGAGGTACGTCGTCTCGGTCCCGTACCCCTGGCCCCAGACGCGCCGGAGCAACCACTGGTGCGTCAGCAGTTTGCCGGGGTTCGCCACGAGCGCCTCCAGCAGCGCGTACTCGGTCGGCGTGAGATGGAGCTGCTCGCCGTCGAGGGTCACGAGACGGCGAGCGAGGTCGATCTCGAGCCGGCCGTAGGTGAGGGTGGGCTGGAGGGGCTCGTCCGGGCCCGCGCGGCGGAGCGCCGCGCGGGCCCGGGCGAGCAGCTCCTCCATCGCGAACGGCTTCGTCACGTAGTCGTCGGCCCCCGCGTCGAGCGCGGACACCTTGTCCGACTGCGCGTCGCGGACCGACAGGATGATGACCGGCACGTCCGAGAACCCGCGGATCCTGCGGATCACCTCGGTCCCGTCCAGATCGGGGAGCCCGAGGTCCAGCAGCACCAGGTCGGGCTGCTGGTCCGCCGCGGCGACGACGCCCTCGTCGCCGGTCCCGACGGTCGCGACCTCGTAGCCGTGCGCTTCCAGGCTCGTGCGGAGCGCGCGCCGGATCTGCGGCTCGTCGTCGACGACGAGGACCTTCACAGCGTCGCCTCCTCGGCGCTCCACTCCAGCGGGAAGTCGAGCATCATCGCCGTGCCTCCACCGGTCGTCTCCTCGATCCAGATCCGCCCGCCGTGCGCCAGGACGATCGCGCGCGCGATCGCGAGCCCCAGGCCGGTCCCCGCGGATTCGGGGCTCTCGCGCCCCCGGTAGAAGGCTTCGAACACCTTCTCACGCTCCTCGGGCTTGATCCCCGGGCCCTCGTCGGCCACGCGGACGCGCACGGCCGCGTCCGCGCGGCCGATGTGGATCCTGATCGTGCCGCCGCGCGGCGAATGCCGCGCGGCGTTCTCCACCAGGTTCGTGAGCACCTGATCGACCTGGACGGGATCCGCCGGGATCTCGGGGAGGTCGTTCGCGACCTGCAGATCGACCGTCAGACCGGTGAGCCTCGATCGCATCCGCGCGACCACGGCCTCCGCGACCTCGTCGACGGCGGTCGGGACGCGCTTGGGGATCAACGCGCCCGCGCGGATCCTGGCCAGGTCGAGGATGTTGCCAACGAGCCGGTTCAGCCGGTCGGTCTCTTCGAGGATCGTCGTGAGGAGCTCGCGTTCCTGTTCCTCGTCGTGCCGGGCGCTCGCGTCCAGCAGGCTCGTCACGCCGGCCTTGATCGACGCGAGCGGCGTCCGCAGATCGTGGGTCACCGAGGAGAACATCGCGGCTCGGAGTTGGTTCGTTTCGGCATCCAGCTGCGCGAGGCGCGCGCGCGCGTCGAGTCGGGCGCGGTCCAGGGCGACCGCCACCTGTCGGGTCGCCGCCTCGAGCAGCAACCGCTCGTCGCGCGTGAGCGGACGACGCCCCGCCGGCCGTTCGGCGATCAGCGTCCCGAGCGGGACACTCGACACGACGATGGGGATCACCTCGGTCGGACCGCCGGGCGTGAGCCCGGGGCGGACGGCCTTCGCCTCCAGGTCCTGGCCGTCGAGCGTGACCGAGACCTGGCAGGTGGCGAGGCCGAGCGGCTCGAGCAGCACCTGGACGAACTCGTCGATCACGCGGTCGGGCACGTCCCCGGACAGCATCTTCGACGACAGGTACGCGAGCAGCCTGGCTTCGCGTTCGCGTCGCGTGGCGCGGTTGCGTTCGTCGGCCGCGTTCCCGACCAGGAGGCCGACGACCACGGCGATCGCGAGGAAGACGACGGCCGCGATCAGCTGCTGGAGCTGGTCGAACCTCAGCACGTGGTCGGGGGACTGGATGATCGGGAGGGTGACCGAGGCGAGGAGCGCGGATACGACACCAGCCCACAGGCCGCCGCTGACCGCGGCGACGGTGACCGCGAGCATGAAGATCGCGACCTCGGCGGAGGCTCCGAGCGACCCCGCACTCGCGGCCAAGATCGTGCCGACGAGCGTGGCGAGCAGACCGATCGCGATCCCGCGCAAGGTCATCCGAGCGATCCGGGAGGGGCTCTCGACGACCACGGACGAACGCTACCGCCCGCATCCGCTCGGTTCACGCCTGCGAGGCCTTCACGACATCTTCACGGAGGCCGGGCCGACCTTCACGCCCCGCTCACGGCGCATAGCCCAACCTTGGCGTCGGAAAGAGGTTCTGCCGGGTGGATCGCGTGGCCGTCACCCCTAGGCGGTCCGTCCGACAGGAGGAACATCTGACCACTTTCCTCCGAGCCCGTCTTCGAGGCCGGCAGCTCCCTCCAGCTGTCGGCCTCAAGACATTCTTGGGTCAGGTGAGCCGGACCGGGACGATCCCGGCCGGGATGATCCAGGGCGAGTAGTACCCTTCACGCTCGTGCACGTGCTGATCATGGGTTGCGGCCGCGTCGGTTCGGAGCTCTCCCACGCGCTCCTCGAGGGGGGCAACCAGGTCACCGTGATCGACAAGAACCCCGACGCCTTCTACCGCTACCCCCCCGGCGAGGGCGCGAAGCAGCTCGTCGGTCTGGGCTTCGATCGCGACCTGCTCGAGGAGGCCGGGATCAAGGACGCGGACGCGTTCATCGCGGTGTCGTCGGGAGACAACTCGAACATCGTGTCGGCGCGCGTAGCCCTCGAGCACTTCCACGTGCCCAAGGTGATCGCGCGGATCTACGACCCGCGCCGCGCCGAGATCTACGGGCGGCTCAACATCCCGACGGTCGCGACCACCACGTGGGGCATCAAGCAGATCCAGCTGATGCTGCATCACGACCGTGAGGAGATCCGCGAGAGCCTGGGTGGGGGCGACATCCTGCGGGTCCGTGTCCCGGTCCCCAAGCATCTGGTGGGCAAGCCGGCGAACACCCTCAACGTGGACGGCAAGATCCTGGTCGCCGGCGTCTCTCGCGGCGGAACCGGCTTCCTCCCGACCGCGGAGAGCACGTTGCAGGAGGGCGACTACCTGATCGTGATGATGGTCAAGGACGGGCTGGAGATGCTCGATCAGCAGCTCGAGGTCCCGTCGGAGCATCACTGATGAAGGTCGTCGTCACCGGCGGCGGCGCGATCGGGCGACACCTCTCGGCCGACCTGGCGGTCCGCGGTCACGAGGTGACGCTGATCGAGCAACAGAAGAAGGTCGTCGACCGGCTCCGTGAGGAGATCCCCGAGGTCACCGTGATGCTCGGTGACGCCTGCGAGCCGTGGGTCCTGGAGGAGGCCGATCTCTCCTCCGCCGACGTCGTCGTGGCGGCGACCGGGGATGACGAGGACAACCTGGTGACGTCGCTGCTCGCGAAACAAGAGTTCGCGGTCCCGCGCGTCCTCGCCCGCGTGAACCACCCCGGCAACGAATGGCTCTTCAACGAGCAGTGGGGGGTCGATCAGGCGGTCTCCCCGCCGCACATCCTCACCGCGATGGTCGAGGAGGCCGTGACCGCGGGCGATCTGGTGCGGCTGCTGCGTCTCGAGGGCGGCCGGGCATCGATCGTGGAGTCGAAGCTCACCACGGCGTCGCCGGCCACGGGCAAGGCGCTCTACGAACTCCGTCTGCCGCCGGATTCGACGATCGTCGCGATCCTCCGCGAAGGCCACGTCGTGATCCCGCAGCCCGAGACCGTGTTTGCGGCCGACGACGAGATCGTGGCGCTGTCGGGTCCCGAGTCCGAACTCACCCTTCGCGCAGCGATCGTCGGCGACGAAGCGCCTCAGCCGTTGCCAAGTTCGAACCGGTAGCCCATCCCCGGCTCGGTGATGAAGTGCTCCGGATCGGCCGGGTCGCGTTCGAGCTTGCGGCGGATCTGCGCCATGTACACGCGCAGGTAGTTCGTCTCCTCCTCGTACTTGGGCCCCCAGACCTCGTGCAGGAGCTGCCGCTGGCTCACGAGTTTGCCCGGGTTGCGGACCAGGATCTCGACGAGGTGCCATTCCGTCGGGGTGAGCCGGATCGCCTCCCCGTCGGCCCCAAGCACTTTCTTGGCCGCGAGATCCACCGAGAACGAAGCCGTTCGCACGATCGCCCGCTCCTCGTCCGGCGCCGCGGTTTGTCGGCGTTCCGATGCTCGCACGCGTGCGAGGAGTTCACCCATCCCGAACGGCTTGGTGACGTAGTCGTCCGCACCTGCGTCGAGCGCAGCAACCTTGGCCGACTCCTGTTCCCGGGCGGAGAGCACGATGATCGGGACCGTGGTCCACGAACGGAGACCGCGGATCACCTCGACGCCGTCGATCCCGGGGAGACCGAGGTCGAGGATCACGACATCGGGCCGATGGCGGGCGGCAAGATCGAGGGCCGTCTCGCCGTCCCGCGCGGTGTCGACCGTGTAGTCGCGAGCGATCAGGTTCGTCCGCAACCCCCGGACGAGCTGCGGCTCGTCGTCGACGACGAGGACGCGGGTGGTCATGGCCTGGCCTCGAACGCGATCACCATTGTGAGACCCCCGCCCGGCGTGTCCTCGACGTCGAGCTCTCCGTCCATGGCCTCCACGAACCCCTTGGCGACTGCGAGCCCGAGACCGACGCCGTTGCCGGTCGCTCGATCGCCGAGCCGTTGAAAGGGTTGGAACATCCGATCACGCTGATCGGCGGCGACCCCAGGGCCACGGTCGATCACGCGGAGCTCGACGCGGCCTCCGGCTGCCGAGCCCTGGATCCTCACGGGAGCTTCCGGGCCGCTCCAGGTCGAGGCGTTCGAGATGATGTTGGCGATCGCGCGTTCGAGCAAGCCGGGATCAGCGTCGATGCGTGGGAGCCGTTCGGGCACGTCCACGATCAGCCCGCGCCCTCCGTCTGGAAGGCTCGCGAGCGCCTTGGGGACGACCTCGTCGAACCCGACGTTCGCGCGGACGAGCGTTAAGGCTCCCGCCTGAAGACGGCTCATGTCGAGGAGGTTCTCGACGAGGTTGGTCAGCCGGTCGGCTTCGTCTTCGATCGTCTCCAAGAAGTCCTCGGTCTCCTCGGGAGACCAGGCGATCTCACCCTCCCGCAAGCTCGAGACCGAGGCCTTGATCGAGGCGAGGGGCGTGCGGAGGTCGTGCGAGACGGCGGCGAGGATGGCGGTGCGGAGTGCGTCTGCCTCCGAGCGGGCGGCCGCCTCCGCCGCGTCCTTCGCGAGCGCCCTGCCACGGAGCGCGACCGCGAGCTGTGCGGCGAACGCTGACAGGAGCTGGATCCGATCCGCGGGAAGTCGACCGCCGCGGAGGACGAGCATAGTGTCGCGGCTCAACTCGACCACCTGATCGGCCTCTCCGGGGTCACCAAGGGGAGCGGCTCCCGCGCCCGCCTCCCGCTGCCATCCCCCGTCCGCCCGCCGGAGCACGGACACACCCTCGAGCCCAAACGTCGTCCGAAGATGCTCGACCAGCTCGGGCAGCGGATCACCCTCGGCCGCGACCCGCGCGGTGAGCCGCGCGAGCGCCTCTGCCTCGGCCCCCCTCCGCTGCGCCTCTTCGCGATGTCGTGCCTCCCGGTCGACCAGGATGCTGACGCTCGCGGCGACCACCAGGAATACCAGGAACGCCACCACATCCTCGGGATTCGCGATCTTGAGGGTGTGGATCGGCGGGGTGAAGTACCAGTTGATAAGGAGCGCCGCCGCCACGGCGGCGGGGATCGCGGGCCGGAGACCGCCGCCGAACGCGATCCCGACCACCACCGTGAGGTAGACGAGCATGATCGTTGACAGAGCGAGCCGCTGATCGAGGATCGCGATCGCGGCGGTGAGACCGATGAGTACCATCCCACCGAGAGCTCCGGCCGCGAGCTGACGATCGACCGACAGCCCGGTTGCGACGCGTCCCGGGATCGGGACTCGTCGCGACGCCCCTTCATGGGAGATCACGTGCACGTCGATCGGACCCGAGTCTCGGATCACGTCGAGCACGACCGACCCCGCAACCACCTCGTGCCATCGTGAATGCTCGCTCGCGCCCAACACGATATGGGTGATCC
>JBKOUM010000085.1:0-5881 GCA_046723385.1 Actinomycetota bacterium
TGGTGTGGAGCTGGTCGACGTGCTTCGCCTGGTCTCGTTGGACCTCACCCCAGCGATCCGAGGCCTCTTGCCCCGCAGCTCCGGACCGCTGCTTCAGCTTGGCAGCCTTCTGGCGCGCCGAGTCGGACGCCTCGTCCGCGCGCTGGCGGACCTTGTCCTTCGCCTCAGCACTCGCCGCGCGGGCCCGGTCCTCGGCCTCCTTCGCGCGCTGGGCCAACTCGCTCAGCATGTCTGGTAACGCCGTCTGAGCGCCTCCTTTCCCCTCGCCTTCCCCCTCGTCTTCCCGAGGTCCTTTCATCGTTCACTCATCGGTTCACTCATCGGAGGTCGCCTCTACGTCGATCGTCCCCCGGTGCTGCCCGGATGAGCGAACCTCGATCTTTCTCGGCTTCGCCTCTGGCGCGACGGGCAACTCGATCGTCAGGACACCGTTCTCGTATCGGGCCTGGACCTTCTGGGCGTCCAGGTGCTCACCGAGCATCAGCTGTCGCATGAACAGGCCTTGAGGCCGTTCCTGCGCGAGGATCTGGTCGTCTGACTCGGGCGTCCACCGTCTTTCGGCACGCACCGTGAGGGTGTTCTGTTCTGCGGTGACCTCGATCGACTCGGCATCGACGCCCGGCAGGTCGAAATGGACGAAAACGGAGTCGCCGCGCCGATACGCATCCATCGCCATCGTGCTGCTGGTGTCCTGCATCCGGCCGACTAGCTGCTGCATCTGCCGGTCGATGTCGCGGAAGGGGTCGTATCGCATAACCATCGGGCTCACCTCCCGGTCGTCTCTGCCGCGAACGTATCCACCCGAAGGGAACATCAAACGGCGTTATCCCAGGATCTCCACCTGCCGCGGTCCACCGCCGGCCGGTGGGTGAGCATGGCCCGCCAGCGAGGATTCCTCGGGAAGGCGGAGCCGCGCAAGGCCGGCGAACGCAGAAGGCCCAAGCGATGAGGGGGAGCATCCGAGCCCGCGGTGACGGCTACGAGATCTCGGTCTCGGCTGGCGTCGATCCCGTGACGGG
The DNA here is from genome assembly GCA_046723385.1 of Actinomycetota bacterium. GTDB lineage: Bacteria > Actinomycetota > UBA4738 > UBA4738 > HRBIN12 > AC-51. The sequence goes on from JBKOUM010000085.1 coordinate 1,020, forward strand.
GAAGCGGAAGCGGATGTACCGGTGGGCGGACCAAGCGCGAGGCCGAGCGCACACTGGCAGACCTCCTCAAGGCTGTGGACTCCGGATCGTTCGCTGACCCGGGCAAGCTCACGCTCGCCGACTACCTCCAAGGGCACTGGCTCCCCCACGTCTCGACCCGGGTCCGCTCCCGAACGGCCCTGCGCTATTCGCAGCTTCTCGAGCTCCACGTCATCCCGAGCATCGGGGCGGTGAAGATGGCGAAGCTCAAGCCCGGGCACGTCCAGCAGGTGGTCGACGCCACGATCGCCGCCGGACGAGCGCCGCGCACCGTCGCGGGGGCTTACCGCACGCTCCACGGTGCCCTGGTTCAGGCCGTCCGGTGGCAACTCCTCAGCGTGAACGCCGCGGCTGCGGTCAGACCGCCGAAGGCCGAGCGACCCGAGCTCGACTCCCCCGACGCGGCAAAGGTCGCCAAGGTGCTCGACGCCGCCCGTGGAACCCGTCTGTACGTGCCCCTCGCGCTCGCCGCGTCGACGGGTGTCCGTAGGGGGGAGGTCCTGACGAGTCCTCCTCGGCGAGGCCTGGCAGGACTTCGACCTCGTGATCGAACGGGGCGACGGCGGACCGTTCCCCCCCCGACTCGCTCTCCCGGGACCGGTACAGGCTCATGCGGAGAATCGGGCTCCCGGGACTGCGGCTCCACGATCTGCGACACGCCTTCGCAACGCGACTCCTCGAGGCCTCGGTCCATCCAAAGGTCGTCAGCGAGGCTCTCGGCCACTCGAGCGTCTCGTTCACGATGGTACGTACCAACACCTCATGCCGACGATGCAAGATGCGGCGACGAAGGCAATCGAAGAGGCTCTCGGCGCGACGATCGGCGGCACGGTGGCGGCAGAGTCAGAGACGACCTAACGAGCGAGGGGCAAACGCGCTGGTGGGAGGAGGAGGATTCGAACCTCCGTAGGCATAGCCGGCGATTTTACAGACCGCTCCCTTTGGCCGCTCGGGCATCCTCCCGGAACGCCCGATGATAGCGAACCGCTATCCTGCCGAGCCATGGCGCAATCATCGTTCGACATCGTCTCGGAGGTGGACCTGCAGGAGGTCCGCAACGCCGTCGACCAGGCCTCGCGCGAGATCCACCAGCGGTTCGACTTCAAGAACACCGACACCTCCCTCAACCTGGGAGACGAGAAGATCGAGATGCACTCGGCCACGGAGGATCGCCTCAAGGCGGCTTATCAGGTCCTGCAAGAGAAGGCGGTGCGCCGCGAGGTGCCGCTGAAGGCGCTGCACCCCGGCGAGATCGAGCCTGCGGCCAAGGGCTCCGTCCGCCAGACGATCTCCCTCGTGACCGGGATCTCCGACGAGAAGGCCAAGGAGATCTCCAAGTTCGTGCGGCAGTCCGTCCCCAAGGCTCAGACCCAGATCCAGGGCGCGCAGGTCCGGGTGACGAGCAAGTCCAAGGACGACCTCCAGGCGGCGATCCGCGCCGTCAAGGAACACGACTTCGGGATCGCCCTGCAGTTCACGAACTACCGCTGAGATTGCCTCCGCGATAGGCCCCGGGTACGCTTCCGCGCCTCAGGAGGTGATAGTCGTGGACCTTGAGCGGCTCAAGGAGCGTGCGGCGGAGATCGGCGAAGAAGAAACCGGGAAGCTCCTGGCAACCACTCCCCGGTCGAAGGAACTGTTCGATCGGGCGGTGAAGAGCCTGCCCTCGGGCGTGTCGTCGAACTTCCAGGTGGGCGACCCCTACCCGATCTACCTCGAGCGCGGCAAGGCCTCTTCCGTGTGGGACGTGGACGGGACCGAGTACAAGGACTTCCACGGCGGCTTCGGCGTCAACGTCGTGGGCCACGCCCATCCGAAGATCGTCGAGGCGCTCACCGAGGCGGCCCAGAACGCGATCCACTTCGCCGTGACGACGCCCGACACGATCGCGCTCGCGGAGGCGATCTGCGAACGCTTCCAGCTGGAGCAGATGCGCTTCGTGAACTCGGGGACCGAGGCCACGATGGACGCGATCCGCGTGGCGCGCGCCGCGACCGGCCGCGACAGGATCATCAAGATGGAGGGCTCCTACCACGGTCACCACGACTCGGTGCTCTTCTCGGTGGTGCCGGAGGCGGACGTGTTGGACCTCCGGTTCAGCACGGGCGCCGAGGGGCAGGCGTGGTACACCACGCAGCCGACGTCCAAGGGCATCCCCCGGGCGCTGTGGGACACCGTGATCGTCGTTCCGTTCAACGACGCCGACGCCGTCGAACAGGCGCTCGCCGACAACGAGGGCGAGGTCGCGGCCGTGATCCTGGAGCCGGTGATGATGAACATCGGCATCGTCGAGCCGCAGCCCGGCTACCTGCAGGCGCTCCGCCACGCGTGCGAGAAGCACGGCGCGGCGCTGATCTACGACGAGGTCAAGTGCGGCGGCACGATCGCGTACGGGGGGACGACCGAACGCTACGGCGTCCGGCCACACCTCGCCGCGTACGCGAAGGCGATCGGCGGCGGGTCCACGATCGGCGCGTTCGGCGGTGAGGCTCGCTTCATGGAGTGGGTCGGGAAGGGCGCGGCGCAGCAGGGCACCTTCAACGGGAACCCGCTGTCGAGCGCGGCCGGCCTCGCGGCGCTGACCCAGGTCCTCACGAAGGACGCGTACGACCACCTTGGCAAGCTGGGCACGATGCTCGCGGAAGGGTGCTCGCGCGCGATCGCCGAGACCGGGATCCCCGCGCACACCGTGGACCTGGGCGCCAAGGGCTGCGTCTCGTACCGGGCGGACAAGCTGACGAACTACCGGGACTTCCTCCAGACGCACCCCGAGCTCTACTGGGCGTCGTACCCATGGATGGTCAACCGCGGCATCTTCATGACGCCCGGCGACGAGGAGCAGTGGACGGTCTCGGTGCAGCACACCGAGGAGGACGTCCAGACCTACGTGGACGCCTTCGGCGAGTTCTGCCAGGCGCTCGCGTCCTGACGTCGGGCGCGTGCACGACTACACCGACGAGACCGAAGAGCTCGCGCGGGCGATCGTCGCGTACGCCCGGAACCGGATCGCGAGCCCGCAACCGCTGGATCGGGTCGCCCCGCCCGACGAGCTCGCTCGTCGGGCGGGGCGAACGGTCACCCAGAGCGGCGTCGGCTGGGAGGAGGCGCTCCGCGTCTGGTCGGAGGTCCTCGCGCCCGCGACGATCTCGACCGATCACCCCGCGTCCGTCGCCTTCGTCCCGAGCGCCCCGACCAAGGCCTCGGTCCTGTTCGACCTGATCGTCGGGGCGTCGTCGACGATCGCCGCGGGCTGGATCGACGGCGCCGGCGCGATCTGGGCTGAGAACGAGGCGCTCCGATGGATCGCCGACCTGGCCGGGTTCCCCGACGGGGCGGGTGGCGTGTTCGTCCAGGGTGGCTCGGCGGGGAACCTGAACGCCCTGGTGACGGCGCGCCACGCCGCGCACGCGCGCCGTGGCGGCCGGCCGGACCGGTGGTCGTTCGCAGCCGCCGATACCGTTCACTCCAGCGTGGCCGCCGCGGCGCGCGTGATGGACGTGGACGTGGTCTCGGTTCCGCACGACGAACGCGGCCGGCTGACCGGACCCGCGCTCGCGCGGACGCTCGACGGGGCAGGCGACGGGGTCTTCGCGGTCGTGGCGAGCGGCGGCACGACGAACGCCGGGATCGTCGACGACCTGACCGGCGTGGCCGACGTTTGCGCGGAACGGGGCCTGTGGCTCCACGTCGACGGCGCGTACGGGGGCGCCGCGCTGCTCGCGCCGAGCGTCCGGCATCTCTTCGAGGGCGTCGAGCGAGCGGACTCCTTCATCGTCGACCCGCACAAGTGGCTGTTCGCGCCCTACGACGCGTGCGCGCTCCTCTATCGCGATCCGGTGCTCGCCGTGGAGACGCACCGGCAGCACGCGTCCTACCTCGAAACGGCGCAGGCGGAGGCGGGCCTGGATCCCGCCGACCTCGCCTATCACCTGACGAGGCGGGCGCGCGGCCTCCCCTTGTGGTTCTCCCTGGCGACGTACGGGACCGACGCGTACCGCGACGCGGTCGAGTCGGTCCTGGCGCTCACACGGGCGGCGGCGGATGAGATCCGCCGCCGCCCCACCCTGGAGCTGATCCTCGACCCAGAGCTCTCCGTCCTGCTGTTCCGCCGGATCGGATGGTCGGCGGACGACTACGAGTCGTGGTGGCGCCGGTTGCTCGACGCGCAGATCGCCTTCGTGCAGCCGACGTCGTGGAACGGCGAGCGGGTGGCGCGTCTGTGCTTCGTCAACCCGCGCACGACGATCGGCCACGTGCGCGCGATCCTCGGCACGATGGATTGACCGGGGTCAGCCGCCGATCGGCATCCCGCCTCGGAGCTTCCCGGCGATCTCGTCGAGGCGCTCGATCCTCTTCTCGGTCGGTGGGTGCGTCGAGAAGAGGCTCGTGATGCCACCGCCGCGGACGCCGGCGAGCGGGTTCATGATGAACAGGTGCGCCTCGGCCGGGCTCACGGTCGCGGGCGGAGGCACCTGCTTCACGGTCGCGTCGAGCTTCCGGAGCGCGCTCGCGAGCGCCTCCGGGTCGCGCGACAGGTACGAGCCCGACTCATCCGCCTGGTACTCCCGCGACCGGGATACGGCCAGCTGGATGATCGCCGCCGCGATCGGCGCCAGGAGCCACGCCGCGAGCAGAGCGATGGGGTTCCCGCCACGGTTGTCGTCGCCGCCGAAGAACAGCGCGAACCGGGCCAGGAACGTGATCGCCGTCCCGATCGCCGCGGCGATCGACGAGACGAGGATGTCCCGGTTCGCCACGTGGGACATCTCGTGGGCGAGGACGCCGCGCAGCTCTCGCTCGTCCAGGATCTGGAGGATCCCCTT
>JBKOUM010000017.1:0-15861 GCA_046723385.1 Actinomycetota bacterium
GCTCGCCGCGGAGGACCCCGACCTGGCGTGGGCGGCTCTGGGTGCCGGCCGGATGCTCCGGTCGCCCACGGTGTGGGAGGACCTCGTCAAGACGCTCTGCACGACGAACTGCTCGTGGGGCCTCACGACGATCATGGTGCATGCGCTCGTCCGGGAGCTGGGCGAGCCCGCCGTCGGCTTCGGGCACGAGCCGCTCGCGAACGCCTTCCCCACGCCCCGCGCCATGGCCGACCGGGACGAGCGCTTCTACCGCCAGGTCGTTCGCTCCGGGTACCGGGCGCCGCACTTCGTTCGGCTCTCGCGCATGGTCGCGGACGGCGAGATCGACGTGGAGCGGCTCGCGACCGCCCCTCGGGAGGAGCTGCCCGACGAAGACGTCGAGGAGCTCCTCCGCTCGTTGCCGGGGATCGGGCCGTACGCGGCGGCCCACGTGATGATGACCCTGGGCCGGAACTCTCGCCCGATCTTGGATTCGTGGACGCGTCCGACGTACGCACGGGCGCTCGGTCGGCGCGCCGTCCCCAGCGACGCGGTGATCGAGCGCCGGTTCCGCCGTTACGGCACCGACGCCGGCCTCGCCTTCTGGCTGTTCGTCACGAAGCACTGGGTCGCCTGATCGGCGACCCCTCGGCAGGCGAACCCTCGGAAAGGGGTTGCCCGGGAGGGCGGCACGCCGCCATACTCTGCTGGGTTTCTGGCCGTGGCTTCGGCCGGGGCGCACCGTGCTCGCGGGCCCCGAGACCCCAACCCGAACCGACGACCGGAGGTGCGAGCGCGATGAAGGAGTGTCGATGGCCGGGCCACGCCCAGCCCTCGTCCGCCGGGCCCGGCGGCTCCTCGGCTACTGGCGGTCCGAGATCCGGACCCTGCGCCAGGGCCTGGTCGCGCTCGTCCTCAGCACGGCCGCGGGCTTCGTCGCTGGCCTGACCCTCGCCCACCTCACCGGAACGCTGGCGGCGTTCCCCGGATTGCTCGTCCTGATCCCCGCGGCCGTCGGGATGAAGGGCACGATCTTCGGCGCGATCGGAGCTCGCCTGGGGACGGCGAACGCGGCCGGGCTCCTCGAGATCAACCTGCGGCCCGGTGGGGTGCTTCGTCGCAACGTCGACGTCGCGATCCTCACGACGTTCTCGTCTTCGCTCTGGCTCGCGGTACTCGCCCGCCTTGCGGCCGCGCTGTTCGGTCAGCCGTCGATCTCGGTGTGGGACCTCGCCGTGATCTCGATCGTGGGAGGGGCGATCGGCTCGGTGCTCGTGCTCGCGATCACGATCGGCCTGTCGGCTCTGTCCTACCGCCTCGAGTGGGACCTGGACTCCGTGTCCACGCCGATGGTCACGGCGCTCGGGGACATGACCACCCTCCCCAGCCTCTTCCTCGCGACGTTCCTGGTGCGGAACGATGTCGTCGCGGCGATCGTCGGGGTCCTCGCCGTCGGCATCGCCGTGGCCGCGACCATTCGCTCCTACTCCGCACGAGACCCTCGCGTCCGGCGCATCGTGCTGGAGATGACCGCGACGATCCTCCTCACGCCGATCCTCGACGTCCTCGCGGGAGGTCTGGAGCAGGCACGGCTCGACGAGCTCGTGGCCGTTCCGGTCCTGCTGTCGCTGATCCCGCCGTTCGTCTCGCAAGCGGGAGCGCTCGGAGGGATCTTCTCGTCGCGGATCACGTCGAAGCTCCAGATCGGCGTGATCACCGCCTCGGGACGACCGGACACCCCGGCGATCGTGGACGCGTCGATCGTGATCGGTCAGTCCGCGGTGATCTTCACGCTGATCGGCGCGATCGCCTGGGTGCTCGGGAGCGCCACCGGCCTCCCGGGGATGCCGGGCGCATGGTCGTTGATCGGCTCGACGTTGCTGGCCGGCCTGCTCGTGACGCCGCTCACCGTCCTCGTGGGGTACTACCTCGCCGTCGTGACGTACCGGTTCGGGCTCGATCCGGACAACCAGGGCGTTCCGATCATCACGAGCGTGATGGACCTGGCCGGCGTGGCGGTGGTGCTGATCGTCATGACATCATCGGGAATGCTCCATGGATGATCACGAACCGAACACCGTCAAGGACCTGCTCGTCGAGCTGAAGGACGCTTCCGAGCTCATGGTCGACCTGGCGTACGCCGCCGTCTTCTTCAACGAGGAGAAGCTGGCGGAAGAGGTTGGCAGGCTCGACGAGCGCTCGAACGTCTACCTCCGCAAGCTTCGGCAGATCGCGATGCTCGCCGCCCGGAGTCCGGAGGACGCCGAGGGCATGGCGGGGGTGCTGTGGATCGCGGATGCGATCCAGAAGGTCGGCGACGCGGCGTCCGACGTCGCGCGCGTCGTCGCCGCCCGGCTCGGGATCCCCGACGCGCTGCGGCGCGACCTCCGCCACGCCGACGAGATGACCGCCCGGATCCGCGTGCGCGACGGCTCACCGGCGACCGGCCGGACGCTCCGGGACCTGTCGCTGCCCACGGAGACCGGGATGTGGGTGATGGCGATCCGTTCGGACATGCGATGGGAGTTCGATCCCGGCCCCGACGACGTCGTCGTCCCGGGCGACGTCTGGCTGGTCCGCGGACCGGAAGAGGGCGTCAACCTGGTGCGCGAGCTCGCGGGCGCACCGCCGATGCCCGAGGCGCCGCCGGACGGAGGTCCCGCCCTGTCGGAGCTCGACCGAGCCGTCGACATCCTCGTGGAGATGAAGGACCTGGCCGAGGCGGCGGTGGGTCTGGCCTACTCGTCGATCCTGTTCAACAACCGAACGCTCGCGGCCGAGGTCGGCGTCCTCGAGGGGCGCTCGGACGTCTCGGAGGACGAGCTCGAGTCCTGGGTCCTCCGCGCCGCGCCCGAGGCGCGCGACGTCGATGAGCTCCGAGGCCTGATCCGGCTGGCGAGCGCCTCGGAGTCCATCTGCGACGCCGCGCGCGACATGACGTGGTACGTCGAACACGGGGAGCCGCTGCACCCGGTCGTCCAGATGGCGCTCGAAGAGACCGAGGAGATCAGCGTCGAGACGATCGTCCAGCCGGGTTCGCCCGCGGACGGCCGATCGCTGAAGGACCTGCGTCTCGAGACCGAGACGGGCATGTTCGTGCTCGCGATCCAGCGCGGTCTCCGCTGGGTGTATCGGCCGCGCGGGACCTCCGTCCTGCGCTCGGGCGACCGGCTGATCTCGATCGGGCCCGAAGAGGGCGAGGAAGAGCTCATCGCGCTCTGCGGCGACCAGCCTGTGCCCGTCGAGACCTGAGCCGCGCTACGCTGCGGCCGATGGATGCGTACGTCTACATCCGCATCGCATCGGGGTCCATGGCGGAGGCACTCGCCGGGCTCGGCGCCAAGCCGGGGATCAAGCGGGTCGTCGCCACGATCGGTGACTGGGACCTTCTCCTTTACGCAAAGGGCGAGACCCTCAGCGAGATCGGCAACCGGGTCCTCTCCGAGATCCACCAGATCTCGGGCGTCGTGCAGACGATCACCGCGCCGGTCGTTCCTCCCGACCGCGCGGGTCTGTTCGGCGTCGCCGTCGCGATCCCGCGGATCGTCCCGAACGCGTGCTACGTCCACATCAAGGCTCAGTCCGGCAAGGCGGTGGATATCGGGGAGTCGCTCGCGGGGATGGACGACGTCGATGGCGTCGCGCTGCTGGCCGGCGAGTGGGACATCCTGGCGAGCATCGCGCGGCCGTGGGAGGTCGCGAGCGGCATCATCCTGGAGCAGATCCACGCGATCCCGGGCGTCCTCGCGACCAAGACCCTCGTCTCGATCGACTACGAAGAGGTCGAAGAGGACCGGGATCAGTTCAGCGCCTGGAGCTGACCTTCGCGTTCGTCAACCGGCCGCGGGCCTGACCCCTGATGGAAGACTGAACCGCACGCCTTCGGTCGCGATCGGGACCTGCTCGACCTCGTCGAAGCCGCGCTCGGCGAGCCACTCGAGCATCTGCGAGACCAGGTGCTCGGGGGCGCTCGCCCCGGACGTCACTCCCACGGTCGATGCCGCAGAGAGCCAGGACTCGTCGACCTCGGTCTCGTCATCGACCAGGTGGGCGGCCGCGCCGAGTTCGCGGGCGACCTCCGCGAGCCGGTTCGAGTTGGAGGAGTTCTTGGACCCGATCACGAGCACGACGTCGGAGCGCGGCGCGATCGCCTTGACCGCGTCCTGCCGGTTCTGCGTCGCATAGCAGATGTCTTCCCGCGGAGGCGGTTGCAGCTCCGGATAGCGGTCGCGGAGCGCGTCGACGATCTGACCGGTCTCGTCCACCGAGAGCGTCGTCTGGGTCAGGTACGCGAGGGGCCCTCCCGGGAGCTCGACCCGTCCGGCGTCGTCGAGGTCTTGGACGAGGATCGTGGAGTCGGGCGCCTGCCCGCTCGTTCCCTCGACCTCCTCGTGCCCGGCGTGCCCGATCAGGACGATCGTCCGGCCCTCACCGGCGAAGCGCCGGGCCTCCACGTGCACCTTGGTGACGAGCGGGCACGTCGCGTCGATCAGCTCCAGCTCGCGCCGTCGCGCCTCGTCGTAGACCGCCGGGGGCGAGCCGTGCGCCGACAGGACCGTGACCGCCCCCTCGGGCACCTGGTCGATCTCGTCGACGAAGATGGCGCCCTTCGCCTCCAGATCCCGGACCACGTGGAGGTTGTGGACGATCTGCTTGCGGACGTACACGGGTGCGCCGTGCTTGTTCAGGGCGCGCTCGACGGCCTCGACCGCGCGCTCGACCCCCGCGCAGTACCCGCGCGGCGCCGCGAGCAGGACACGCTTGCCGCCGTGGGACTCGCTCCTGATCACGCCGCCATGGTCGCACGCCGCCCTGTGACCGCCGGTCATGCCAGGTTTGCCGAAGCGTTCCGCCCGTCGGTAGGGTGGGCTCACCTTCCGACGGACCCTCGTCCGTTCCTCCCCCCGCACCGCGCGTGCGCTTCCGCCTTCCCAGGGTTGGTCGCGCTCGCCCGTGTGTGGGGACCGGGGACGGGGGTGCGGAGGAAGCTTAGGTCACACGCGGAACACGACAGCACAGGAGGTGATGCGAACACCCACGACCTACCGCGGAACGGCCGAGGAGAGCGGCGAACGGTTCGCCGGGCCGGGTCTTGAGGACGCAGCTGCCAGCTCCGTCCACCGCGGGGGTGATGATGCCGATGACCAACGCGATCCGGCCGCGTCGTGCAACCGTCGCGACGCTCATCCTGACCGCACTCATCATCGCTTCACCCGTCGCCCCGGCGACGGGAGAGGCCTACAGCTACACGCCTCGGAGGATCTGCGATATCGATTGGCGCGCAGGCAAGCACGAGGTGAAGCACCTGATCCGGTGCGCCGCGAGGCACTGGGGAGTGAACCCCGACAAAGCGATCGCGATCGCGCACCGCGAGTCCCTGTTCCACCCTCACGCCTACAACTCGTCGAGCTGCTCGAAAGGAATCTACCAGCACCTCTGTCGGTACTGGCCCGACCGCGCGTACAGCTACGGGTTCAAGGGGAGGTCCGCCTTCAACGCCCGGGCCAACATCATCGTCACGATGAAGATGGTCAAGCGATACGGGTGGGTGCCCTGGAGACGCTGAGGACCCGGTTCACCGCACCGGACCGCCCGGGCGAGGCAGCTCGGCCAGCAGGTCGCGGACATCGTCCCGCGACCCGGCCACGGCGCTCGCCCCGGGCGTGTCCCGGTCGGTGACGATCCGCATCCCCGGGAACCGCTCCGCGGCGAGGGCGACCAGGTCGTAGAACGGCCCGAACACGACGAGGGCGTGGGGCCGCTCGACGTCGATCTGATCCAGCGCCGACCGCAGATCCGTCGCCCCCGGCGCCAGCTCCCACCCCGCGCCCACGGACGCTCGCTTGAGCGCGGCGAGCGCCGCGTCGTCGGTGGCGACGCACAGGACCTTCACGGCGCGACACATCAGAGCCAGCCCTTCCGCTTGAACACGACGTAGAGGACGCCGCCCGCCAGCAGCATCGTCGCGAGCGCGGCCGGGTACCCGACCGACCACCCCAGCTCCGGCATGTTGGAGAAGTTCATCCCGTAGATGCCCGCGATCAGCGTCGGCACGAGGATGATCCCGGCCCACGCGGAGAGCTTCTTCATGATGTCGTTCATCCGGTTCGCCACCTGGCTGACGCGGACCTCCAGCAGCGACGTCAGCAGATCGCGGATGTTGTCCGCGAGCTCGGTGACCCGAAGCACATGCTCCGAGACGTCCCGGTAGTAGGGCTGGAGCTTCGACCCCGCGATCTTCGGCTCCTCCTGGATCATGTCGAGCGACTGCCTGAGCGGGGCGGCGAACCGCCGGAGACGAACGACCTCCCGCTTGAGCCGGAAGATCCGCTCCTGGAGTTCCGACCCCTCGTCCTCGGTCACGGGCTCCTCGAAGATGTCGTCCTCGAGGTCGTCGGCGCGATCCTCGAAGGCCTCGATGATCGACAGGTAGCCGTCGACGACCTCGTCGACCAGCACGTAGGTGGCGAACCCGCCTCCCTCCCCGGCGAGCATCTCCGGCTGGCCCAGCCAGCGGTGCTCCACGCTCTTGAGCGAGAAGGGCTCGGCCCCGTAGCGGATCGTCGCGATGTAGCGCGGCCCGACGAAGGCGTGGAGCTCCTGGTCCATGAGCTCGCCGCCGTCGGGTCCGTCCCGCATCGCGAGCGGGTGCACGACGACGAACGCGTACCCCTCGAAGAGCTCCACCTTCGGCCGCTGGTGGCGGTGGTGCGCGTCCTCGATCGTCAGGGGATGGAGCGAGAAGATCGCGCCGAGCGCGTCCACCTCGTCGGCCTGGGGATCGGTGACGTCGATCCAGACGAAGCACCGTTCCTCGCCGATCAGCCTCTCCGCGTCGCCGAGGGTGAGTTCGTCGGCGACCGGCGTCCCGTCGCGGAAGGCGCGCACCTGGATCATGCCGCGGAGGGTACCCGAGACCCTTGGTAGCCTCGCGCACCGTGTCGGTGCCGGAGGGGTTCCATCGGTACTGGGTGTCGTTCGACGCCCTCGCCGCCGACGTCCGGCTCACGCCGTGGGGAGCCGTGGTGACCGACCCTCGCTCGCCCGACGTGTGGGACGTCAACTATGCGCGAGTGGACCGGGCGGGCTCGGTGTCGGTGGACGAGGTCGAGGGCGCCCTCCTGCCCGCGCTCCGCTCGGCGGGTGTCATCGTCGAGCACGTCGTCAGCTTCCGTCACGAGGACCACGGAGACCTCCTCGCTGCGCTCGCCGGTCGCGGGCAGAACCTGGGGTGGGACGCCGTGCTCGCCATGGTCGGGGAGCCGCCGGCGGAGGGAGGGGCAACGGTCGAGGAGCTCGTCGCGCGCGACGAGCGCTCGACCGTCATCGCCGCCGTGCTGCGGGAGGGCTTCGGGGTCCAGCCGGATGCCGCGATCGAGCAGCTCGTCCGGCTGGACCTCGACGTCCTCGGCCCCGCCGGCAAGCGGTGGTTCGGCGTTCGGGAGGGCGGCCGCGTCGTCTCCGCCGGCACGATGCTCGCCATCGGCGGCGCGGCCTACATCGACGACGTCGCGACGCTCCCGGGATCTCGCGGTCGCGGATACGCGAGCGCGGTCGTGCGCACGATCGTGCGGGAGGCCCGGGCCGCCGACGCCAGGGAGATCTACCTCCTCGCCGATCCCGGTGCGACACGCGTGATCGCGATGTACGAGCGGCTGGGGTTCCGGGAGGTCGGGCGGCTCGCCTCGACGCGCGGGCCTATGCCGGGCGGGTGACGAGCGTTCCCTCGGGGACGATCTCGAAGCGGATCCGCCGATCGAGCGCCCGCTCGAGGACGCCGGCGCGCTCCTCGGCCTCCGCGACCGCGCCCCGCGGGTTCGCGGAGCCCGACACCAGGATCAAGAGCTCCCCGTGCCGGAGGCGGGCGCGGATCTGGGCGACGTCGGATTCATCCGCCCTTCCCAGGCCGTGAGCGATGCGGAGGATCCCCGTGAGCACCTGGCACGCCTCGCGCTCGGCCGGGTCGAGCCCCGCGAACGGCCCGTACGAGGGCTTGGGCCATCCCGCGCCGCGGTGGAACCGGATCATCGAGGCCATCGTCGCGACCTCCTGCGGGGAGAACCCGCGCAACCCGCCGTGCTCGACCAGGTAGGCACCGTGGCGATGGCTCTTGTCCGGCGAGATCCGGACCCCGATGTCGTGCAGCGTCGCCGCGTGGGCCAGCAGCTCACGGTCGCGATCGGAGAGCCCGTGGAGATCACGGGTCTCGTCGAAGAGTTCGAGGGCGTGGTTGCGGACCCAGCCCTGATGCTCGGCCTCCGGCCCCCACCGGTGGGCGAGCCGGTCGACGGACGCGGAGCGGAGATCGGCCGCCGAGACCGGAGGCGGCGCGCCCATCTCCTCCAGGAGCACGCCCTCCCGGAGTCCCCATTCCGAGTGCACCGCCGCCTCCGCGCCGAAGAGGTCGAGCGCCGTCGCGAGCACGAGCGCTCCCGCCGGGAGGATCTCGGCCCTGCGCTCGTCGATCCCCGGCAGGGCGAGGCGCTCGTCCTGATCGTCGTCCGCGAGCTCCCTGGCCAGGTCGGCGAGCTCATCGACACCGACCTCGAACTGGTTCAGCGACGCGGGCGGTGTCGGCCAGCGCTCCGCGGCGAGGAGTCGGGCGAGCGCGCCCGCCGTCCCGCCCGCGGCGATGCACGGAGCCCCGTCGGGGGCGCCCGAACGCTCGCGGGCCGGGCCGAGCTGATCGCGAACGGCCTGCTTGATCGCGCGCCGCTCCGCGCGGGGCATCGGGTCGCCACGGACCATCGTCGCCGTGATCCACGCGGCGCCGAGCGGGAACGTCTCGGTCCACGCCACGCCCCCGGTCCGGACGAGCGCGATCTCCAGGCTTCCACCGCCGAGGTCGAACGCGAGCCAGGGATCCGCCTCGATCACGACGCTTGACCGGATCCCCGCGACCGTCGCGCCGACCTCGAGGTTGCCCGACAGGATCCGGATCGGCGTCCCGATCGCGTCGTCGATCACGGACGCGAGCTCCGGCCGGTTCGCCGCCTCGCGGAACGCGGCGGTCGCGACGGGGATCACCTTCGCCGCGTCCACACGGCTCGCCAGGTTGCGGAACCGCCGGACCACGTGCGCGGCGCGTTCCACGGCTTCGGGCTGCACGCGGCCGGTCGCCGCGACGTCCGCGCCCAGGTTGAGGACGACGCGGTCCCGCAGGACGGGGGTGAGGCCGCCGTCAGGCTCGACGTCGGCGACGAGCAGCTGGAAGGAGGTGCTGCCCAGGTCGAAGACCGCGACGCGCACCGGTCGAGCCTAGCCGTCGGCCCGGGGAGCTCTGTCCCGCGGCGGCGGTTCGTACCGGAGACGGGACGGGAATCCCTCGTCGCGGTCCAGGATCCACGTCGACCCCTTCTTCCAGGTGACCGGACCGTCGACGGGCGTCCCGTCGTCGGCGAAGCTCCGGACGAGCTCCGCGATCACGTCGCCGTGGGAGCAGATGACGGCGGGCCCGGCGAGCCGCAGCGCCTCCGCTCGGGCGACGGACGCCGGCGTGCGTTCCCTGAGCCAATCGACGGACCGGACCTCGAGGCCGTGGAGCCGCGCGAGCGGCTCCACGGTCTGGACGCACCGGACCGCCGGGCTCGACAGCACCGCGACGAGCGGTCGTTCGGCGAACCTCGCCCGGATCCCCTCGGCCTGCCGGAGCCCTTTCACGCTGAGCGGCCGGAGCTCGTCGTCGCCGTGCCACTGCTGCCGGGAGCCCGCCTTCGCGTGCCGAACCAGGAAGAGCGGCTGCGCGAGACCCGCCGCCGCTCGCAGCACCGGCCGATCGCGTTCGTACGTCAACGACGCGTCGGCATCGTTCACCCCGAGCCAGAGGACGCGATCGATCTCGTCGTCCGCAACGAACGCGCTCTTCCCGCCGTCCGACCTGAGCAACCAGTAGCGGACCTCCTTCGGACGCCCCTGGGGGTCCGTGTAGCGGGTCGGCACGAGCTCCGGACCGAGATGGCATCGAAGTCCGGTCTCCTCGGCGACCTCGCGGAGCGCCGTCTCCTGATCGGTCTCGCCGTCGATGGCCTTGCCCTTGGGGAAGGTCAGGTCGTCGTACTTGGGGCGATGCACGAGGAGGGTCTCCAGGATGCCGCCTCGCCGCCGGAAGATCACCCCGCCGGCCGCGCGAACGACGCCGCTCACCAGAACCGTCGCTCCTTGCGCGCGAGAGCCCGCCAGGCCTTCGGCCACGCCGAGCGGACCGCGGCGCGCTCGCGCGCCCTGCCGGCGGCGATCCACCCGGCGGCGAAGCCGAGCTCGGAGGAACCGTCGGCGACCTGCGCGAGCCGCTCGATCGCGACCACCGCGTCCTGGTGCCTGCCCAGGAGATCCTGCAACCGCGCCGCCCTCCGAGCGAACCGGGACGCGCGAGCCCCGATGAAGGGCTCGAGCGCCTCCGCCGCGTAGCGGGCGCGCTTGGTCCGGATCCTGAGGGCGTGGAGCGCTTCGTCGCTCGGCGAGGACTCGGCCGCGCGGGCGCGGCGCGCGAGCGCCTTCCAGACGGAGCTCATCACGACCGCCGGCTCGGGGTCTCGCTCGGGTCGGCGCAGCGGCGGCGCCGCTGCGACCGACCCGAGCGAGACCAACAGCCGCTCGTGGGTCGGGCTCTCGAGCCTTCGCTGGAGCCGCTCCAAGGCCATGGCTCGATCGTCCTCGAACCCCGCGACGATCAAGGCTGCGGCCGGGCGGAGGGCGGCGGGGGCCCCGCCGGCCGCCGCCCCCAGATCCTCAAGGAGCACGTCGAGGTCGCGGACGGCCCCGAGCGTGCGCGCGAGGGCGCCCAGCTCATCCAGCTCCGAGGCGATCGCGTCCACGTCCAGGACCGACGACAAGGACACCGCGTGCGACCGGAACCTCCGTGCGGCGACCCGGGCGTCGTGGACCTCTTCGGGATCCGTCGAGCCGCGGCGGAGCTCCGCGGCGTGCAGCACGAGACCCTCGAACGCGTCCATCAAGACGGTTCGCACGGCGTCACCGGGCCGAGGGGCGAGCGACAGGCGACCCCGTGCATCCGTCGACGGAACGGGGACCGTCATCGCGACTCTCGCGCCCGCGCCGCGGCGAGACCCATCAGCGTCTCCTGGGCGTCGAGTCCATGCACCGTGGGGACCTTCGACCACCCGCCGTCCGCGCGGAGCTCCCAGGACAGCACGTCGTCGGCGAACGTGACCTGCAAGATCTCGTCCAGACGCGCGCGGAGCTCCGGATCGTCGACCGGGACGGCCGCCTCGACCCGGCGGTCCAAGTTGCGGGGCATGAGGTCGGCCGAGCTGATGAAGTACCGCGCATCGGCGCCCGGCTCCCCGAACCGGTAGACGCGGGAGTGCTCGAGGAACCGGCCGACGATCGACCGGACCCGGATCGTGTCGGAGAGCCCCCGGACGCCGGGCCGGAGGCAACAGATCCCGCGGATCGCCAGGTCGATCCGAACGCCGGCCGTCGAGGCGTCGTAGAGCGCATCGATCGTCGGGGGATCGACGAGCGAATTGAGCTTCAGGACGATCCGGCCTTGCGTCCCGAGCGTCTTCTGCTGGCGGATCATCTCGATGATCCGCTCGCGGAGCGCGATCGGCGCGACGAGGAGCCGCCCGTACCCGCGTTGACGGCTGTACCCCGTCAGCAGGTTGAACAGATCGGCCACGTCGCTCCCCAGCTGCTGGTCCGCGGTGAGGAGCCCGAGGTCCTCGTACAGACGCGCCGTGTCGGAGTTGTAGTTGCCGGTGCCCAGGTGCGCGTATCGGCGGATGCCCGCCCCCTCGCGGCGGACCACCAGGATCACCTTGGCGTGGGTCTTCAGCCCGACCACGCCGTAGACGACGTGGACCCCCGCCTGCTCCAGCGTCCGGGCCCACGCGATGTTCGCCTGCTCGTCGAACCGCGCCTGCAGCTCCACGAGCGCGACCACCTGTTTGCCCGCTTCCGCGGCGCGGATCAGCGCGCGGACGATCCGCGTGTCCGGCGACGTGCGGTACAGCGTCTGCTTGATCGCCATCACGTCGGGATCGCGCGCCGCCTCCTCGACGAACACCTCGACCGTCGAGGAGAAGGAGTCGTACGGGTGATGGACGAGCACGTCGCCCGCGCGAAGGACGGCGAACACGTCGGGCGGACCATCGTCGGAGATCAACCGCGGCGGCGTCGCGGGCGTCCACGGCGCCTCCTTGAGCTCCGGACGGTCCAGCCGCGCGAAGTCCCAGAGCGCCCCCAGATCGAGCGGTCCTCCGGTGACGTACACCTGATCCGCCTCCAGATCGAGCTCGCGCATCAGGAGCTCGCGCACCTCATCGGTCATCGTTCGTTCGATCTCGAGCCGAACGGAGGTCGCGCCCCGGCGGCGCCGCGACAGGATCGACTCGACCGCCGCCAGGAGATCCTCGGCCTCGTCCTCCTCGACGTCGAGGTCGGCGTCGCGCGTCACCCGGAACACGTGATGCGTCACGACCTCCATCCCGGGGAAGAGCCGGTCGAGGTGCGAGGCGACGAGCTGCTCGATCGGGAGGAACCGCTCTCCGTCGGGCAGCGGGAAGAACCGCGGCAGCAGCGGCGGCATCTTCAGCCGCGCGAACCGTCGCACGCTCGTGACGGGGTCGCGCACCAACACCGCGAGGTTCAGCGACAGGCTCGAGATGTACGGGAACGGGTGCGCAGGGTCGACCGCCAGGGGCGTCAGGACGGGGAAGATCCGCTCGACGAACGCCTCCGTCGCCCAGGCGCGGTCCTCGTCGGTGAGATCGGGCGTGTCGACGAGGCGGATCCCGGCTTTGTCGAGCGCGGGGCGGAGGTCGTCGGCGAACAGCCGCTCGACGCGGTCGGTGTTCGTGACCACCCGCGAGCGGATCTCGGCGAGCTGGTCATCGGGCCGCATCCCGTCCGGGGTCGTCGCCGTCAAGCCGGCTTCGCGCTGCTCCAGGAGCCCGGACACCCGGACCTGGAAGAACTCGTCGAGACTCTGGGAGCAGATCGCGAGGAACTTCACCCGGGCCAGGAGCGGACGGGCCGGGTCCTCCGCCAACGCGAGCACCCGCTCGTTGAAGTCGAGCCAGGACAACTCCCGGTTGAGGTACCGGGTCGACTGATCCTCGGGCGCGGCGGGGAGCACGTCCATGGGAACCAGGAATGCTAGCGGTTCCGCGGCCCGCGCCCTAGCCCGTGAACTTGTACCCCAGGCCGCGGACGGTCACGAGGAGCTTCGGATCGTGGGGGTCGCCCTCGATCTTCTGGCGGATCCGTTTCACGTGCACGTCGAGGGTCTTCGTGTCCCCGACGTAGTCGTGCCCCCAGATCTCCTCGATCAGGTACTCGCGCGTGAGGAGGCGGCCCTTCCGGCGGAGGAAGGTTTCCAGGAGCTCGAACTCCTTGGGGGGGAACGAAGCGATGTGGCCATCGATCTGCACCTCGTGACGGGCCACATCCATCTCCACGGGACCGGCGACGAGGTGCTCGTTGTCCGAGGGGACCGTCTGCATGTTGGCCCTGCGCAGATGTGCCCGGATGCGGGAGACGAGCTCCCGAACGGAGAAGGGCTTCGTGACGTAGTCGTCCGCTCCCAGCTCGAGCCCGGTGACCTTGTCGGCCTCCGAGTCCTTCGCGGTCACCATCACGATCGGCACCGTCGATTCCTCGCGGATCATCCGACAGACGTCGAGCCCGGAGAGCTCGGGGAGCATCAGATCCAGCACGATCAGGTCGGGGACGTCGCTACGGAAGCGTTCGACCGCCTTCCTTCCGTCGGAGGCGACGGCGACGGCGTATCCCTCCCGTTCGAGCGAATACCGGATCGATTCCGCGAGCGACTCCTCGTCCTCGACCAGGAGGATCCTGGGTTGGCCGTCGATCACGGCACCACCTCGTGGGAGGCGTCCGTGAACTCGCGGAACTCCCCCGTGACCAGGAAGGCGACCTGCTCCGCGATGTCGACGGCGTTGTCTCCGACACGCTCCAGCGCCCGCGCGGCGAGGTTCATATGCAGCCCCCAGTCGAGCGCGTTGGGGTCGTCGGCGAGCTTCAGGGCCTCCAGGTGGCTCCTGCGGTTGAGCCGGTCGACCGGATCGTCCATCGACGGGAGCTTCTGCGCGAGCTCGAGATCCCGCTTCGCGAACGCCTCCATCGCGGTCCGGAGCATCTGCACGACGAGGTCACCCATCTCCCGGATCTGGCCCCGCATCGCGTCGCTTCCGGGGGTGTCGCGACGAGCGAGGTAGAGCTTCGCGACGTTGACCGCCTGGTCGCCGATCCGCTCCAGGTGCAGACCACTGTGCAGGATCGCCGAGATCAGGCGCAGGTCGGCCGCCACCGGCGACTGCAGCGCCAGGAGCGAGAGCGTGCCGTGGTCGATACGGAGGTAGAGGTCGTCGATCTCGTCATCCGCCGTGATGACCGCCTCGGCGACCGCGTCGTCTCGCCTCCCGACCGCGTCGACGGCGCGGAGGACCGCCGTCCCCGCGAGCTCTCCGAGCTCGAGGAGCTCGAGCTCCACCCGTTGCAGCGCTTCGTGGAACGGCTCCCGGGTCATCCGAACCTGCCGGTGACGTACGCCTCGGTCCGCTCGTCCGAGGGATTGGTGAACAGCGTCTCGGTCGCCGCGTACTCGACGATCGTGCCGGTGCGCGCCCCGTCCTCCCGGACGTCGACCGTGAAGAACGCCGTCCGGTCCGACGCGCGTGCGGCCTGCTGCATGTTGTGGGTGACGATCACGATCGTGTAGTCGGACACGAGCTCTTGCATCAGTTCCTCGATCTTGGCGGTCGCGATCGGGTCGAGCGACGAGCACGGCTCGTCCATCAGGATCACGTCGGGCTTCGTCGCGATCGCGCGCGCGATGCACAGCCGTTGCTGCTGGCCGCCGGAGAGCGCCATCCCTGACTCCTTGAGCTTGTCCTTCACCTCGTCCCACAGACCCGCTCGATGGAGGCACTCCTCGACGAGGGCGTCCATGTCGACCTTCATGCCCGCGATCTTGGGACCGAACGTGATGTTGTCGTAGATCGACTTGGGGAACGGGTTCGGCTTCTGGAAGACCATCCCGATATGTCGCCGGACCTCGACGGGGTCGACGTCGGGGTCGTACAGGTCGACACCGTGATAGAGGAAGCTCCCCTCCACGCGAGCGCCCTCGACGAGATCGTTCATCCTGTTCAGGCATCGGATGAACGTCGTCTTGCCGCACCCCGACGGGCCGATCAACGCCGTGATCTGGTTCCTGAGGATCGGGAGGGTCACGCCGCGCAGGGCGCGGAAATCGCCGTAGTAGACCGCCGCATCGTGGACGTCGAACACGACCTCACGCTGACGCTCGGTCTCCTCGGACTCCCGCGCTGCCCTCACCGTGAGCGCAACCTCTCCGGACTCGGTGCTGGACGATTCCGGTACCTGCGTTATATCGGTCGTTTCCACGGGGTCACCATTTTCGCTCATACCGGTTCCTCAGCAGGATCGCGGCCAGGTTCACGACGAAGATCAGCACGATCAGCACGAGGATCCCAGCGGCGGCGAGGTCCTGCAGCGCCGGCAGGGGCTTCTTCGTGTACGTGAAGATCAAGGTCGGTAAGGCCGTGAACTTCTGTTGGAGGGACGAGATCGGCCCGCCGTGGGTCGAGAGGAAACCGGTGACCGCTCCGACCATGATCAGCGGCGCCGTCTCACCCAGCGCTCGTGCCATCGCGAGGACGGACCCGGTCAGGATCCCGGGTGCCGCGTTCGGGAGGACGTGGCTACGGACCACCTCCCACCGCGTCGCGCCCACGCCGAACCCGCCCTCCCGGATGCCCTTCGGCACGGCGCGAAGGGCCTCCTGCGTCGTGATGATGATGATCGGCAGCACCATCAGGGAGATCGTCAGGCCACCGGACAAGAGACTCAGCCCGCTGACGTTCGGTCCGGTGA
>JBKOUM010000178.1:0-15686 GCA_046723385.1 Actinomycetota bacterium
GCGCTCGTGACGCGGACGCACCGGGGCGCGCCTGTCACCGATGCGGCGATCCGCGCGTCGGCAGGTGCCTTGCTGCACCTGCCGCACGCGCGCGTCGCCAACATCTCGCGCGCCGTCGACCGCCTGCAGGGGGCCGGTTTCACGGTCGTCGGGCTCGACGGAGCCGCCGACCGCAGCATCTTCGACGAGCCGTGCCCGGAGGGACGCGTCGTGATCGCGGTGGGGAGCGAGGGCACGGGCCTTTCTCGCCTGGTCCGCGAGCGGTGCGATCTGCTCGTGGCGCTGCCCATGCGCGGACGGGTCGGTTCCCTGAACGCTGCCGCGTCGCTCGCCGCCGCCCTCTACGCGTACGTCCTGCCGCGCGGCACGAGGGGATCCGGGTGAACGAGGATCCGCAGCGGCCGCGTCCGTCCAGCTTCGAGGATCTCTCGGATCTGGACGTCCACGCGCAGCGGGATGCGGTCGCGACGGGCCAACGGACCGCGATCCTGATCACCGCGTCGGTCGTGCTCCTGGCTGGGGCCCTGTTCGCGATCCTCTACGTCGTGCTGCTCGTCCCATTCGCGTCGTCGGACACGTCGACGATCTCGGGCGGAGCGGTCGCGGTCCTGATCGCGTACGGCATCGGACAGGCGGTCGCGGGCGTGCTCGTGCTGATGCTCGTCCCCTTCGGCCGTTGGCTCGGGATCGTGGTCGGGATCGTGGGGATCGTCCTCGGCCTCGTACGCGCCACCTCGACACCGGCGAGCGGGCTGGTGTCGGTCCTGTTGAGCGCCTTCGTGATCTACGCGCTGGCCTCGAGCGGTCCCTCGTTCCGACGGGGGTAGACTCGGCGCGTCGCCGGCGTGGCGCAGCCCGGTAGCGCAACCGACTTGTAATCGGTAGGTCGTCGGTTCGAATCCGACCGCCGGCTCTGTTACGAGGCAAAGGAGGAGAGGCCACTCTCGTGAGGGGCCTCTCTGTGGTCATAGGGCAAACTTCTAGGTCAACTTCTTTCCGGTAGCGGCGGAGCATCGCTCCAGCGGAGTCGGCCGTTAGTCGGGCTCCGCCTTCGAGTACTGCCGAGCGAGCTCCCCGCCGCCGCCCTCAGACAGGGGAAGGCCGCTGTCCTGAGGCCAGCGCCTCGAAGTTCTCGTACAGATAGGGCACCCCAGCCGCCTCCCGGGCTCGTATCGCGGCGGGACCGACCCGATCCCAGGGACCAGCCACCCACAGCCAGTCGTACACGAGCTCTCGATCGAGGAGATCGTTCTTGACGAGCGTCGCCACGGTCTCGAAAAAGCCGAGCACGAGACGAACCTCGGGGTCGCCGAGTTCGGCTGCGTCGGGATCGAAGTCGTCCGCGAAGATCTTCCCCGTCGCCTCGCCGAGTCCGCTCAGCGCTCCCCACTTGGCGAGTTCGACGACGAGAACGGCGTCGTTATGCGTGCCAGCCATCGATCCCTCCTCCTTCCAGGATTGAAAACCCGTCGATCACCGGTATACACCGATGTCGCGCCAGAGATCGGCCAAGACCGGGAGGGCGGGCCAGGCGGGCGAACGGAGAGGGACGACTGCCCGTCGTTCGCGTCGTCGCAGACGCTTAGGTCCGCCCCTCGTACCTGAGGCTACGCCGCGCGTGCTCGCCCTCATTTGACGTCCTCACCTTCAAGCGAAGATGCTGTCTCTCCCGAGGAGACCAGGAAGTGGAGGGGGACGATGTCGCAGGGACAGCCGAGCCGCGCAGCCATCGGTTGGATCATGTTCGCAGCGATCATGTTGATCGTCTCAGGTGGCTTCAGCATGCTTCAAGGGCTTGCCTGGGTGCTGCGCTCGAACCGATTCCCCGGGACCGATTCGGTCTTCAGCGGGAACGTGAAGACCTGGGGTTGGGTGCAGCTGATCCTTGGGGTCGTTCTCCTGCTCTCCGGGCTCGCTCTGTTCGGCGGGAACGTGCTGGCAAGAACCGTTGGAGTTCTCGCGGCGCTCGTCAGCATGCTGACATCGTTCGCCTCGCTCGAGTTCCGCCCGGTTTGGGGGATCTGCGTGATAGCGATCGACGTGGCGATCATCTGGGCTTTGACGGCACACGGCCGAGACGTCCAGGAAGCTGAGCGGGCGGGCTCGCTCTAAGCCCGTCCTCCGCCTCGAGTTGTAGCGGTGGCCGCCAGACGTTCGACCGGTTTGCGTAGCGGCTGCATGCGTGCTGGCATACGCGGAAGGAGTTTCGCCTCGAAGCAGATCAAGGAGGTCGACCGTGCGCCCGATCGCGAACGGGAGATCGATGCTGGTGACGCTGGTGCTTGGTCTCGGCCTGGCCGGTGTGGCGTGCTCGAGTGACTCAACGACGTCGCAGACGGGGAACACAACGGCCCCAGCAGGTGGAGGAGCGACCCTCGAGCAGGGCACAGGCGACGCTCTCGTGTTCTCACCGACGACGCTCACCGTGACGAAGGGGACCACGATCAGCGTGAGCAACGTCGGCTCGACCGCGCACACGTTCACGGTCACGGGCCAGAGCATCGACACCGAGAACCAGCCGGGGCAATCTCAGCAGGTCACGATCGACCTGACCGCAGGCACCTACCCGTTCATCTGCCGGTTCCACGAAGGCGAGGGGATGACGGGAACGCTGATCGTCCAGGGGTAGCCGAGCCCTAGGTCTGCGACGGCGGGAAGGTCGATGGGAAACGCCTCCAGGCCTGTCCCCGCCGGAAGGTGCCGCCCTGTCCATCCAGTCCCTTCCCGAGCACGTCGCTCCTCGATATCCTGAACGGCCTACCGCGAACGCATCAGAGGGAGGGATCATGATCCGAAGGCCGACGTTCGTCTTGGTCGCCGCCGTGTCGATGGCCGCGGGACTCCTCACCCCCACCCCGGCGATGGCGATCACCGGCGGATCGCCGGACACCGTCCACACGAACGTCGGGGTCGTTCGCTTCACGATCCCGGAAGGCCGGTTCCGGTGCTCCGGGACGTTGATCTCCGCGACGGTCGTCCTGACGGCCGGCCATTGCACGGAGGGTCCGGCGACGAACGTCTTCGTCTCCTTCGACGACACGCTCCCGGCCGACCCGCTGCAGGCGGGGATCAGCCCGGCCGAGAAGGCGGCTCGCGCTGCGCACTACATCACGGGCACGGCCCACCCAGATCCGGGTTGGACCGGCAAGCTCAGCCTCGCCAAGCAGCACGACCAGGGCGTCGTCGTCCTCGACCGGCCGGCGACCACGAAGTGGCCGAACATCACGCCGGCCCCGCTCCCGCCCGTCGGGTACCTGGACCGCAACCAGGGCCAGTTGAAGAACGAGACCTTCACGTTGGTCGGCTACGGCGTCGACATCGGCGCGAAGAAGTCGCAGATCGTCGTCCAGGAGCGGCGGTCGACGACCTCGTACCTCAAGAACGTCCAGAGCGAGGTCGTCGTCTTCCAGATCAACGACAACGACTCGAAGGCCGGTGGCGGCTCATGCTTCGGCGATTCGGGTGGTGCGGTCTTCCTGAACGGGTACGTGCTCGGCGACGCGTCATACGTCAACTCGCTGACCTGCAACGCGACCGGGAGCTACCAGCGGGTCGATACGGCGTACTCGCGAGCCTTCCTGGACGGGTTCCTGGAGGGCTAGGCCTGCACCGCTAACGGGATCGCAACACCCGGCCGGCGCGCTCGATCGCGTCGCTCCCCTCTTCCCAGGCGAGCGCGCCGTTCACCAGCACGGCCCGGATACCCTCCGAGAAGCGCTGCGGTGCTTCGTAGGTCGCGAGGTCGCGGATCCGAGCCGCGTCGAACAGCACCATGTCCGCGAAGGCTCCCGCGACGATCCGGCCGCGGTCGCGGAGTCCGAACCGATCCGCCGGAAGCGAGGTCATCGAGCGGATCAACGGTGGGAGCGGCATCAGGTTCTCGTCGCGGGCGAGAGCCAGTGCGCGCGGGAAGGTGCCGTATTCGCGGGGGTGCACCGGCAGCCCTCCGGCCGCGCCGGACGGATCGATCGCCGATGCGTCGCTCGCCACCATCACCTCGGGGTCGGACAGGATCGTCCGCACGTCGCGCTGATCCATCGCGTGGCCGATGCAGCTCGTCTCGGGTCCTTCGCGCAGGAGCCGGAGGAACGCGTCGAACGGTTCGACGTCCAGCGATCCGGCGATCGAGGCGAGATCCTTCCCGCGCCACCGCTCGTCCGCCGGGTCGACGACGGCGATCCTGTCCCAGCCGACGCCGTCGATCGACGATTGGAACGACGGCTCGCCGACCTCGACCGCATCTCGGAGCCGCACGAGCGTCGGAACGTCCGTCGGGAGCGCCTCGGCGTTCGCCCACGCCGGCAGGAGCGAGGCCAACGCTGAGTTCCAGGCCTCGTACGGGTACTGATCGCCGGTGACGTCCGGCGCCGCGTGGATCCGTTCGAGGAGCGCGTCTGCCCGGCCCCAGACGCGCGACGACTCGCACTTGAGGTGGCTGATGTGCACGGGGAGCTCGGCTCTCCGACCGATCTCGAGCGCCTCGTCGATCGCGCGGAACAGGTCGCGCCCCTCGCCCCGGATGTGGCTCGCGTACACGCCGGAGTGCTCCGCCGCAGCCCTCGCGAGCGCGACGACCTCATCGGTGTCGCTGTGGATCCCCGGCACGTAGATCAGCCCCGTCGAGAGGCCGACGGCGCCGGCCGCCATCGCCTCGGCCACGAGCTCGCGCATCCGTGCCAGTTCGTCGGGCGATGGCGGCCGCCGCTCCGTCCCCATGACCTCGGACCGGATCGAGCCGTGCCCCACGAGCGCCGTGACGTTCGCGGCGGGCCGATGCCGGTCGACGTCGTCCAGGTAGTCGCCGAACGACATCCACCGGGGCGCTGGGACATCGGCGGGATCCCCGTACGCGAGCCGGACGCCCTCCTCGAAGCCTGCGAGCGGCCACGGAGAGGAGCCGCAGTTCCCGACGACGACCGCGGTGACGCCCTGGCGGACCGTGCTCGGCATCGACGGCGTGATCCATGGGGAAAGATCGGAGTGGTTGTGCACGTCGACGAAGCCGGGCGTGAGCGTGGCGCCGTCGGCGTCGATCCTTCGGGAAGCGTCCGGCGCATCCTGGCCGTCCCGGCCGATCCACGCGATCCGGTCGCCCTCGACGCCGACCGATCCGGTGAACGGCGCCGAGCCGGTCCCGTCGACGACCAACGCGCCGGCGACGATCAGGTCGAGCACGTCATGCGATCAGCCACCGGGGATCGAGACGCGGAACGACGCGCCCCCGCCGGGTCGCTCCTCGACCCAGGCTCGGCCGCCGTGCAGCTCGACGAAGCGCTTCACGAGCGACAGCCCGACGCCGACCCCGGGTGAGTGGCCGGTCGCGGAGCCGGGGGCCTGCCGGAACGGCTCGAAGATCTCTTCACGGAGCTCGGCCGGGACGCCGGGACCATCGTCCTCGACCGTCAGCAGGAGCCCGCCCTCCCGGGGTTCGGCGCACACCCAGACCTGCGCGCCGGGCGGGGTATGCCGGAGCGCGTTCGTGAGCAGGTTCTCGACGACGCGTTCGACCTTGGGCGCGTCGAGGGTCACCTCGAACGGATCGACGAGCACGTGGATCCGGTGCCCGGAACGGTCTTCCGTCTCGTCGACGGAGCGCCGGATCAGCTGCGCGACGTCGGTCGGTCGTCGCTGCGGCGTCACGATCCCACGCTGCAGCCGGTCGAGGTCGAGGAGGTCGCCGAGCAGACGCTCGAGCTTGCGGGCGTTCGCCGCGATCCGGTGGACGAGGTCGATCGCGTCCTCGGAGGGCAGCTCCAGGTTCGCGCGCTCGAGCGTGATCGCGGAGCCCAGGATCGAGGTGAGCGGGGTGCGGAGGTCGTGTGAGACCGCCTCGAGGAACGTGTTCTTCATCTCGTCGAGCGCGCGGAGGCGTTGCGCGGCTTCCCGCTCCCTGAGGAAGGCTTCGGAGAACTGCCGCTCGGACGCGCGGAGGGCCTGTTCGGCCGCCTTGCGCTCCGTGATGTCCACCATCAGGCCGCGGAGTTGTCGTGGGCCACGTGACCGGCGCACCAGGTGGATCATGTCGCGCATCCAGACGTCCTGGCCGCTCGGCGTGCGGACCCGGTACTCGAGGGTGGTATCACGATCTTCGGCGACGGATGACCGTGCGGCGGCGGTCGCCGCCGCGCGGTCATCCTCGACCACGTGCTCGCCCCAGGTCTTGCCCTGCGCGGGCCAGTCGCCGGCGTCCGCGCCGAGGACCGCCTCGGCGCGGCCGCCCAGGAAGGTCAGGCGGAGGTCCTTCGTGTCTGCCTCCCAGAAGATCGCGTCGAGCGTCTCCACGAGCTCGTGGAACCGTTCGAGCTCGGACAGCCGTCGCGCGTTGCCGAGCGCGAGGGACGTGATGTCGCCCACGCCCCGCGCGTAGGAGAGGTCGTCGTCGCCGAACGGCGGTCCGTCGGGCGCCCCGACCACGAGGATCGCTCCGAAGCCATCGGGATCCCAACGGAGCGGTGTGACGAGCACCGCGCCGGGGTCGTCCATGAAGCGGATCTCGTCGGGCACGTGCGCCGCGACCTCCTGTCCGATCACGAACGGGGCCGTCTCGTTGGACAGGAAGGACTCGGCGAGGTCCTTGGGCACCTCGGCGACCTCGCCCCGTGGCCGGACCTCGCGGGGTTCGATCGCGAGCGCGCGAACCATCCGGAAGGCCCCGCTCTCGGGATCGCGCGAGTACGCGGCCGCGGCGATGCAACCGACGATCGTCGGGACCGTTTCGATCGCGCGCTGGAAGATCTCGCCGATCGACCGCTCGGCGGTCAGCGCCTGGGACAAGCGGAGCAACGAGCTCGAGACCCGCGCCTCACGCCGCTCGGCCTCCAGGAGCCGTGCGGTCTGGAACGCCACGGCGGCGTGGGAGGCGAGGACCTCCAGGAGGCGCTGGTCCTCCGCGTCGAACTGGCCGTACCCGAGCTTCGACAGCACGATCACACCGACGACCTCGTCGCCCGCAATCATCGGAACGGCGAGCATCGACTCGAGCAGGTCGTCCTCGGTGCCCGGGATCGTGACCGAGAACGAGACCTCGCGGGCGTCCGGAGTGAGCAGCGACGTCTTCGTCTCGGCGACGTGGCCGGTGATGCCTTCGCCGATGATCGTCGCGAGCTCTTCGTGCGTCTCGGTCGCGTATTCGGTGAACAGCTCGCCGCGGAACGCGATCGGCAGCAGCGTGACGGCGTCGGACTGCAGCAGGTACACGCGGCAGTTGTGGTAATCG
Organism: Actinomycetota bacterium; assembly: GCA_046723385.1. GTDB lineage: Bacteria > Actinomycetota > UBA4738 > UBA4738 > HRBIN12 > AC-51. The sequence continues at coordinate 7,217 of JBKOUM010000178.1, forward strand.
ATGATCGTCCGGAGCTCGGCGGTGATAGCCGAGCCGACGGCCTCCGCGTCGCCGAGCATGTTGAGCGCCGCGGCGAGGCTGTGCAGCATGTCCAACTGCGCGACGGACCGGTCCTCGTCGCGCATCCTCTCCATGCCGGATCCTTCGGGTTGGGTCACCGACCTCCTCGCCTCGCCGATCCCAGCCGCACCTGCGATCCGACCCATGCTCTCATCCCACGCCGCCCGGAAGACTTCGGCACGCGTTCGGAGGTGCTTGAACGACCCCGGTGGGGATGCGAGCCTCGCGGACCGTGGGCGAGCGGAAGGGTCCCTTCGACGAGCGGGCCCGGGCGATCTTGGACTTCGAGCGTGGTGCGTGGACGCTCGAGGGTCCCAAGGAGCGCGCGATCCGGGAGCGGTTCGGCTTCTCGCCGACCCGCTACCACCAGCTGCTGCACCGGATCATCGACACGCCGTCGGCGCTCGAGTACGACCCGATGCTGGTGCGGAGGCTCCGCCGGATCCGTGAGGCACGTCGCCGGCGTCGGACCGCCGACCGGCTCGGCGTCCGCCTGTAGCAGGAGCGTCCCGCGGGAGGTCAGCGGTAGGATGCGCCGGTGAACCTGGGGACCGCCCGGATCGTCGTGATCGTTGCCCTCGTCGTCGCGGGGGCGGTCGTGCTGGCGAACGGCTTCCCCGACGACGGTGAGGCTGCGACCACTCCGGCACCATCGTCCAGCGTCTCCCCGACGAGCTCGCCCAGCACGTCGTCGTCGCCGACCGAGCAGCCGACGGAGACGCCCTCACCCCAGGCGCCCAAGGACGTCACCTTCATGGCCCTCAACGGCACCGAGACGACCGGAGCCGGCGCCGCCGCCCAGGAACTCATGACCCAGGGCGGGTACGTCGCCGTCCCCGAGTCCCCCGATGACGCGCCGAGCAAGGGCGTCGAAACGACGACCGTCTACTACCGCGGCGGCCAAGACGCGGAGCAGAACAAGTCGGACGCCACGTCGATCGCCGATGCGTACTTCCAGGGTGCCGACATCAAGAAGCTCGACACGTCGCTGCAGGAGGTGGTGCCGGACACGGCGAACATCGTCGTCGTGATCGGGCAGGACTACGCGGACTCGCTCGTGCAGTGACGGGCGCTCGCGCCGTCGGATGATCAGCTCGCCGCGAGCAGGAGGTCGAGCTCCCGCGCCAGGTCGAGGGGGTCGAACGGTTTCGTCACGAACCGCCGCGCGCCGGCCTGGGTCACCCGCTCCTCCTCCGTCGGGATGGCCTTGGCCGTGAGGACCAGGACCGGAACCTTCGACGTCCGCCCATCTTTGGCGAGGGCGTCCAGCACCCCGTAGCCGTCCATCACCGGCATCATCAGGTCCAGGATGATCGCGTCGGGGCGCTGGCGTTGCGCCATCGCGACCCCGCGAAGGCCGTCTTCCGCGAGGAGCACCTCATGGCCGATGCGTTCGAGGCTGAGCCGAAGCAACCACCGAACATCGGGTTCGTCGTCGATCACCAGCACCCGGGCCACGTATCGGTCTCCTTCTTCCACGCCGAAAGCCGTGGCGTTCCGCCGAGAAGCATCGGCACGAAGCCTACGATGGCTGATACCCGGAGCGCAGCAGGCACGCCCCGGACCGGCGTTGACGTGCGTGAACGCGGTCCTTAGCCTGACTCCGGAGGTCACCCTGTGCTCAAGGTCTCGCAGAAGCTCGAATACGCGATGCGCGCCATGATCGAGCTCGCGCAGCACCGGGACGACGAGACCCTCGTGCCGGCCCGCCAGATCGCGGAGCGTCAGCAGATCCCGCTCCGATTCCTCGAGCAGCAGCTCGGGGCGCTCTCGCGGGCGGGGCTCGTGGAGAGCTTCCGCGGCGCGGGGGGCGGGTGCCGCATCGCGCGCGATCCGGCCGCGATCACCGTCGCGGAGATCGCCGACGCGATCGAGGGCCAGATCTACCCGGTGTTCTGCTTGGAGCCCTCCGACCACACCTGTTTCGCCGACTCACGTTGTGGGCTGCAAGGATTCTGGGCCGATGTCGCGACGGCGGTCCAGCAGGTCTTCGAGGGAACGACGGTGGCGGACCTGGCGGCCCGCCACCAGAAGATGTCGCCCGGGCGTGTGATGGTCAGCCCGGAGGCGTTGTTGTCTCGATTGAACTAGCGCGCAACCTCAGGGCGCGGTCCACCCCATCGCCTTGGCGGCGTCCATCCCCAGGATCTTGGTCAGCTTGGTGCCACAGACCGGACAGGTTCCTTGCAGTGCAGGGCGTCCATTCTTCAAGGTGATGAGTGAACCGGTGAACTCACGCTTCTCGCGGCACTTCATGCAGTAGGCCACGTCGGCCATCCGACGCCTCCCTTCCCTCGCGGCCGCGCTGGCGGCCGACCTCATGGTCATGGCGGGTCCCTGCCCGACATGCCCGCAGGCCGCCCCTCGAGGGCGGCCTTGGCGCGATGGTGCCCTGCAGAGCCTACCGATGCAAGCACGTACGAGGTCGCGTTCGAACGACCCCTCTGCGTACGATGGCGGTCCCGCACCGCCCCGACCGGCGACGACGACGTTCGGAGGAGGATCCGCAACCGTGAGCGAGCCCCGTCACGACATCGAAGCGCTCCTGTCGGAGCAGCGCTCGTTCCCGCCACCCCGAGGGTTCCGAGACGGAGCCGTGGTCGACGACCCAGGGATCTACGACCGCGCGGCGGCCGACCCCGAGGGCTTCTGGGCCGAACAGGCCGGACGGCTGGTCTGGTCGCGACCTTGGGACACGGTGCTGGAGCGGACGCCGCCGTGGGTGACGTGGTTCGCGGGCGGGAAGCTCAACGCGACGGTCAACTGCCTCGACCGGCACGTCGGGTCCGGAGGGGGGGACAAGGTCGCCTACTTCTGGGAGGGCGAGCCCGGCGACGGGCGCGAGATCACGTACGCCCAGCTCCTCGAGGAGGTCTGCCGTCTGGCGAACGGGCTCCGGTCGCTCGGGGTCCGCAAGGGTGACCGGGTCAACATCTACCTGGGCATGGTTCCGGAGCTCCCGATCGCGATGCTCGCGTGCGCCCGGATCGGGGCCCCGCATTCGGTCGTGTTCGGTGGGTTCAGCGCGGAGGCGCTGCGCGACCGGATCAACGACGCCCAAGCGAAGGTCCTGATCACCGCCGACGGCGCGTGGCGCCGGGGTCAGGTGGTCCCGCTCAAGGCGAACGCCGACGACGCGCTCCGCGAGTGTCCCTCGATCGAGCACGTGATCACCGTGCGCCGATGCGGCAACGAGCACGGGTTCACGGCCGGCCGGGACCGTTGGTACCACGAGCTGGTCGCCGAGCAACCGGCGACGTGCGAGCCCGAGGAGATGGACGCGGAGGACTTCCTGTACCTGCTCTACACGAGCGGGACGACGGGCAAGCCGAAGGGGATCGCGCACACGACCGGCGGGTACATGACGCAGGTCGCCGCGACCCACCGGATGATCTTCGACATCCACGACGACGACGTGTTCTGGTGCGCGGCGGACGCTGGCTGGGTGACCGGACACTCGTACATCGTGTACGGACCGCTCGCGAATCACACGACCGGGGTGATGTACGAGGGCGCGCCCGACTGGCCCGACAAGGACCGGTGGTGGTCGATCATCGAGAAGCACCGCGTCACGATCCTGTACACGGCGCCCACCGCGATCCGAGCCTTCATGCGATGGGGGACGGAGTTCCCCGAGAAGCACGACCTCTCGTCGCTGCGGCTGTTGGGGTCCGTTGGCGAGCCGATCAACCCGGAGGCGTGGGTCTGGTACTGGACGTTCATCGGCGGCGAGCGGTGCCCGATCGTCGACACGTGGTGGCAGACCGAGACCGGCGCGATCCTGATCACGCCGCTCCCGGGGATCACGACGCTCAAGCCGGGGTCGGCGACGATCCCGTTCCCGGGGATCGTCGCCGACGTCGTCGACGAGTCGGGCGAGACCGTGCCGCTCGGCGGCGGCGGGTACCTCGTGCTCACGCGTCCGTGGCCTTCGATCGCGCGCACGATCTGGGGCGATCCCGATCGCTACGTCCAGACCTATTTCACCAAGTACGGGCCGGACGTGTACGTGGCCGGCGACGGCGCGCGGCGGGACGAGGACGGGTACTTCTGGCTCCTCGGACGGATCGACGACGTGATGAACGTGGCGGGGCATCGACTCTCGACGTTCGAGATCGAGTCGGCGCTCGTCGACGACCCGAAGGTCGCCGAGGCCGCCGTCGTGTCGCGCCCCGACGAGCTGAAGGGCGAGGGCATCGTGGCCTTCGTCACGTTGAAGTCCGGCGTCGAGGGCGACGAGACGATGCTCGCCGAGCTCCGCGACCACGTCGCGAAGGTGATCGGTCCGATCGCGAAGCCCGACGACATCATCTTCACGCCGGACCTCCCGAAGACGCGCTCGGGGAAGATCATGCGCCGGCTCCTGCGCGACGTCGCACGCGGGAACACCCTGGGCGACGTCACGACGCTCGCGAACGCGGAGATCGTCGAACACATCCACGAGATGGTCGAGACGGCAGCGGGCGAGGAATGAGCGCCGAGCCCCTGAGCGGCCCCCAGGCCGCGTTCGTCGACAACGCGCGCGTGGCGCGGCTCGCGACCACGATGCTCGACGGCACCCCGCACGTCGTCCCGGTGTGTCCGGTCCTCGACATGGACCGGATCCTCATCGCGTCGGCGTACGACCGGAAGGTCGCGAACATCCGCGAGACGCCCGCGGTCTGCATCGCGTTCGACGAGTACTCCGAGGATTGGGACCACGGTCTGTTCCAGGTGATCGTGTACGGGGAGGCCTACCTCGTCGAGAGCGGCCCCGAGTTCGAGCGCGATGCGAACCTGCTGAACGAGAAGTTCCCGCAATATCCCGTCAGCACGTATCCGATCGAGGAGGGCACGACGGTGATCATCGAGATCCGGCCGACGCGGATCTCGAGCTCGGGGTTCTAGCTGGGGACGGGCGGGCCGCCGTTCCGTGCGAAGAAATCGAGGATCAGGCGCATGTGATCGATCTGGGCGTCCACCGTGTTCGAGTGGTGCCCGGCGGCGTAGAACTCGACCTCGACCGGAACGCCGTTCGCACGGACGGCGTCGATCCACGGCGTGATGCCCTCGGGGGGACACCTCGGATCGTGCTCCCCGGCGATCACGAGGACCGGCGCCTTCACGGCGTCGACGTACGTCATCGGATCGCTCCGCCGGTACGCGTCGGGGACATCGTCCGGCGAGCCGCCGTAGACGGCGTCGTCCCACGCCTGCAGCTCGGGTGCGGACGCCCAGTGGGCCGCGACCATGTCGCCGGCGGGGATGCCGGCGAAGATCGCTCTCCACCGGTCCGGGTGGACGCCGGCGTTGAAGCACGCGAGGCAGCCGCCCCACGACCACCCGCTCCAGAACACGCGTTCCGGATCGACGAGGCCGTCGGCCACGAGCGCGTCGAGGCCCGCGATGATGTCCTCGGTCTCGGTGAAGCAGACGTTCCCGATCAGGGCATCGCGGAACGCGACGCCGTAGCCCGTCGATCCCCGGTAGTTCACGAGGATGACGGCGTACCCGGCATCGACGAATGCCTGTGACTCCGGGTCGTAGTGATCGCGCTCGTGCCAGCCGGGCCCGCCGTGCACGGACATGACCGTGGGGAACGGTCCGTCGCCCTCCGGCGTCGCCACGAGCGCGTGGATCCGGTCACCGCTCGGGTTCGTGAAGTGGTACGAGCGATACGGGCTCCCGTCGGGCGCCTGCGGATCGCGCGGGAGGATCTCCTCGCCGTCCCGCGAGACGATCCGCGATGCATGGGCGGCGTCGCTCGTCTTGAGCCAGACGGACCCGTCCGGGCGGATCCGCGCGCCGCCGTACTCCTCGACGTCACCGTGCGGGTCGGCGATGAGCTCGGCCGCGCCGGAGTCGACATCGAGGCGGTAGAGCTGCGCCCCGGCCTCGTGTTCGTGGCGGACCAAGAGCGCCGAGGCGTCCGGCCACCACTCCATCGGGAAGACCGCACCGGGGAGGTCGACCGTCAGATCCCGGCGCGCGCCGGTCGTCGGATCCCAGATCGCGGGACGTTCGAACGTCCCGCGCTCGCTCGTGAACGCGAGACGCTGGTCGCCGCGGACGGGCGACCACGCGTCGGGCACCAGGTTGGCGCCCGGGTCGAGCAGATCGGCCACGACGTCGCCGGTGTCGGCGTCGAACACCCGCAGCGCGTTGTGCAGGATGTCTCCCGCTTCGGCGTGGCACACGCAGACGAGCGTGCCGTCGGCGGAGAGTCCGCCACCGTACGGATACATCCGGCCCACACCGCTCGCGAACGGGGTCGCCCACAGGATCCGAGGCGAGCCGCCGGCGTCGATCACGTAGGTGGTGTAGGTCCCTCCGACCTCGATCGTGAGCGCGGCCCGATCGCCCGCGAACGCGATCCCCGTCGGCCAGCCCTCGGGCAGCTCGGGGAAGACCGGGCACGGCGCTCCGTCCGGGCCGGCGGTGACGAGCGAGCCACGCTCGTCGCCGGTCGTGTCGCGCCACCACGCCGGGCGGCCGTCCGGAAGCACCAAGGCCTGACCGTCGACGCCGATCGGCTCATCGCTCAGCTGCGACCAGCTCCCGTCCCCGAGCCGGTGGATCCACACCTGTCGGGACCCGCCACGGTTGCTGACGAGGGTGAGCAGGTCCGGATCCTCGGGCGACCAGGCGGGGAAGTCGTGCTCGACCGACCGGAAGCGTCGTGCCCAGGCCGGTTCGGGCTTCGTCATGGCGGCGGGGAGCCTACCGGCTCGCCGGGCGTTGCCACTGGGCGAGCCGTGCGGCTACCATCGTTAGCACTCGCACCCGCCGAGTGCTAGCAGTCGGCACCCGGCACTGAGAAGTCAAGGAGGGAAGCGATGGCACCGAAGCTCATCAGCTTCGACGAGGACGCCCGGCGGGCGCTCGAGCGGGGCATGGACCAGCTCGCGAACGCCGTGAAGATCACGCTCGGTCCCAAGGGCCGCAACGTCGTCCTCGAGAAGAAGTGGGGCGCCCCCACGATCACGAACGACGGCGTCTCGATCGCGAAGGAGATCGAGCTCGAAGACCCGATGGAGAAGGTCGGAGCCGAGCTCGTGAAGGAGGTCGCGAAGAAGACCGACGACGTCGCCGGCGACGGCACGACCACCGCGACCGTGCTCGCGCAGGCGATCGTGAAGGAGGGCCTGCGCAACGTGGCGGCCGGCGCGAACCCGATGTCGCTGAAGCGCGGGATCGAGCGAGCCGTCGAGCTCGCCGTCGAGAGCATCAAGAACCAGTCGAAGGACGTCGACTCGAAGGACGAGATCGCCAACGTCGGCGCGATCAGCGCGGCCGACCCGGAGATCGGCGAGAAGATCGCCGAGGCCGTCGACAAGGTCGGCAAGGACGGCGTGATCACCGTCGAGGAGTCGAACACCTTCGGGATGGAGCTCGAGTTCACCGAGGGCATGCGGTTCGACAAGGGGTACATCTCGATGTACTTCATGACGGACCCGGAGCGGCAGGAGGCCGTGCTCGAGGAGCCGTACATCCTCATCGCGAACCAGAAGATCGCGGCCGTGAAGGACCTGCTCCCGCTGCTCGAGAAGGTCATGCAGGGCGGCAAGCCGCTCGTCGTGATCGCCGAGGACGTGGAGGGCGAGGCGCTCGCCACGCTCGTCGTGAACCGGATCCGCGGCACGTTCTCGAGCGTCGCGGTGAAGGCGCCCGGGTTCGGTGACCGCCGCAAGGCCATGCTCCAGGACATCGCGATCCTCACCGGCGGACAGGTCATCTCGGAAGAGGTCGGGCTGAAGCTCGAGAACGCGACGCTGGACCTGCTCGGGACCGCTCGGAAGGTCGTCGTCACGAAGGACGAGACCACGATCGTCGAGGGCGGCGGCAAGGACGAGGACATCCAGGGACGTATCAACCAGATCAAGTCGGAGATCGAGAAGACGGACTCCGACTACGACCGCGAGAAGCTGCAGGAGCGGCTGGCGAAGCTCTCCGGCGGCGTCGCGGTGATCAAGGTCGGTGCGGCCACGGAGGTCGAGCTCAAGGAGAAGAAGCACCGGATCGAGGACGCGGTGCAGTCGACGAAGGCGGCCGTTGAGGAGGGCATCGTCCCGGGCGGCGGCGTCGCGCTCCTGAACGCGCAGGCCGGCCTCGACAAGGTGGACCTCGACGGCGACGAGGCGACCGGCGCGGCGATCGTCCGCCGGGCGCTCGAGGAGCCGATCAAGCAGATCGCGCACAACGCCGGCCTCGAGGGCGGCGTGATCGTCGAGAAGGTCCGGGCGCTGCCCGAGGGGCAGGGGCTCAACGCGGCCAACGGCGAGTACGGCGACATGGTGAAGTTCGGCGTCGTCGACCCCGCCAAGGTCACGCGCTCGGCGCTGCAGAACGCGGCGTCGATCGCGGCCCTGTTCCTGACCACCGAGGCGGTCGTGGCGGAGAAGCCGGAGAAGGAGAAGGTCCCGGCCGGGGG
>JBKOUM010000135.1:0-6581 GCA_046723385.1 Actinomycetota bacterium
CACACGTGGACGCCTCCGGTCGACGTCATCACGATGAACGACATGTGTTTCCACGTGGACGCGGTGAACGGACGGTGCGTCGAGGACGGCAACGCCGGCGCCAGGAGCGATCTGGCCGCCATGCCGAGCGTCGACATCGCCAACGGCGCTCCCACGGGCGCCGACGCCACGAACGAGATCGTGGACGCATGGTCCGACGGCAGGTTCGGCCCGAACGACGAACGGACGCTCTTCTCGTACTCGACCGATGGCGGAGCGACCTGGAGCCCTCCGTCATCGATCTCCGTCCCCCGTGACCGATCCGCGTACTCGGCTCCGGCGATCTCGCCGGACGGGAAGCACGTGTACGTGACGTACATGGCGTATGGTCAGCCCTTCCAGACGACCACGGTAGATCCGAGACCGGAGCATGGGGTTCTCCTCGCCGCAGACATCGGCGTCAACGGGGCGCCCACCGGATGGACCACGGTCTATGACGGGCCGTTCGGTGATGCCCGCGGCTCGTCGCAAGGGCGGATCCTCTACAACGAGTTCCTTGGCGACTACGTCTACGCGATCGCGACCCGAACGTATGGAGCCGGGGTCTGGACCGACGTCCGTCGAACGCAAGACTGTCCGGCCATGGACGCCTGGCGTCAGTCGTCGCTCGCGGCCGGTCACCTCGTGTTCCCGGCGCCGTGGCCGCTCGCGGACTGCCCGTCTGATTTCGGCAACAACGACATCTTCGCGGCGACCACCGGATAGCTTCGGCCGGGCGGGGCGCCGGACGCGCCCCGCCCGACCTCAGCGCTCGACGGGATCGAACCTCGACAGTGAGAAGGGCCCGATCGTCACCGCGGAGACCCGGCCGTCGCCGCGCCGGTGGAACACGACCGGCTCGCCCGATTCGCGGACACCGGCCGCGACGGTGAACCGGTCGGGGCCGTCGGTCGGGACGAGCGTCGGGCGCCACTCCGGTGTGTTCGGATCCACGAACATGAGCTCGCCGTCGCGCCACTCGAGCCGGAACAGGATCGGCTCGTCGCCCGCATCCCCGTAGAGACCGAGGAGGTCGCGGAACGCCTCGGGCGTCGGCTTTGGCGGCTCCGCGGGCTCGACGGCTTGCTTCGCAGCCTCGAGGGCCGCACCCGCGAGCGTCATGCAGATCTCGTCCGCGTCCGCGACCCCGTTGAGCAGGACGGTGGCGCCCACCGGCCGGTCGCCCGGACGGAAGCAGACGTTCGTGATGAACCCGGGGAGCCCGCCGGAATGCTGGACCCACACCACGTCGTCCTTCCGCATCGCGTACCACGAGATGCCCCACGCCTCGGTCCACTTCTCGTCCCCGAGGTACCGGGGCCGGTGCATCTCCTTGAGCGTCGACCCGCGCAGGATCTGCGAGCCGCCCCCGTCCTCGCGGACCTGTGCTCCGATCCATCGCGCGAGGTCCTCGACGCACGACCACAGGCCGCCCTCGGCGAACACACCCTCGCCCCACGGGTTCGCGACCTGCAACTCGTCCGACATCCACCGGCCCTGGTACCCGACGGCGCGCCGCCCGGCGAGCTCCTCGGGCAACGGGTCGAACGACGTGGAGGTCATGCCCAGCGGATCCAGGATCGTTCGCCGGATGTGATCGACGTACGACGTGCCCGAGACGCGCGCCACGACCTCACCCAGGAGCTGGTAGGCCATGTTCGAGTACTTCTGCTGGGAGTTCGGCGGGATGCGGGCGCCGATGTCGCTGATCCGGGCCAGGTTGGTGAGCGCCGAGCCCTCGTAGCGGTTCCGCGTCCAGTCGGTGTCCGGCGGATCGCCCATCAGGCCGCTCTCGTGCGAGAGCATCCGACGGATCGTGACGGTCTCGACCGGGCCGAACGGGCTGATCGCGTCGCGCAGCTCGGGGAGGTACGCGACCGCCGCGTCGTCCAGGTGGAGCTTGCCTTCGTCGCGGAGCTGCATGATCGCGGTGCCGGTGAACGTCTTCGTGATGGACGCGATCCGGTAGAGCGTTCGCGCGTCGGGAACGCGGCCCCCGGCGACGTCGGCGAAGCCGTAGCCGCCGGACCAGACGAGCCGGTCGCCGACGACGACGCCGGCCGCCGCGCCGGGGAGGCGCTGCTCCTTCACGAAGGCGGCAAGCTTCGATTCGAACGTCCCGGAGAGCTCGGCGACGGCCTCGGCGGCGCCCATCACACGCCCTTCAGGAAGGCCACCGTCTCCGCGAGGCCGTCTTCCAGGTGCGTCCACGGCTTCCACGCGAGCACCGAGGAGGCAGCCGAGATGTCGAGCGCGATCCGGCGGAGCTCACCGGGCGGCAGCGGTCCGTGCTGCGGCTCTCCGTCGAACCCGATGATGTCGGCGAGCAACCGGTAGAGGCCATTCACGCTCGTCTCGAGACCGGTGCCGATGTTCACGAGCTTCCCCGATCCACGGTCGATCGCCTGGACGAATGCGTGGACGACGTCGTCGATGAACACGTAGTCCCGGGTCTGGTTCCCGTCGCCGAAGATCGCGGGCGCCTCGCCGGTCAGCATCTTGGACGCGAAGATCGACACGACGCCGGCCTCGCCGACCGGATCCTGCCGGGGTCCGTAGACGTTGGCGAGCGCGCACGCCGTGTAGTCCAGCCCGCGGAACCGCTGGTAGAACGAGAGGTAGTCAAGCGCCGCCTTCTTGGAGATCCCGTATGGGCTGAGCGGATGCGAGCCCTGGGCGGCCGACTCCTTCGCCGGGATCCGCCGCGGCTCGCCGTAGATCGTGCCGCCGCTCGCCGCGTAGATCACCTTCCGCACGCCAACCTTGATCGCGCACTCGATCACGTTCAGCGTTCCCATCAGGTTGACGCTCGCGTCCAGGACCGGATCCTCGAGCGACGGGCGGACGCCGGCCTGGGCGGCCAGGTGGAAGACCACCTCCGGCTTGTGCCGTTCGAAGAGCGGGAGCAGGCCGTCCGCACGGACGTCCATGTTGAAGAAGGTGTACGCCTTGCCGTACCCCCGCGCCTCGCCGAGGTTGGCGATCCGCCCGGTGGAGAGGTCGTCGACGGCGACGACGCGTTGGTCTTCGGCCAGCAGGCGGTCGGCGAGGTTCGAGCCGATGAACCCGGCGCCCCCGGTCACCAGGACGGTCGTCACGTTTCCAACTGTAGGTTCGGGTCTACGGGGATGTCCAGCGACGTCCGTTCCCCCCGAGCGAGTCTGGCCGCGCCCAGACACGCGATCATCGCGGCGTTGTCCGTGCACAGCTCGAGCGGAGGGAACCACACACGGAGTCCGGCCGCGTCGCCGTCGCGCCGCAGCCGTTCGCGGAGGCGCGTGTTGGCGACGACGCCGCCGCCGAGCAGCACGGTCGGCACGCCCGTGCGCTCGGCGGCAGCGATCGTCTTGGACACCTGCACGTCGACGATCGCTTCCTGGAACGACGCCGCGAGATCGGGGACGTCGATCTCGCGGCCGGCCGCCTGCTCGGCGCGGACGAACCGCAGGACCGCGGTCTTGAGCCCGCTCATCGAGAAGTCGAGATCGCCCGAGTCCTCCATCGCCCTCGGGAACCGGATCGCGTCGGCGTCCCCGCGACGCGCCGCCGCGTCCAGGGCGGGACCGCCTGGGAAACCCAACCCGAGGAGGCGGGCCACCTTGTCGAAGGCTTCGCCCGCCGCATCGTCGAGCGTCTGCCCCAGCAGGTCGTGGCGGAACAGCTCGGGGATGTGCACCAGCATCGTGTGACCGCCGGAGACGATGAGAGCGACGAAGGGAGGCTCCGGCGCACCGTGGACCAGGAAGTTCGCCCAATAGTGACCCTCCAGGTGGTTCACCCCGATCAGGGGCGCACCGGTCGCGAGCGAGAGCGACTTCGCCGCCGCCATCCCCACCAGGAGCGCGCCGACCAGGCCGGGACCGCGGGTGACCGCAACCCCGTCGAGATCCGCGAACCCGATCCCCGACGCCTCGAGCGCCTGCGCGAGCAGGGGGTTCATCGCCTCCACGTGCGCCCGCGCGGCGACCTCGGGTACGACCCCGCCGAACCGTTCGTGCAGGTTCTCCTGGCGGGCGATCAGACTGGTCCGCACCGTGAACCCGTCCTCGATGACCGCGACGGCTGTCTCGTCGCACGAGGTCTCGATCCCCAGCGTGATCACGCCGGGCGGATCCCGTCCGGCAAGGATGCGAGGATCGAGTCCAGCCGGCGCAGGTAGGCGGCGTCGCGGATGTCGTCGGTCCACATGATCAAGGCGTCCTCGTGCAGCTCCGCGTAGTAGTTGCGACGGATACCCACGGGGTGGAAGCCGAACCGCGCGTAGAGCCGCTGGGCCCGCCAGTTGGTGACCCTGACCTCGAGCGAGACGGCGTGCCCACCCATCTGCTTGGCCACCAGAAGTTGCTCGTGGAGCAGCCGCTGCGCGATCCCGTGACCCTGCAGCATGGGGTTCACCGCGATGTTCGTGATGTGCGCCTCGTCGCCGTAACAGATCAGGCCGGCGTAGCCGACGACCTCGCGGTCGCGCTTCGCGACGACGTAGTTGCGGTTGTTCGGCTCCGTCATCTCGGCGACGAAGAGGTTCGGCGACCACGGCCGCGCGTACGCCTCTCGCTCGATCGCCATCACGCCGCGCAGATGGCGGCGGCGCATCTTGACGATCTCGAGCCTAGGCGAGCCCGGCTCGGCGGTCCCACGCGATCTCAGCATCAGACTTCCTCAGGTACAGCGGCGCCACGTCGAACAGCGCGTCGTGCTCCTCCCGCAGGAACCGCGGCACGGCGAGCTCGACGAGCGAGGCCGCGTCGGGGTGCGCGACTGCCGGGGACGCGATCTCGAGCCGTGCGCCATGCTGCTCCTGCAGGACATCTCGGTACAGGATGGCACCGTCCCCCACGGCAAGCACGTCCTCGCGAGAGGCGGCCAGGTCCGCCGCGACGTGGTTGGGCGTCGAGACCGTGTAGTCGCTCCGTCGGACGACGCCGCCCGGGACCGACCCGTACGTCGCGCTGAACACCTCGCCACGGCGCGCGTCGACCACGGCGAGGATCGTGCGGCTCGAGAACCGGACGGAGTAGGCGAGGGTGTCGAGGCTCGTGAAGCCAAGGATCATCGCGTGGGTGGCCTGCGCGAGCGTCTTGGCCGTCTCGACCCCCACGCGGAGTCCGGTGAACAGGCCCGGCCCGATGCCGACGGCGAACCCGGCGACCTGCGACAGGTCCGTGCCCGTCCACCGCAGCAGCTGGTCGAGCGCCGGCGTCACCGACTCCTGTCTCGCTCGCCCGACGATCTGGATGCGCCCCAGGGTCTCGCGCTCGGACCCGATCGCGACCGACACCTGCGGCGTCGAGGTCTCGATGCCGACGACGATCACGGCTCGATGCTCCACGGCCGGACCGCCGCCACCAGCTCGTCCGATCGCTCGTCCCAGGACGGTCCCCGTGGGCGGATCGCGATCGTCCTGGTTCCGTCTTCCCCGGTCGGGTCGTCCACGGTCATCCGGATCTGGAGCAGGTCTTCGGGCAGGAGCTCGTCGATCGCGTCGCCCCACTCCACGATCAGGACGCACCGTCCGTCCTCCAGCTCGTCGAGCGCCAGGTCGACGACGTCCTGGACGCGATCCAGCCGGTAGACGTCGACGTGGGCGACCGGGATGCGGCCGCTCACGTACTCGCGCACGAGCGTGAACGTGGGCGACGCGACGTGCTCCTGCGCCCCGAGCCCGTGGGCGATCCCGCGGACGAACGTCGTCTTGCCTGCCCCGAGGTCGCCGGAGAGCGCGAGGACGTCGTGGACCCGGAGCAGGGGCGCGAGGGCCTCGCCGAGGGCGACCGAGTCCTCGGCCGTCTGCGTGCGTACCACCGGGTCCATCTAGAAGAGCTCGAGCTGTTCGTCTTCCGCGCGCACGGCCGGCGCCCGGGCCGGCTGAGGGGTGGGCGGCGGCTCGGGCGTCGCGTCGAGCGTCTTCCGGATCAGGGCGAAGTCGTCACGCAGATCGAGGAACTGCCGGCTCTTCTCGCCGCCCCCGTGCAGGATCGCCGCGGGGTGGAACGTGGGGATCACCTTCCGGCCGTGCCAGCCGTAGACACCGCCCCGCATCGAGGTGATCCCTCGCTGCGCGTTCAGGACGAACTTCGTCGCGAAGTTTCCGAGCGTCGCGATGACGACGGGCTGGACGATCGAGATCGTTTCGGCCAACCAGGGGGTGCACGCCTCGATCTCATCCGGCAGCGGGTCGCGGTTCCCCGGCGGTCGGCATCGCAGGACGTTCGCGATGTAGACGTCCTCGCGTCGGAGACCGATCTCGCCCAGCATCCGGGTGAGCAGCTGCCCCGCGGCTCCCACGAACGGCTCGCCCTGGCGGTCCTCGTGGAACCCCGGCGCCTCCCCGATGAACATCAGGTCCGCCTCGGCGTTCCCGACGCCGAAGACGACCTGCGTTCGGCCCTCCGCGAGCCGGCAGCGCGTGCACGTCGCGGCCTCGGTCGCGACCTCGGCGAGCGTCCGGATCATGCCTCTCCCGCCTCTTCCTTCTTCTTCGTCCGCGTCGTGGTGCGCGTCGTGCCGGCGGGCTTCCGGCGGGCGCGCGACGGGGGGGCGGGCGCGAGCTCGCGCGCGAAGCG
>JBKOUM010000068.1:0-5865 GCA_046723385.1 Actinomycetota bacterium
TGACTGCAGGCCGCGCAGGTGGCGGAGAGGTCTGGATGGATCAATCGAGCACCGCGGTCTTGATCGTCGTGTTCCTCGTTGCGGTCGCGGTCACGTGGGTCGCGGGCATCTTCCTCTCGGACTGCACGGACGTCGTCGACGATCGCTTCGGCCTCGGTGAGGCGCTCGGAGGCCTGATCCTGCTGGGGATCGCGGGAACCCTGCCCGAGATCGCGATCACGGTGGCGGGAGCGCTCCGAGGAGACCTCGGGCTCGTCACGGGCAACCTGCTCGGCGGCATCGCGATGCAGACATTGGTGCTGGTGCTCCTCGATGCGTTGTCGCGGAGCCCGACGCCGCTGTCGGCCCTCTCCAAGGTCCTGGAGCCGATCATCGAGGCGATCCTCGGGATCCTGCTCGTCACGATCGCACTGCTGGGGCCGCTCCTGCCGTCCTCCGTGGCGATCGGTCCGGTGAGTCCCCTCTCGATCCTGATCGTGATCGCGTGGATCGGCGGTCTGTTGATCCTCGATCGTTTGCACAAGAGCGAGCGGTGGAGCGTCGTCTCGCAGCAGGTCGACACCGCGATGGTCATGGAGCCACCGAAGCCCGCTCGCGCGGTTCGGCCGAACCGCTACGAGTCGAAGAACACGCGGACCGTGATCGTCGTGTTCACCCTGGCAGCGGTCGCGACGCTCGTCGCCGGCGTCGGGCTGCAGCAGAGCAGCGGCGCGCTCGCGAACCGATGGGGCATCAACGGCGTCATCTTCGGAGCGACCGTACTCGCTGCCGCCACCTCGCTCCCCGAGATCAGCACCGGGATCCGCGCGGTCCGCCTGGGCCAGGTCGGCCTGGCGATGGGCGACATCTTCGGGGGGAACCAGGTCCAGATGACGCTGTTCCTCGTGGCCGACCTCTTGGCGGGAAAACCGGTCCTGCAGACCGTGACCGCCAACTCCTCGTGGCTCGGGGGGATCGGGGTGGTCGTGACGGCGATCTTCGCCGGCGGTCTCGTGATCCGTCCCCCCAACAAGGTCTGGGGGCTGTTCGGGCCGGACTCTCTGATCGTGCTGGTCGCTTACGCGCTGGGACTCGCGGGACTCGCAAGGATCATCTAGGCCGGCGCGGCACGTTTCGCGACCTCCCGGTAGGGTGGTCGAGGGATGGAGGGGGCGGCTCGATGAACCCGGAGTTCCTGTCGCGACTCCAGTTCGGGCTGACGGCCAGCTTCCACTTCATCTTCCCGCCCATCTCGATGGGACTCGGTCTGATGATCCTGGTGATGAGCTGGAGGTACCTCCGCACCAGAGACCAGACCTGGCGCGAGGCCTCCGTCTTCTGGGTCAAGGTCTACGGGCTGGTGTTCGCGATGGGCATCGCGACCGGCATCGTGCAGGAATTCGAGTTCGGCACGAATTGGTCGGCGTACTCACGCTTCGTCGGGAACGTCTTCGGGAGTCTGCTTGCCGCCGAGGGGGTCTTCGCGTTCATGCTCGAAGGCGGGTTCCTGGGGCTGATGCTCTTCGGAGGGTCCCGACTCGGTCCCCGCATGTGGTTCTGGGCGTCGTTCCTGGTGGTGTTCGGCGCGCACTTCAGCGCCCTTTGGATCCTGATGGCGAACTCGTGGATGCAGACGCCCCAGGGCTACGCCTTGCAGCAGAGTCAGTGGGGGCTCGAAGCGACCGGCGGCACGCTCGCGTTCATGACGACGTTCAAGGACGTCGTGTGGACGCCGTCGTTCTTGCCGCGGCTGCTGCACGTGTGGGTGGCGTCCTGGATCATCGGCTCCGCCCTCGTCCTTTCCGTCAGCGCCTGGTACCTCATGAAGAAGCAGCACGTGGAGTTCGCCAGGAAGAACCTGTCGCTCGCCTTGAAGTGGTTCACGGTGCTCGCGATCCTGCAGGTCTTCATCTTCGGGGCGCAGATGGCGATCGCGGTCACCAAGAACCAGCCGCAGAAGCTCACGGCGATGGAAGGGGAGTGGCAGCCGCAGTCCTGCGCGCCCCTGTACCTGGTCGGGTGGGTGGACGAATCGAAACAGACGACGACCGGGCTCAAGATCCCGTGCCTCCTCAGCTTCCTCAGCTACGGCAACTTCCAGTCGACCGTTCCGGGACTCACGCAGTATCCGAGCGACGAGTGGGCGCCGATCAACCTCACGTTCCAGGCGTACCACGTGATGATCGACCTGGGGTTCCTCTTCCCGTTGATCGGCGTCGTCGGCTGGCTGTATTGGTGGCGCCGACGGGACCGCGGCCTCCCGCGTCCGATCCTGTGGGCCTTCGTCGCGACCGTGTTCCTCGCGGAGGTCGCCACGATCGCCGGCTGGTGGACCGCGGAGATCGGCCGACAACCGTGGATCGTGTGGAACGTGCTCCGCACCGCGGACGCCGTCTCACCGACGCTTCGGACCGATCAGGTCCTGGCTTCGCTGGTCATGTTCGCGCTGCTGTACGCGCTGCTGCTCGTGTTGTTCGTGTTCCTCCTCGACCGCAAGATCAAGCACGGTCCGGAGCGGGTCGGCGGCGAGGACCGGCCCGAGGCGCTCCCGAACACCGTTCGTGAGCTGTTCCGGAGCGCGCGGGAGCCGCGCGCGCACGCGGAGGAGGTGAAAGAGCCTGTCCCTGGCTGACCTCTGGTTCGGGCTGTTCGTCGCGATCATCGCGGGCTACGTGATCCTGGACGGGTTCGACCTCGGCGTCGGGATCCTGCACCCGTTCGCCGCGCGGACGGACGAGGAGCGGCGTCTGTCGCTCAACAGCATCGGGCCGATCTGGGACGGCAACGAGGTCTGGCTCGTGGTCGGCGGCGGCGTCCTGTTCGCGGCGTTCCCGATCGTGTACGCCGCGCTGTTCTCCGGTTTCTACGTGGCGTTGATGCTCGTCCTCCTCTTCCTGATCCTGCGGACCGTCGCGATCGAGTTCCGCGGCAAGCGCGAGGCGCGGGGATGGCGCACCACCTGGGACTGGATCTTCTCGATCGCGTCCTTCGCGCTGGCGTTCCTGCTCGGTGTGGCGCTCGGCAACGTGATCGCGGGCGTGCCGCTGACCAGCTCGGGCGACATCCAGATCTCGAGCGTGTTCGACCTGCTCAAGGTGTTCCCGGATCTCGTGGGGGTCACGGCGATCGCGATGCTGGCGCTCCACGGGGCGCTCTACCTGGAGGTGAAGACCGAAGGGGAGATCCACGATCGTGTGCGACGCTGGCTGCCCGGGCTCGGCGCGATCTTCGCGGTCCTTGGCGTCGCCGTCGGGGTCTTCACGCTGGTGAAGGACCACGAGGTCGTCCACGCGTACAAGGACCACTGGTGGCTCGGGATCTTCCCGCTCGCGGCCGTCGCGGCCTTCGGGATGATCTGGCGGTACCGCTCGAAGGGCCGCGACGCAGCGGCCTTCTTCTCTTCCTGCGCGATGCTCGCCTTGATCCTGATCTCGGCGGGAGTGGGCATGTACCCGGACCTGCTCGTCTCGACGACGAACCCGGCCTACAACATGACCGTGTCGAACGCCTCGTCGGCGCACCCGACGCTCGAGGTGCTGCTCGTCGTCGCGATCGTGGGGCTTCCGTTCGTGCTGCTGTACACCGCAGGCGTCCAGTACCTGTTCCGGGGAAAGGTCAGACTGTCGTCCGATAGCTACTGACGATCGTCGTTCCGTCGAACGCCGGCTCGGGCGCGAGGATCGCTCGGCTCGCTTCCGCGCGGACGTCGGCGTCGCGTGCACCGTCGCCGCGATGCTCGCCTGGTTCGCGGCGATCGTCGTCGTGAGCGACGTGATCGACGACGTCTTCGTCGGCGGTGCCGATGCGGTCGACGTTCGTCCTCGCATGGTCCTGCTGCTGGGGTTGGTCGCGATCCGGGCCGTGCTGGCGGGGGCGGGCGAGTGGGCGGGTGAGGCGGCGGCGTCGTCGCTCGTGCGAAGGCTCCGCGGCCGGCTCACGGCCGCGCTGTTCCGTCTGGGACCGGTCGCGGTTCGCAGGGAACGGTCGGGCGACCTGGTCCGGCTCGCCGGCGACGGTGTCGAGAGCGTCGGCCCCTGGCTCTCGCGCTTCCGGTCGGCGCGGGTCCTCGCGGTCGTCCTCCCGACGATCGTGGCCGTGGCCGTCCTGGTGCTCGACCCGTGGTCGGTCCTCATCCTGATCGTCACGGGCCCGGCCTTGATCCTGCTCCTCTCGTTGATCGGACGACGTGTCCGCGACGCGACGGCCCGGCGAGAGCACGAGCTGGCCTGGACGAGCGCGCACTTCCTGGACGTGTTGCGGGGACTCCCCACGCTGAAGATGTTCGGGCGCGCGGAGGAGCACGCGACCGTGATCGAGGCCGTGGGGCGTCGGAACGCCGAGACCACGATGGACGTGTTGCGGACGGCGTTCCAGACCACCCTCGTCCTGGAGTGGGGGGCGACCGCGGCGACCGCGCTCGTCGCGATCGAGGTCAGCGTCCGACTGATGGGAGGCGAGATCGCGTTCGCGCCGGCACTGGCGGTGCTGCTGCTGACCCCCGAGTTCTTCGCGCCTCTCCGCCGTCTCTCGGCCGAGTACCACACCGGCCCTGCCGGCGTGGCGGCGGCGGCGCGGATCTACGAGGTGCTCGACCGGCCGGCTCCGGCGGCGACCGCCGCCGCCACGCCGGCTCCCCTGCGCGCGCCGATCCGGTTCGACGACGTCTCGGTCGCGTACGACGGTGGTGCTCGGCCGGCGCTCCGAGGACTGACGCTCGACATCCCGGCCGTCGGTTCGGTCGTGCTCGTCGGACCCACCGGCGCGGGGAAGAGCACGGTCGCGGACGTCCTTCTGCGGTTCGTTTCCCCCGATGACGGGATCGTGACGATCGGGGACGTCGACCTGATGGCCATCGAACCTGGCGCGTGGCGGTCTCGGATCGCGTGGGTCGGACAGCGACCGGCGCTGTTCGCGGGGACGATCGCCGCCAACCTGCGCCTCGGTCGAGCCGACGCGGGGGAGGCCGACCTTTGGGAGGCGTTGGCGGCCGCCGCGTCGGACGGTTTCGTCCGCACGCTGCCCAAGGGATTGGAGACCCAGGTGGGGGAGGGTGGCGTCCGGCTGAGCGGCGGTGAACGTCAGCGCCTCGCGCTCGCACGTGCGTTCCTCCGCGACGCGCCGCTGCTGATCCTGGACGAGGCGACCTCGCACCTCGACGAGATGACGCAGGAACGCATCCTCACGACCGTCGCCGAACTCGCGCGAGAGCGTGCCGTGCTGCTGATCGCGCACCGGCCGGAGGTCGCGCGGATCGCGGACGTCGTCGTGGCGATCGAGGCGGGACGTGCCACCCCGATGGCGACGGAGGCGGCTCGATGACCCCGATGCGCCGGCTGGTCCGTCTGGCTCGTCCGGTCCGCCGGTGGCTCGTCCTGGCGATCCTCGCCGCCGCGGGCGCCCTGATCGCGAACGTGGCGCTCATGACGGCGGCGCCGTACCTGCTATCGAAGGCGACGCTCGTGACCGGGTTCGCGGCGCTGTCGGTCGCGGTCACGGCGGTCCGGGCCTTCGCGATCGGACGGGCGTCGCTCCGGTACGCCGAGCGGACCCTCTCGCACGCGACCGCGTTACGGATCCTGACGGAGCTCAGGACGACGGTCTACCGGGCGGTCGCACGACTGGCGCCGGGCGATCTGCCCGACGCGAGGAGCGGCGACCTGCTCGCGAGGATCGACTCCGACGTGGAGTCGCTCGACGTGTTCTTCGTGCGCGGCGTCGTCCCGGTCGTGGCCGCTGCGATCGGGTCGGCCGTCGCGTGCGCGATCCTGGGCGTGCTCGCGCCGGAACTCGCGATCGTCCTCGCCGTGGTCCTGACCGCAGCGGGGGCCGGCGTTCCGCTCGTGACGCGAGCGGCCAGCCGGGCGGCGGCCGCGCGCCTCGTGGAGG
>JBKOUM010000149.1:0-14153 GCA_046723385.1 Actinomycetota bacterium
CGTCTGGCGCGTGTGCGCCGTGGGCCGGCCGCGGCGCGCCGCGGCTCCGTCCATCACGTCGTCATGGATCAGGGCCATCGTGTGCAGGAGCTCGAGCGCCGCCGAAGCTCGGATGATGGGCTCCCCGTCGGCTCCGCCGGCCGCGCGGTACCCCCAGTAGCAGAAGGCGGGACGGATCCGCTTCCCACCCGCCTCGAAGAGCCGGATCACCTCGCGGATCGGCTCGGTCGCGCGCGCGTCGATCCGCTCGAGCTCCTGCCGCCGGGCCTTCAGGAACCCCGCCAGGACGTCGTCGATCCGATCCCGAAGGGCGACGGGGTCGGTGGGGACGGGCGCGGATGGGAACGCCATCAGCGCAAGTATGCAACCGTCCGCGCGCCCTTCGCTGGCCGCGACGCACCCCTATCATGGGTGCCTCGCACCCCTGGGATGACCCGATGAAGCGCGCGTTCCGCACCCTCGCCGTCGCGACCACCGTCTCCACGGTGTTGCTGATCGCCTGGGGCGGCGTCGTCCGCGCGACCGGCTCCGGAGACGGGTGTCCCGACTGGCCCAGGTGCTTCGGGCAATGGGTGCCCCGCCTCGAGTACCACACGGTGATCGAGTACCTGCACCGGTTCCTGGCGGTCCTGTCAGCCTCCCTCTCGTTCGCGCTCGCCGGGATCGGCGCCTGGTCGTTGATCCGCTCCCGGGAGGACGCGGTGCCTCCCGTCGCGGCGTGGCTCGCGGTCGGGCTCGCGCCGCTCTTCGTCGTGCAGGCGGCGATCGGAGGATGGATCATCGCGACGCACGAGGACCCCGGCGTCGTGACCCTCCATTTCGCGGTGGCGTTCGTCGTGCTCGCGGTCGCGGTGACGATCACGGTCTTCGCGTCGCTGACCCAACCGGGAGGTGTCCGGAGCTACGCGCGCCTCGCCGCCGTCACGGCCATCGCCACGTACACCCTCCTGTTGGTCGGGACCTACGTCCGCGCCGAGGGTGCGGGCCTCGCGTTCCGCGACTGGCCGCTGATGAGCGGGCGCTTGTTGCCGGACCTGTCGCAACACGGCGCGGGACCGATGTTCGCCCACCGGTTGCTCGCGGTCCTCGTGACGTCGCTGGTCGCCTGGTGCGCGGTCCGCGCTCGAACGATGCGTCCCCGGTCGGCACGGCTCGTTCGGCTGTCGACGGTCGCGCTCGTGCTGCTCGGCGTCCAGATCGCGGTCGGTGGTCTCAACGTCGTCACGGAGCTCGCGACGTGGGCGCGTGCCGCCCACGTCGCGACCTCCGCCCTGATCTGGGCGGCCGTGGTCGCGCTCGCCGTCGTCGCACGGCGCGAGCCGTCGGACGACCTCGTCCGGCTCGCCGACGTCGATGGAGCCACGGCCGAGGCTTCAGCGCCGCGAAGCCTCGGTGACACGGTGCGGGCGTACGTCGGCCTGACGAAGCCGCGGATCATCGTCCTGCTGCTGATCACGACGGTCCCGCCCATGATCCTGGCCGCGAGCGGCCTCCCCAGGATGTGGGCGGTGATCGCGACGCTCCTCGGCGGCACGATGGCCGCCGGCGCCGCGAACGCCTGCAACATGTACCTGGACCGGGACATCGACGAGGTGATGCGGCGGACGCGGCGGCGCCCCATCCCCAGGCACGCCGTCGAGCCCGACGCCGCGCTCCGCTTCGGCTTCGGGCTGGCCGCCGTGTCCTTCACGTTCCTCGCCATCACCGTGAACGTGCTCGCGGCGACGCTGTCGCTCGCCGCGATCGCGTTCTACGTCTTCGTCTACACGATGTGGCTCAAGCGCTCGACCGACCAGAACATCGTGATCGGCGGCGCGGCGGGCGCCGTGCCGGTGCTCGTCGGGTGGGCGGCCGTCACGGGCGGGGTCGGGTGGCCGGCGGTCGTGCTCTTCGGCATCGTCTTCCTCTGGACGCCACCCCACTTCTGGGCGCTCGCGACCCGGGTGAGCGACGACTACGCCGCCGCGGGGATCCCGATGCTTCCGGTGGTCCGCGGCGAGGAGGAGGCGCGGCGCCAGATCTTCCTGTACTCGCTCGTGCTGTTCGCGGCGACCCTCGTGCTCGTCCCCGTCGCGTCGATGGGACCGATCTACCTCGCGACCGCGGTCGTCCTGGGAGGCTCGTTCGTCTTCCGCGCGCTCCGTCTGTGGCGGGAGCCGTCCGCGGCCAAGGCCTGGGGACTGTTCAAGTTCTCCGTGCTCTACCTGGGGGCGTTGTTCGCCGCGGTGGCGATCGACGCGCTCGTCTAACCGGCCGCAGGAACGCTCGACGGAGCGGCCGACGGTGAGGCCGACGCGGCGCCCGCGAGCACCTGGTCGATCAGACCCGACAGCGTCGTCTCGCTCGTGGCCGCGCCGATGATGGAGAACCGGATCGTGCCCTCGCGATCGACGACGTAGGTCGCCGGCATCCCGACGTACCCCAGGCTCGCGGCGAACCGTTCGGACGGATCCGAGATGCTCGGGTACGGAACCCGATAGGTCCGGACCCACTCCAAGGCCTGCGCCGTGTTGTCCCCCGGATTGACGCCGAGGAAACGGACGCCTTCCCTGGAGTATCGGTTGGCCACGTTCGCGAAGCCAGGCATGTCCCGCTCGCAGTCGTAGCACCACGTCGCCCAGACGCTCACGACGAGCACGTGCCCCCGTTCGTCCGCCGCGGAGAGCCGCTCGCCGTTCAGCCCGGTTCCGGCAAGCTCCGGCAGGGGTCGGTCCTCGACCCGAACGGTGCCGCCGCTTGGCG
Source organism: Actinomycetota bacterium (assembly GCA_046723385.1). Taxonomy (GTDB): domain Bacteria; phylum Actinomycetota; class UBA4738; order UBA4738; family HRBIN12; genus AC-51. Next base: position 2,743 of record JBKOUM010000149.1, read on the forward strand.
GCGACGAGCAGGCGACGAGGGTCGCGACGAGGATGAGGAAGGGTCGGATGCGCATCGGCCGTCACGGTACCGCGAGACCGCGCGTGCGAAGGCGGGTCAGCCGCCGGGGCTCGGCGTCGGGCCTCCGCTCGGCGGCGGGCCCGACGGAGTGACGCCGCCCGAGCCACCACCCCCACCAGCGCCAACGCCCGACACCGTGATCGTTCCGGTCATCACCGGGTGGAAGTCGCAACGGAAGTAGTAGGTCCCGGCCTCGAGCGCCGGCACGGCGACCTGCCCCGAGCCCACGCCCGTCACATCGGGCGTCTTCGCGATCTCCTGCGTGTACTCCCGATCCCGGAACACGTCCAGGTTGTGCGTGATCCCCGGGTCCTCGTTGTCGAACGTGATCGTCGCCGGCTGGCCGGCAGGGAGCTCGATCGTGTTCGGCGAGAACGCGGTCGGGTCGGTCGCCGTGACCACCGGCCCCTCCGGGGCCCCGGGCGCGGGAGGCGGCCCCGCGACCGTCAGCTTCCCCGTCATCGAGGTCGGGTGGAACTCGCAGAAGAAGTAGTAGGACCCCTGCGCGAGACCGGAGAGCGGCACGTCGGCGTTCGCGGGACCGACGACGGGCGCGCCGGTGGCGAGCGCTCCCGCGGGATCGGTGGTCTTCTCCTGCGTCACCACGACGTTGTGCTGGACCCCCGGATCATCGTTCGTGAACGCGATCGTGAACGGGTAGCTCGCGGGAGCTGAGAGCTCGTTCGGTTCGAACCCCTTGGTCGAGGCGCCGGCCGGCGCCGCCAGCGCAACGACGACGGGCTGGACCTCCTCGGCCGGCTGCCCGAGGATCAACGCGAGACCGCCCGTGAACAGGGCGATCCCGGTGACACCGCCGACCATCGACACCAACGACGCACCCGAGACGTGCGGCCGGCTCGCGGCGAGCGCCGCCACGCCGACGATCGAGGCCGCGACGACCAACGCGGTGATCGTCGCGGCCGTTGGCGTCACGCGGAGCAGGATCCGCGAGAACAGGTAGAGGACCGCGCCGATCACGACGAGCGCGACGACGGGGATCGCGATCGGCCACAGGAGCCGCTCCCGCGACTCGGGCGGATGATCGCTCACCTGCTCACCTCCGCGCGGATCTCGGCGTCCACGTCGCGCCACTGCAGCGCGTCCCATCCCTCGTCACGTTCGCGCCTCGCCCACCGGAAGAAGACGAACGTGACGACCGTCCACAGGATCGCGCCCCCGACGATCTTCATCGACAGGCCCGCGATCATCTGGTCGGTCATGGCCGAGATCCCCCACACGCGCGGGAACGTCGCGTAGACGGGGTACAGCGGGGTGTGCCCGAACGTGAGGAACGATGCCGGGATCGTGGGCGCCAGGGACTGGACGAACAGGTACAGCATCTGACCCGGCGGCGAGAGCGGCGGCATCTCGGGCAGCGGTGACACGACGGGCCACCACATCACGACCGCGGAACCCAGCAGGACGGTGTGCAGGAAGAAATGCGCCATCTCCGAATGGACCGAGAGCGTCACGACCGCGGGCCAGTGCGTGAACAGGAGGACCGAGGTGAACAGGATCGTCGCGGGGAGCGGCCGCGTCAGGAAGCGCCACGTGTGACGGACCGCCGGCCGTCGGAGCAGATCGCGCCAGAGCCACGCGGGCGTCCCGGCGACCAGCAACGGAGCGGCCACCAGCGTGAACAGGATGTGCTGCCACATGTGGACCAGGTAGAGGGAGCGCTCGGCGAGGTCGTGGATCGGCCAGAGCGACCCGACCAGGAGCACCCCGACGCCACCCAGGAACAGACGCCGCGCATGCTCGGAAACCTGGTCGCCGGTGCGCTCGGCGTGCCGTCGGCACGCGATCAGGTACGCCGCCGCGAGCGATCCGAGCACCACCCAGACATCCAGATGCAGGCGCCATGGCGGGAACACGATCAGCCTCCCGCGAAGGCCTTGAACAGGAGCAGCACGACCAGGAACAGGATGCACGCACCGACGAAGCCCATGATGAAGAAGCGCGAATAGCGCACGTCATCGAACCGGAGGTGCATGAACCACAGGACCACGAGCGCGAACTTCACGAACGCGAAGAAGAACAGGAGCCCGATCATCAGCCCGTGCGGGAGTCCCGAGTAGCTGATCCACACCTCGATCGCGGTGAGCACGACCAGGATCATCCCGATGCGCACGTACTCCTTCGCGCTCGGATGGACGTGCCGTGCGTGTCCCTTCTCGCGCGGGTCCGCTAGCCCGCGCTGACCGGCCTCCTCGTGGAACTCGTCGAGCTCTCGCATGGGGTCCCGCCTACCCCGCCGGTTTCGCCTGGGGGATCAGGTAGACGACCGTGAAGATCACGATCCACACGATGTCGACGAAGTGCCAGTAGAGCCCGACCATCTCGACCGGGAACGCCTGGTCGTCGGGAAGCCGGCCCGCCCACGACATCCCGACGAGCGACAGGAGCATCAGGATGCCGACGGTCACGTGTACGCCGTGGAACCCGGTGAGCACGTAGAAGGTGCTCCCGAACAGGTTGCTCCCCGTCCCGCCGATCTTCAGGCCCTCGTGGTAGAAGCTCGTGAACTCGTAGACCTGGCCGCCGACGAAGGTCATCCCGAGCAGGGCCGTGGCGACCAACCACAGGCGCATCCGCGCGAAGTCGCGCTTCTCGGCCGCGACCAGCGACAGCACCATGGTCAACGAGCTCGCGAGCAACACGAACGAGGACACCGACGTGTACGCGATGTCGAAGATCTCGCTCGGGTACGGCGGCGTGGTGCTCGAACCGCGGTAGAGCACGTACGTCGTGATCAGCGCGCCGAACAGGAGACACTCCGACGCCAGGAACATCCACATGGCGAGCTTGGTGCTCGGCAGGCCGGTGCTCGTCTGTTCGGCGGGAGCCGAGTGGGCGGCGGTGTCGGCCATGCTCACTCCGCCACCGAGGGTTCCATCGCCCAGCCCATGAACCCGACCACGCTGACGATCGCCCCCGCGCCGATCAGCCACCAGGAGTAGATCACCCCGTACCCGATGATCGGCAGCCCTACCGACGCCACCAACGGCCAGAACGATGGGCTCGGCAGGTGGATCCCGTGACCCTCCGCCGGATGCTCCTCGTGATCGGATGCCCCCGCCGGAACGCGGATCAGCCGCCCCTCCTTGTCCTCGGCGTACTTGCGGTGCCAGAACTCGTCGAGCGAGTGCACCACCGGGATCTCCGCGAAGTTGTAGATCGGCGGCGGGCACGACATGGACCACTCGAGCGTCCGCGCGTCCCAGGGGTCCTCGTTCGCGAGATCCCTCGCCTTCAGCTGTGTCGCGACCGCGTTCACGATGAACACGAGGATCGACAGCGCGATCAGGTACGCGCCGACCGTCGCGACCTCGTTCCAGAACGTCAGCCCCAGACTCGCGGGGTAGGTGTACTCGCGACGGATCATGCCGCCGAGCCCGAGGATGTGCATCGGCCCGAACGTGAGGTTGAAGCCGATCAACATGATCCAGAACTGGACCTTCCCCCACGGCTCGTTGAGCTGCCGGGCGAAGATCTTGGGCCACCAGTAGAAGATCCCCCCGAACAGTCCGAACACCGCACCACCGAACAGGACGTAGTGGAAATGCGCGACCACGTAGTACGTGTCGGTCTGCTGGTAGTCGGACGGAACCACGGCGTGCGTGACCCCGGACAACCCGCCGATCACGAACATCGCGACCGCGCCGACCGCCATCAGCATCGGCGTATCGAAGTGGATGTCCCCGCCATACATCGTGCCCATCCAGTTGAAGATCTTGATGCCGGTCGGGACCGCGATGATCGCCGTCGTGATCCCGAACGCCGTGTTCGCGACCGGGCCGAGCCCGACCGCGAACATGTGGTGCGCCCAGACGCCGAAGCCGATGAAGCCGATCGCGATCCCCGAGAACACCACGAACTGGTAGCCGAACAGCGGCTTGCGGCTGAACACCGGCAGGATCTCGCTGATGATCCCGAAGGCCGGCAGGATCAGGATGTACACCTCCGGATGCGCGAACAACCAGAACAGGTTCTGCCACAGCAGCGGCTTGCCGCCCGCGGTCGGATCGAAGAAGTGCGTCCCCCACCGCCGGTCGAACAACATCTGGAACAGCGCGACGGTGACGATCGGCAGCGCGAAGACCAGCAGGAACTGCACCACCAAGCCCATCCAGACGAACACGGGCATCCGGAACAGCGTCATGCCGGGCGCGCGCATGTTCACGACGGTCACGGCCAGGTTGATCGCGCCCGCGCTCGACGCGATGCCCGTGATGATCAGGCCGATCGCGTAGAACGTCATGCCGACCGTCGGATCGGTCGTCGAGTTGGGCGGATATCCGAACCACCCACCGTTCGGGGCACCGCCGAGGAAGAAGCTCGAGTAGAGGAAGAGGCCGCCGAGCAGGAACACCCAGAACGAGAAGGCGTTCAGGCGAGGGAACGCCACATCGCGCGCCCCGATCATCAGCGGGATCATGTAGTTGAAGAACGCCGCCGACATCGGCATCACGAACAGGAAGATCATCGTCAGGCCGTGCATCGTGAAGATCTGGTTGTACTGATCCGCGTTCAGCAGCGTGTTGTCGGGCGTGGCGAGCTGGGCCCGGATCAACAGCGCCTCGACGCCTCCGATCAGGAAGAACGCGAACGCGCTGAACCCGTACAGGATCCCGATCTTCTTGTGGTCGATCGTCGTGAACCAGCTCAACCAGCCGGTCGTCGCCGACGGCCGGCGGATGATCCCTCGAGTGACCGGAACGCTCGCTGCGGTCGCCATACGCGGGAAACTCGCTCCTATCTCAGGCTATAGAGGTACGCGATCAGCGCATCGATCTGCTGGTCGGTGAGCCCGTAGTCGGGCATCTTGGCGCCGAGCTTCACCGCGTCCGGATCCGCGAGCCACGCCCGGAGCTGATCGACGTTCGGGACGCCGTTCACGTACGTCTCGAAGTCGCAGCCGGCGAAACACTCGTGCGTCGGCGCGGCGAAGTGCGTCAGGTTGGGCGCCGCGGTGCCGACCGCATCCGTGCCGCCGATCGCGTGACACTGGATGCACTGCCCGCCCTGCCCGTTGGTCCCGAGGAACAGGTCCATCCCTTGGGCGGCGGGCGATCCGTCGGCCGGCGTCGCCGCGGCCTGCTTCTCGTTCGCGAGCCACCGCTGCCACTCGGTCGCGTCGAGCGCCACGACGCGAACCTTCATCCGGCCGTGCTGCAACCCGCAGAACTCGGCGCACTGGCCCCAGTAGGTCCCCGGCGTATCCGCCGAGAAGACGATGTGGTTCGTCTCGCCCGGGATGACGTCCTGCTTGCCGAAGAGCCGGGGGACCCAGAAGGAATGGATCACCTCGTGATCGGGGACCCCCGCGCTGTCCCGCGCCCCGCCGCCGAGCGACGTGAGGGAGAGGTCGATGTTCCGACCCGTCGGGATCACGAGCACGTCGGCCGTCATGATCGGGCCGCGCTGGCCGTAGTCGACCGTCATGTCGGCATCGGTGTAGGAGAACCCCCACCACCACTGGAAGCCCTCGACCGTGACGTGCATCGCATCGGACGGCTGGCGGGCGAGCTCCCAGATCTTCGACACGGTCGGCACCATGATCACGGCGAGCACGATCGCGGGCGCGATCGTCCATCCGATCTCCAACCGCGTGTGGCCGTGCAGCTGCGGCGGCATCCGGTCGCGCCCCTTCCGGTGCCGGTACTTCATCCCGATCAACAGGATGCCGCCCTCGACGATCAGGAAGACGGCGGCGGCCGGCCAGAGCACGAGGACCAGGAGGTTCTTCTCGGTCTGGGCCGTCGGACCCGCCGGGTCCATCGTGTTCTGCGGCATGTCCTTGGAACAGGAGACCAGCAGCAGCGTCACGGTGAGGAGACCGAAGGCCAACCACCGCTTCGTCCGCACGGTTCCTCGTCCCTCCGACAGCGCCCCCGGGGCGCAGGTCCGCGTGACTGTACCATCGGCTTCGGTTGCCTCTTTCGCGCCTCTCGGCGACTCAGAGGTCACTTCGCGTACGTGTGCAGACCGGCGATCCATAGGTTCACGGCGTAGTAGGTGATCAGCAGGCTGACGAACCCGACGAGCGCGATCGACGCGGCCTTCGCTCCCTTCCAGCCCGCCGTTGCGCGCGCATGCAGATAGCCGGCGAAGATCGTCCACGTGATGAACGACCACGTTTCCTTGGGGTCCCAGCCCCAGTACCGGCCCCACGTCTGCTGCGCCCAGATCGCCCCGCACATCACGCCGAACGTCCAGATCGGGAAGCCGAACTGGATGAAGCGGTAGGCGAGTCGGTCGAGGGTCGCGGCCGGCGGGAGGGGGATCCGGCGCGCCGGCGCAGCCGGCGCGCCGGATCCCACCGGCTCGTCGGCTCCCGGGACGTAGTCCGGCGGCGCGTCCGGCTCCAGGTCCGCATCGATCGACCCGCCCATGATCGGCGGCGGCGTCTGGGCTCGGAGCTCCGCCACCTGCCGGCGCTCCAGCCCAAGCCTCACCAGGTAGAGGATCGTGAACAGGCAGCCGATCCCCAGCAGCGACGACGCGGTGATCATCGACGTCACATGGATCTGGCGCCAGTACGAATTGAGCGCGGGCAACAGATCGGTCGGGCCGACGTAGAAGAAGGACACCGCCATCGCCATCGTGAAGATCGCGAACGCGAACACGAACCCGCCGACGGTCCTGACGCGGTAACGCCACTCGACGATCAGCAGGTAGGCGATGACGATCAGAGCCGTCAGGAGCGACGAGTACTCGTACATGTTGCCCCACGGCGTTCGGTCCGCCGCGATCCCTCGCCCGACGATCGAGAGGAGGTTCGCGACCAGCCCTCCCGCCCCCACGACGATCGCCGCCGTGTGGAGGCTCCTTCGTCGGAACGCCAGGTACGCGAACGACAGGACCATGGCAGCGATGTACCCGAACAGCGCGGCGTTGAACGCATCGCTCGAGACCCGCGCCCAGTCGCCGGCCGTCATCGCGCGCCGACCTCTTCGCGCGGTTCCGCCGGGGCTCGCGAGGTCGCTTCCGCGAGGTCGTCCACGAGCTTCGGGAACGCCTCTTCGAACCGATCCTTCCGCTGCAACGCGAACCCTCCCACCTGCAGCATCGATCCGCCGTCGCGGGCCTCGGCCCGGACCCAGACCTTCCGTCGCGACGAGTACATCGCCGCGATCAACCCGAGCAGGATGAGGATAGCCGCGACCAGGACGTAGGGGACCGTCGTGTCGCGCGAGATCTGTAGCCGCGAATACTGCTTCAGCTCGGGGAACGACATCGTGAACGCGGGCGGAGCGGCGTCGTTCGTGCAGACGGTCCCGGCCACCGACGGCGGGAGCTCCGACGCCGCCTCGCCGGACGCCACGCACCCGCTCTCGAGGTCGACCGTCCACCCCCGGCCGATCCCACCGGTCGCGACCTGGCGCATGAACCGGGTGTCCAGACCCGAGAGCGAAGGGTCGGTGAGCTTGCCCTCCCAGACCGCGTACCGCATGAACGGCGCGTTCGCGTCCGTCATCGGCTGCGGCGCTCCCGACAGCAGCCCGCCGAAGTACGCGACGCTGTCGGGATACAGCTCGAGCTGGATCGCCACCTGCGGTCGCAGCGTCGACAGCTTCACGAACCCGACCCACGGGACCGTGAGCGGGTTGACGTCGGACGGCGCGTCCTGGCCCATCACCACCGGACCGTGGTAGAGCGTGCGTCCATGGTCCCGCACCGTGATCACGGGGGCCCACCCGAACCCGTACTGGAAGATGCGGGCGCCGCCGAAGCTCACGGGGTGGTTGACCGTGACGACATCGTCACGCGCCCGCGTTCCATCGGGGTTCAGGAGCTCGACCTTCGACGTGAAGTCCATCGGGACGCCGCTCTGGCGGAACGCGTCGGAGTAGTCGAGCAGCTTGATCCCGATCCCCGTGTGGCCGCCGGACGAGAACCGGCCGGTGCGCAGGTCGCCGTCGTAGTTGAACGCGGCGTCCGTCCACGTCTGTCCCTCGACGATCGTCGCGTGCCCGATGTAGCCGGTCCCCTTCCCCACGACCACGGCGACCAGGAGGAACACGAACGCCCAGTGGAACACGAGGCTGCCCGCCTCGCGCAGCGCGCCCTTCTCCGCCGCGACGGCGCGGCCGTCCTCCGACACCGCGACCCGGTAGCCGTGGCGCCGCAGCACGGTCCGCGCCGTCGCGGCGACCACCGCCGGCTCGCCCGGCGCCGCGAGCTGGCGGTAGTGCGGGAAGGCGTCGAGCTCCCTCGCCTGGATCGGACGCTGCCGGATCATCCGGACCATGGCGCGCGATCTGGGGATCAGACACGCGACCAGCGAGATGAACAGCAGGGAGAGGATCAGGGCGAACCACCACGAGCCAAAGACGTCGAAGAACCCCGCGCGCGCGAAGAAGTCACCGAGGAACGGGTGCGCGGCGCGGTACGAGGCGACGCGCTCCGGACTGTTGGGGATCTGCGGGAGCAACGAGCCCACGGCCGCCGCGGCTGCGAGCAGGAGCAACAGCACCAGCGCGGTGCGCATCGACCGCAGCGTCCTCCACGCGAGCGCGAACGACTGCCGGAGCGTCAGCCCGCGTGGGCGAGGAGAGACAGGAGGGGCAGGAGGCGACATGGGGCCGGAAGGATGCTACCCGCGGGGGTCCGTCACAGGCCCGGCCGGAACCGCAGCAATGGCGCGTTCAGGTACCGCGTGAACGTACCCGTCAGGAGCAGGATGCCGAGCGCGACCAGGACGGCACCGGAGACGACCGAGATGCCGCGGTAGTGGCGGCGGACCCATTCCAGGGTGCCGGTGAGCCACTGCACGCCGAGCCCCAGCAGGAGGAAGGGAACGCCCAGGCCGAGGGAGTAGATCGCGAGCAGGGTCGCGCCCCGCAGCGCGCCGCCGGACGCGGCGGCCATCGTCAGGATCGCGGACAGGACCGTCCCGATGCACGGCGTCCACCCGGCGGCGAAGGCCATCCCGAGCGGGAACGACCCGGTCACGCCGGGGCGGACCTTCCGCAGGAACGGGCGCCGTTCCGCGTAGAGCGCCAGCCACCCGCGGCCGAGCGCGTAGCCGACCAACAAGAGCCCGACCGCGATCACCACGAGGCCTGCGATGACCTGTCCCGTCCGCCCTTTGAAGATCCTCACGAAGGTCGTCGAGAAGGCTCCGTAGAGCGTGAACACGAGCGTGAAGCCGGCGATGAAGAGGACGATCGGAAGGAGGTTCCTCGTCCGTGTGGACACGCTGCTCGCTGGCTCGCGATCGATCCCGGCGATCGACTCGCCCGTGACGAACGAGAGGTAGCCGGGCACGAGCGGGAACACGCACGGACTGGCGAACGAGACGATGCCCGCCGTGAACGCGACCGCAGGCGCCCACCACCGTGACAGCGACTCCGTGGCATCCGCGATCATCTGCGACCCGTGACCCAGTGTAGGGGCGGCACGTCACGGGCTCGAAGGGTGGGGTTGCTATGATGCCGCCGCTTCGACCAGGCCACGATCCGTCACGATCGGGAAGGATGGAAGGCACGGGGCGCATGGGTCAGATCGATGTCGCGACCAGGTCGCCGATCCGGCAGCGCACGCAGGGCCTGAAGAGCCGCATCGAGGCGTTCGTCAGGGCGTTCGAGTGGACGTGGACCAATGCCGTCCTGTTCTCGATGGCGTTGCTGTTCTTCCTGCTGATCGCGTCCGTCGTGATGCCGTCGTTCTGGATGTACTACGCGGAGCAGAAGATCAGCTGGGCAGGCCCCACCGATCTCCAGGCCTTCCTCGAGCACCCCTTCGGCACCAGCATCACCAACCCGCTGAGCCTCGAGGGGTACAAGCAGGTGCGCGACGCGATCGCGATGGGGCTCACCACCGGCCCGATCGTCACCGTCCTCGTCGCCGCGGCCGCGATGCAGAACTGGCGGAAGAAGCTGCGTGGCGGCGGTGGCGAGACCCGGCCCACCGGTGGGTACCGGTAGGCAAGGAGAGCGAGCAGACCGATGCCGTTCACGAAGACCGAGGTCGACATCCACGACGACTACGTCGTCGAGACGGTCGATCCCGCCTGGCTGACCCAGGGCGTCAGGTCTCCGAAGCACCTGATGCTCGACCCCGACAACTGCATCCTGTGCCGCGCGTGCGAGGACGTCTGTCCGTGGAACTGCATCTGGATGATGTCGACCGGGATCGTCCGCGACGCGGACGAGGACCCGGTCGAGGCCGAGGTCGAGGAGGCGAACGCGATCTTCGTCGTGGACGACAACGCGTGCACGCGGTGCTCCGTGTGCGTTGACCGATGCCCCACCGACACCCTGTACTATGCGCGGCTGCCGGAATCCTCCGGGGGGCGGCGCACGATGGCCGAGGTCCCTGCCTCGCAGGCGGCTTCGGAATGACCGTCGTGAGGATCGCGCGAGGAAGGTAGAAGGGGAGCGTGGCGAAGATCAAGCTGCCGGATCTCCGCGAGTCCGAGGTTTGGAAGTCGATGTTCCGCCCGGGCTCGATCTATCGGAAGGGCTACAAGGACACCTCGCGCGACCGGGCGCTCGCGACCATGAACAACGTCCTGTGGCACCTGCACCCCACCAAGGTGAAGCGTCACGGGCTGAAGCTGACGTACACCTTCTGTCTCGGCGGGATCTCGTTCTTCCTGTTCGTGCTGCTCACGCTGACCGGCATCTTCCTGATGTTCTTCTACCGGCCGATGGCCGACATCGGCGGAGCCGTCGCCTACACGGACATGCAGTCGATCCGCACGTCCGTGTTCTTCGGAGACCTGGTCCGGAACCTCCACCGGTGGGGTGCCCACCTCATGGTGCTGTCGGTGACGCTGCACATGGCCCGCGTGTTCTACACGGGCGCCTACAAGCCTCCGCGCGAGTTCAACTGGGTCGTCGGGGTGGTCCTGCTCTTCCTGACGCTCGGCCTGTCCTTCACCGGCTACCTGCTGCCGTGGGACCAGCTCGCGATCTGGGCGATCACGGTCGGCACCTCGCTTGCGGGGTACTCACCGTTCATCGCGAAGCAGGCGAACTTCTTGCTGCTCGGTGGCGCGATCGTGAGCCCGAACACGCTGCTGCGGTGGTACGTGCTGCACGTGCTCGCGCTTCCGTTCGTGCTCGTGCTGTTCCTCGCGGTCCACTTCTGGCGGATCCGCAAGGACGGCGGCATCTCCGGGCCGATGTGAGGTCGATGTGACGCGAACGGAGGGAGGCGCTCGATGACCTGGGAGGAATCGCCCAAGGACATGGCCGCCTACCAGCAGGAGCTGGACGCGCAGCTCGCATCCGGGACCGACCGACGCATCGCCGAAGGCCGCGCTCGATCCAAGGCGATCCGCGCGTACCGGGCTGAACACCCCGACGAGGTCGAGGAGCCGGCGGCACGGGCACCAGCCG
>JBKOUM010000075.1:0-3974 GCA_046723385.1 Actinomycetota bacterium
GGCTTCGAGCGCCGCCCCATCGCTGGGCCCGAGTCGACGGACCTCCACCCGCGCAGCTTGACGCATCGGCTCGCCCGCCGTGGCCGGCTCACGAGAGGAGCCGAGCCATCTCCGACCATTGGCGGCGATCGTCGTCGCGGAAGGCCTTCGTCTCGACGACCGACCGCGGCCCGAGCGCTCCGTTCCGTCCAGGGAGCTGCCGCCGGATCCGCTCGAGCTCGTCGCTCGTGAACTCGCACGGGATGTCGGTCGGATCCACGCCGTAGAGGCGGGCGCCGTTCAGGCCGAGGATCTTCGCCTTCAGCTCGTGCGTGAGCTCCGGATAGCCATACCGGTCCTGGAACTCGGGCGAGATCTGGAACGCCTTCAGCATCCGGATCATCGGCTGCGGCGAGCCGTAGAACAGGCAGTCCGTTCCCCACAGGACGTTGTCCCCGCCCACGTACCGCAGGAGCTTGCCCAGGAAGTGGGCGGCCTCGTTCGGGTACCGCATGACGTACCACCAGGACGATCCGATCTCCGCGTACACGTTCTGGTTCGGGCCTATCCCTGCTCGCTCCATCGACCACAGCAAGCGATTGCTCCCCAGGTTCCGGGTCGCCGGCGTGTACGCGACCTCGGGCGTGCCCGTCTCGAAGCCCGAGTGGTAGGCGACGAAGTTCACGTCCGGGTGACGGGACGCCGCGGGGCCGACGTCGTCCGGCGTGGCGAAGGGACTCCCGAGCGAGAGGCCCTTGTGGATGCAGATCGTCGGCAGCCCCAGCTCGACCGCTTTGCGGATGAACGGCTCGGCGATCGGGTCGTGCGGTCGATCCCGGTCGTCGAGGTACCAGCCGTTGCCGTTGTGCTCGAAGGCCGCCGGGAAATGGGTGAAGGTCTTCCACGCGACGATCGGATACGTGCGCGCGGTCACCTCCATCGCTTCGAGCGCCGCCGCCAGGCTCCCGACGTTCGGCAACGCCTGCCCGTGCAGGAGGATCCGCTCGTCGCGGCACAACGCGAGCTGCGCCTTGCGCGTCACGTCCATGATCTCGGCCGACTCGGGGCTTCCCTCCGGATGGATCGGGAGCGCGGAGAGCACGAGCTTCTTGGTGTCGGATCGCAGGAACATCAGATCGAGGAAGTGGTCGATCGAGAAGCACGCGCGAGGATCGTCCTCGCCGCAGTCTTTCTGCGGGAACCCCTGCCAGAAGTCCTGCCCGTTCAGCACGGGGTTGAGGTGGTATTCGAGGAGGTGTCCCTGGATATCGAACACGAACGCGTCCCAGTCGATCTGCTCCGCCGCTGCGGAAGGCTCGAGCGTCGCCGTGGGCGAGACGGCCAGCGATCCCCCTGGGGAGGAGGTCACGCTCGACGCGGGATGGGATTCGCGTGTGCACGCGTCCAGGGCGAGCATGGTGGCGGCCGCGCCGCAGGCGGACAGCAGGAACTCCCGCCGAGACATCCCGATCCGGTCGGCGGAGCGCTCGCAGAGCAGGCGAGCCCTCTGGATCGTTTCCCGAAGGACGGGCGGCAGGAAGGGCTCGGGGTCGTACTCCCCGTTCGAGCACGGGCCGAACTCGATGGGGAGCCCGGGATCCTCGTCCTTCCAGTCCATCGCCCGCCCCCACGGCCGAGGATAGACCTGCGGGGGCGCGCGAGTTCCGCGCCAGCTACGCATGCAGGATCGAGCTGCGCCTGACCTCACGGGCTAGCACCAGGGGGAGCTCGGCTCGCTCGGCCCAGTACCGCTCCGCGGACTGGGCGAGCCCGCCGAGCTCTCCCAGGTCGTCTGCACCGAGCGAGAGTTCGGCGGCCGCGACGTTGCTCCGGACCTGCTCAGGCGTGACGGCGCCGGACAGGACGATGTCGGCCCAATCGTGCGCGAGCACGGCCGCGAGCGCGATCGGGTCGGGGGTCGTCCTCAGACGGTTCGCCACGCTCGCGAGCGGGCCGCTCGCCGGCGCGAGCCGCCCGTTGGCGAGCGCCTCCTTGATCAGGACCCCTCGACCGTCCGCGGAGGCGTCCGCGAGCGCCGCACCCGCCGAGGGTTCGAGCACGTTCCAGGTCGATTGAAGGCTTCCGAAGAGCGGCTCGCCGTCCACCCGGATCTCGAGCACTCGCCGGATCGCGTCGGGCGATGACCTCCGGGTCCTCGAAGACACCGCTCTCCATCGTCGCGGAGTGGACCTGGAACGGGGGCCGGCCTCCTGCCGAGGAAACCCTCGGACTCGACGACCTGGCGCCGGAGTGTCGCGGCCGAGAGATCCTTCACCTCCTGGACCGGCGCATCCATCCGCCGATCGCCCACGCAGGCGTAGCCCCACTTCGACCCGTCCACGACGTCGTCCGGCCGACGATCGGCGAGCCACCGTCCCCACGAACGCTTCCGCGTCTCCGTAGGACCCCGCGACGTCGAGGTACCCGGCTCCGTGGGCTGTACGCGGGGCGGCCGAGCGCCGCCAGACCCAGGCCGAGCCCGTGACGGGGGACCCGGTCGAAGGTGTTCGTCCTCCCGATCCGTTCAGCCTACGTTCCGAGCGAAGTGGTACGCGAACGTGTGTCCTCCGTAGCTGAGCGGGACCATGTCCGTCTCGATCGAGACCTCGGATCCGTCCTTGCGCTTGCCACGGAAACGGAACGTCGTGGGGAACGTCATCGGTCGCACACGGTTCCAATACGACCAGGAGAACATCTGCTGATCTTCCTCGTGGACCCATCGTTGCAGCAGGTACGGCGTGTCGTTGAGCTCCTCCGGTGCGCCGTAGCCCAGCAGTTCGGCGAAGCGCTGGTTGCACATCCAGTGCTCCTCGTCGAGCCAGACGTAGACGCCGTCCGGGCTCGAGTCGAAGATCGGACGGAGGTGCTCGGCGAGCTGCCGTGTCGCCTCGTCGTGCGGAACGGCCATCACGACCCCTTCGCGTACTCGCTGGCGCCGAACCAGTCGACCACGACGACCGGCTCGTCGCCGAGGACCCACGCGTTGTGGCCGCTGGGGAGCGACGTCACGTCCCCCGGCTCCGCCACGAACTCGGTGCCGTCGTCCATCCGGATCGCGAGCTTGCCGGCGACGTGGTACTGGAAGTGCGGCGCCTCGCAGCTGTCGGTCTGCGCGATCGGCTTCACGTCGTTCGACCAACGCCACCCCGGCTGGAAGACGAGCCGCCCGATCTCCGAGTCCCCCACCTTGAGGATCTCCGCGTGGCCGTTCGGGAACTCGCGAACCTCGTCCGCCTCCCCGAAGTCCCGATGCTCGGTCTGCTGCACCTCGACCCCTCCTTCCGTTATCCTGGGCCGAGTCGCATCCTTACTTACTAGTAGGTCAGGAGTCAAGCTCCGGCACGAAGGAGACTTCGCGGGCGATGGGAACGACCCAGGTCGACACGGCGACGCAGATCCTCGACGCGGCGGAGCGTCTCGTCCAGGAGCGAGGGTTCAACGGCTTCAGCTACGCCGACGTCGCCCGGGAGCTCGGGGTGACCAAGGCGGCGCTCCACTACCACTTCCCCGGGAAGGCCGAGCTGGGCGAGGCGCTGATCGAGCGGTACGCGAGGCGGTTCGGCGAGGCGCTCGCGGCCGTGGACGCGCGCGACATCGACGCGGCCGACAAGCTCCGCGCGTACGCGCAGCTCTATGCCGCGGTCTTCAGCGACGACCGGATGTGCCTGTGCGGGATGCTCGCGGCCGACTACGCCACCCTCCCCCAGCCGATGCGCGATCGCGTCGTGCGCTTCTTCGACGACAACGAGGTTTGGCTCGCTCGCGTGCTCGAAGAGGGCCGGGCCGAGGGGAGCCTCCGCTTCCAGGGTTCGGCCCGCAGCGTCGCCCGGACGATCGTCGGGGGGCTCGAGGGGGCGATGCTGGTGGCTCGGCCGTACGGCGACATCGAGCGTTTCCGCTCCGCCGCGTCGCTCCTGATCGACGGCCTCGCCGTCGAGCGCTAGCTCCAGGGGAACGCGGCGCGCTCGGCCCAGTACCGCTCCGCGGGCTGGGCG
>JBKOUM010000225.1:0-12113 GCA_046723385.1 Actinomycetota bacterium
GCCTGACGGCGCTCGTCCGCGACGACCGCCTCTCCGCGAGGACCGCGTTCGCCGCCGGGAAGCTCGCCTTCGCCGCCGGAGAGACGCGTTCGGGCGCACGAGAGCGTTGGCCCGCCGCCTGGAAGGCCGCGCGCGCCCAACGGCTGTGCACGTGGCTCGACTAGGTCGGTGGGCGCGGCCTCGACGTATGGTGTCAGCTCGCGTTACGCGACGTCAGGGGGATCGCGATGCCAGCGAAGAAGAAGGCCAGCTCCAAGAAGCCGGGCACGAAGAGTGCAACCACGTCCAAGAAGCCTGCCGCGAAGACGAACAACGACTCGAAGGGTTCGGCCACGGCGGCGGCTCGCGCCGGAGACCTGCTGGTGATCGACTCATCGAAGGTCGGCTCCCCTCCCCGAGAGGGCGAGGTCCTCGAGGTGATCCAGGGGGAGGTTCGGCTGAGCTATCGCGTTCGTTGGCCCGACGGCCACGAGAGCGTGATCGCGCCCGACAGCGGCAGCGCCCGGCTCGTTCCGTCGCGCAGGCGCTGACCCTCGGTCCACGAGACGGTCTCTACGGGACCTTCCTGGTGCCTTCGCACCGGAACGCCGAATCGTGGAGTCCGGGCCCGCCGTTACACCGATCGAAGCCGCTGCCACCGTGTAGGCGATCGGTCCCACGGCCGCCGAAGAGGCGATCGTCGCCTTCGTCTCCCCAGAGATCGTCGTCACCCGAACGTCCGATGATCCGGTCGCCGTCGCTGCCTCCGAAGAGACGGTCCCGGGCGTGGCCGCCGACGATCACGTCATGGCCCTCGCCCCCGTAGACGTCGTCGGACCCGTCTCCTCCCGAGAGCGTGTCCCTATCCGGACCACCCATGAGAAGGTCATCCGCGTCTCCGCCCTTCAGGAGATCGTTGCTCTGACCACCGTCCAGCTGATCGTGACCCTCCCCGCCGAAAAGCTCGTCGGCGCCGAAGGACCCGAGCACGACATCGTTCCCGTCGCCGCCCGAGACTCGGTCGACGCCGAGGTCACCCGATAGCTGATCGGTGCCGAAGCCTCCGGCCACCCGGTCGTTGCCGTCACCCCCGCAGATGATGTCGTTCCCGAGGCCCCCGTGGATCGTGTCGTGGCCGCCAAGGCCCACGATCACGTCGTCCCCGGGGGAACCGACCACGATCTCGTCGGCATCGGTCCCCGTGACCGTGGCTGTCTGGCCCAAACACGTCTCGAGAGCGTGCGCGGCAGGGGCTGCGAAGAACAGGAGGATCAGGCAGGGCCCGATCGCGGACGAGATCATTCTGATACGGCGCCGTGAAGTCTCCATCCTGTTTCCCTACACCCGGACGTCCAACCGGTCAAACGCGAGCGAGTGGCGCGGAATGGATCTCAGGAGCGGGCCAGCAGGTCGACGGTTCGTGCGGCCGCCGCGATCCCGCTCCCGATCGCGCCCTCGATCCAGCCGGCGCCCTGCGAGGCGATGTCCGACCCTGCGAACGCCAGGAGCCCCTCGGGAACCTCGAGCGCGTCGAACGTCCCGTCGCTGAACCACCCGGGCGGAACCGAGAGCCACGTGCCCTTCGAATACGGATCGTGCACCCAGTCGTGGCCGTCGGTGGTGACGACCGCCGCGTCTGGGAGGTGCGCGTTCACCGCGCTCGTGACGGCGTCGCGGTCCGAGAGATCGACGCGATCCTGCACGGAGAACCCTATGAACAGCCGTCCATCGCGCGCCGGCTGGCTCACGAACCCGGCGTTGATCGGAGTGTCCCAGCCGATCCCGATGAACGACTCCGGCGCGCCGCGGACGATCGCGAGGACCTTCGAGACCTTGCCCGGGTGTCGCGCATCGGCCGCCCGTCGCTTCGGCGGGGCGAGGGGCGGATCGAACTCGACGTCCGCCCAGAGGTTCAACGGGAGCGCGACGACGGCGGCGGCGGCCGTCAGGCCGCCGCCGTCGTCGAGCGTCACCCGCACGCCGTCCTCGTCCTGCTCGACACGCCGCACCACGCTGCCGAACCGGACGTCGAGGCCCGACGCCATCGCGTCGATGAGGCTCTTGGTCCCGTCGGTGAAGAGCTCGCCGACGTCCATGAAGGCGTCGAGCATGTTGAAGTAGTCGAGCTCGACCATGTCCCACAGCAACGGAAGGATCGAGAGCTCTTCGAGCGGCGCCCCACCCATCGACGAAAGGAAGGCGCGCAACAGGTCGCCGGCTTCCTCGTCGGCGTCGAGCTCGCGGACCCACGTGCTCGCCGCGACGTCCGCGGCGAGCGCCGCGCGGTCCTCGCCCGCGAACGCCTTCGCGGTCTCGGTGAGCGCGTCTCCCATCCGCGAAGCCTGCAGGGCCGCGAGCAACTCCTCGACCGCGGGTCGTCCTTCCACGCGCCGGGAGCCGCGGATCCAGGCGATCGATCCGGGCGGCGTCATCGGGGTCACCGCGATCCCGTAGCGCTCGGTCTCCGCGGCGATGTGGGGCTGCGTCGAACGCGAGAAGAACATGCCGCCGTACTCGGCCGCGATGCCGGCCCCCGGGAGCTCGCGGTACCAGGTACGGCCGCCGATCCGGTCGCGCGCCTCGAGCACCACGACGGTGCGGCCCGCTTCGCGCAGGTCACGGGCCGCCGCGATCCCCGCGAACCCCGCCCCCAGGACCAGCACGTCCGCGTCCATCAGGCGCCGGAGCGTAGCACCGGCCCGGCGTCCGGGGGGAGTCGAGCGAACCCTTCCAGGCTTCTGCGAGAGTGAGCCCGTGGATGCGGCGGCGCTGACCTCGTTCGGCGAGCGTTTCCTGGGCGAGGTCGTCCTGCCCGGGAGCGCCGCGTACGACGCGACCCGGATCGTCTGGAACGGGATGATCGACCGGCGGCCCGCGGTCATCGCTCGGTGCACGAGCGTCGAGGATGTCCGCGCGTCGATCCGGTTCGCGCGCGACCAGGACCTGGTCGCCGCGGTCCGCTGCGGCGGGCACAGCGTCGGCGGGTTCTCGACGTGCGACGACGGCGTCGTGATCGACCTGTCCACGATGCACGGCGTCGAGGTCGATCCCAGCGCACGCGTCGCGCGCGTGAAGGGCGGCAGCCTCCTCCAGGAGCTCGACGCCGCGGCGCAGGAGCACGGGCTCGTCTGCCCGGTCGGTGTCGTCGGCCACACCGGCGTCGGCGGACTCACGCTGGGCGGCGGGATGGGAAGGCTCCAGCGCCACTGGGGCTACTCGATCGACAACATGCTCGCGGTCGACCTCGTGACCGCCGACGGCGAGCTCGTGCACGCGAGCGAGGACGAGAACCCCGATCTCTTCTGGGGTGTCCGGGGCGCCGGGCCCAACTTCGGGGTCGTCACGGCCTTCGAGTTCCGTCTCCACGAGCTCGGTGAGATCGTCACGCAGGGCCTGCTGATCTTCCCCGCCGAACGCGCCCACCAGGTCGGGGCGCGCGTCCGCGAGTGGGCGCCGGAGGCACCCGACGAGGTCATGACGTCCTACAGCTTCGGGCGGGCCGGGGTCGAGCCGCCGGACCCGCCCGGACACCAGGGCCGGCCCATGCTGTACATGGGCGTGACGCACTCGGGGTCCCTCGACACGGCCGACCTGGACCTGCGACCGCTCCGCGAGCTCGGTCCCCTCGTGGACACGATCGAGCCGCGGCGCTACCTGGACGTCCAGGCGATGGCGGATGAGGACATGGCGTGGGGCAAGCGCTTCTACATGAAGGGCGGGTTCCTCTCGGAGCTCTCCGACGCGTACATCCACGTCGGGCTGGAGGCCGTCGCGGCCGCTCCGACCGCGGGCGACACGATCACCCTGTGGCTCCAGGGGGGCGCGATCTCACGCGTCGACCCCGACGCCATGGCCTTCACCGGTCGGCAGGCGCCGTGGTGGGTCGGCGTGGAATGCGAGTGGTCAGGCTCCGAGCTCGACGAGGCCCACGTCGCGTGGGGTCGCTCGACGATGGCCGCACTGGAACCCTTCACGGCCGCCGGCCACTACGTGAACGACATGGTGGAGACGGATGAGGACATCGTGCGATCGATCTACGGAGACGCGAAGTACGAGCGGCTCTTGGCGCTCAAGCGCAGGTACGACCCCGAGAACGTGTTCCGGCTGAACCAGAACATCAAGCCCTGAGCTGCCCGGGCTCCGGCTCGAACACCGTCTCCCCGTCGATGATCGTGGCCGCGACCGGCACGGCGGCGATCTCCTCCGGGGTGAGACTCCTGAGGTCGGCCGAGAGGATCGTGAGGTCGGCTGCCTTCCCCGGTTCGAGCGAGCCGATGCGCCCGTCCAGCCCGACGGTGTACGCGGCGTCCACGGTGTGCGCGAACAATGCTTCGTCGAGGGTCAGGCGGTGCCGGTCCCCGAGCACGACGCCGGCTTGGGTCTCGCGCCGCATCGCGTTCGCGATCGTCGTCAACGGACGGTAGCTGGAGACGTCCGAGTCGCTGCTGATCACCACGCGCACACCGGTGTCGATCTCGGTCCTCCACGGCTGCAGCTCATGAGCGTGCTCACCGAGCGAGTCGAGGTACAGATCGCCGTAGTCGAACAGGTACGAGGGCTGGTTCACGGCCGTGACGCCGAGGGCGCTCATCCGTTCGACGCCCCTCGGCGTGGGGAAGCCCGCGTGCTCGATCCGCGGCCGGGCGTCCGGCCGAGGCACGGCACGCACGCCGGCTTCGAAGCCGTCGAGCACGAGCGCGATCGCTCGATCGCCCTGCGCATGCACCGCGACGCGCCATCCGTCGGTCCACGCGCGCTCGACCAAGGCGACCAGGTCGTCCGGCTCGTGGAAGAAGGACGCCTCCTGCGACGCGAACCCCGGGTCGTCGCCGAACGCGGCGGTTCCTCCCGTGAGCGTCCCGTCCGCGTAGATCTTGAGGTGACCGATCGACAGGCGATCGTCCCCGAACGGACCCGTGAGTCCGAGCGCGGCGAACTCCTCGAGCTGGTGCGACAATGGCATGCAGACGGTCCGGATGGGGAGCGCGTCCCGAGATCGGGCCTCGCGATACGCGGTCAGCTCCCGCGCGGTCACCTGCGCGTCGGCGACGCACGTGAGCCCGGCTTCGAGGTACGCGGCGCTCGCTCGAGCCACGGCCGCGACGAGCATCTTCAGGGGTGCGCGGACGTGGAAGTTGGGTCCGTGCGAGCCGATGTCCACATCGGTCGGGAGGACCTCGCCACACGCCGCGTCCAGACAGAGCCCGGTCAAGCGTCCGGCGTCGTCCCGATCGAACCTTCCGCCGCGCGGATCCGGGGTGTCGTCGCCGACGCCGGCCTCATGGAGCACGCGGGAGTTGACCAAGACGTGATGGCCCGACGTATGGAACAGGTGCACCGGATGGTCGCCGGCGGCGGCGTCGATGTCGGCGAGGGTGGGGAGCGGATACCGCCCGTGGTCGAAGCCGAACCCGCTGATCGTTCCGCCCGGCACCGATCCGGCGGCGGCCTCGCGGATCGCTCGGAGCAGCGCGTCGCCCGAGTCGACCCGCGGGAACCGCAGATCGATCGAGGCGAGGGACTCTCCCGTCGCGAGGAAATGGTTGTGGGCGTCGACGAGCCCGGGAAGGAGCGTGCCGCCGCCCAGATCGTGCTCGACCGCTCCGGGCACCTCACTGCGGAGGTCCGCGAGGTCGCCGACCGCCACCACGTCGGCGCCGCGTGTCGCGACCGCCTCCGCCCACGGCGCTCCGCGGATCCCGCTGAAGACGGCGCCGTTCGCGAAGATCCTCCCGCGCGCGTCCATCGATGCCGGACCCTATCCGACCGGGCCCTGTGCGGAGCGTGTCCACGACCGGCTCGGGTACCGTGACGGACATGGAGACCTGGGACGCGATCCGAGCCCGCCGCAACGTCCGGACGTACGACGACCGGCCGATCCCCGCAGACGACCTGGGCCGGATCCTCGAGGCGGGTCGTCGCGCCCCATCGTCGATGAACGAGCAGCCGTGGGGGTTCGTCCTGTGCACCGAGCCGGAGACGCTCCGGCACCTGGCGGATACGTGGAGGCACGCGGCGCACGTAGCGGGGTCGGCCGCGACGATCGTGCTCGTCGCGGCCGACCCAGCCGACCAGGACGAGCGCGACTGGATGTTCTACGACATGGGCCAGGCGACGCTCCAGATGATGGTCACCGCGGCCGACCTCGGGATCGGCAGCTCCCACGCGTCGATCGGGGATCAGGAGCTCGCCCGCCGGATCCTCGGGGCTCCCGAGGACCGGCTCTGCGTCGGCATGGTCGCGTTCGGGTACCCGGCCGGCCAACCGCTCCGGCCGATCGAGCGCCCGGACCGCCGGCCGCCCGACCAGGTCTTCCATCGCGAGCGATGGTGACCGGAGACGCTCCAGGAACTCCCGGGTCGCTCTCAGGTGGCTCTCAGCGTTCAGCGGGTACCTTCGATGCATGGCACAGCAGCAGGAACCTTGGGGCGGCTACCACGTGGGACTCCCCGCTCCCCCGCCGCCGCCCCCGAGGCGTCGGCGAGCCCCCTTCGTGATCCTGGGGGTCGTCGTCCTGGCCGCCTCCGTCCTGATCGGGACGCTCGTCGACGGCGGCGGCTCGGCCTCGCCGAACCTCGCGACCATGGGTGACGGGACGACCGGGACGCTCGCCAAGGGTTCGGTCGTCGACATCAACACGTCGGCGGAGACGCTCGGTTCGGACGGATTGCGGCCGCTCGGCGCCGGGACCGGGATGGTGCTCACCGCCGACGGCGAGATCCTCACGAACAACCACGTCGTCGCGGGGGCCTCCGGGATCGAGGTCACGATCCCCGGATTCGGCAACCAGACGGCGACGGTCGTCGGGGTTGACCCGACCGACGACGTTGCGCTCCTGCAGCTGAACGACGCGTCCGGGCTGTCGCCCGTGACGCTCGGTGACTCGTCCGACGTGCAGGTCGGCGACACGATCACGGCGATCGGGAACGCGTTCGGCGCGCCCGGACCGCCGACCACGACCACCGGGACCGTGTCCGCCCTCCACCGCAGCATCGTCGCGCGCGACCCGGCCGGAGGGAGCTCGGAACGTCTCGACGACGTGATCCAGATCTCCGCCGACGTCCATCCGGGAGACTCGGGCGGCGCGCTCGTCAACGCCGACGGCCAGGTCATCGGGATCATCACGGCTGGGCCGAGCAACTCGACGACGGGCATCGGTTTCGCGATCCCGATCGACGCGGCGCTGAACATCGTGAACGAGATCCGCGCCGGCCACGAGAGCTCCACGATCCTGTTGGGCGAGCGTGGGTTCATCGGTGTCGCGGTCCAGCCCCTGGACGCGGCGACCGCCGCCCGTCTCGGGCTGAGCGACACGTCGGGCGCGCTCGTCGCCGGCGTCAAGGAGGGCAGCCCCGCGGCGCAGGCGGGCATCACGGCGCCATCGGTGATCCGGAGCATCGACGGGGTGCCCGTGGGCTCGCTCGACGATCTCGGCACCGCGATCCACTCGAAGACCCCCGGCGAGCAGGTGCGCGTGACGTGGGTCGACGCCCAGGGCGAGCACGCGGCGACGCTGACGCTCTCGGAGGGGCCGGCCGTCTGACCACGCGTTTGCGACGCGGTGCCGGTCCTGCCTAGGCTCGCCGCGACGTGAGCGCTCGAGAGACCGCCGCCCGGCTCGGCACCGTTCCCCTCTTCCGGGGATGCTCGGCTCGGCAGCTCCGGCACATCGCGGCCCGCGGACACGAGCAGACCTACGAGGCCGGGAAGACGATCACCGAACAGTGCAAGCCGGGCGACGACTTCTTCGTTATCCTGGAGGGCACGGCCCGAGTGGTCAGGAACGGACTCAAGGTGAGCTCGCTCGGTCCGGGTTCCTACTTCGGCGAGATCGCGCTGCTCCTGTCCCTGATCGAGCGCACGCCGAGGACGGCGACGGTGATCACCGAGACGCCGGTCCGATGCTTCGTCCTGAGCAAAGGTGAGTTCCGCTCCGTGATCTACGAGCGGAACATCGCCACGAACCTCCTGCACAACATGGCCCGGATCCTGGACGCGTCTTCCAAGCGCCCATCGGCCTGAGGAAGGCCCCGGGCGATGGTTGTCTTTCGCGCCCGGCTGCGGCAGCATGTCGAGCACGAGAGGAAGGAGGTGGTCCGACTGCATAGTGAGCATGAGACCCTCGAGGTGACTGGCTGCTGAGCCGTCCCTCGCGGGCCGGGGTCCACCTCCCCGCCCGCATGCCGGGATGACCGGCAGAATCCAAACCAGCTCACCGGCCTCGCAGGCTCCGGCTGGTCTACCGGACGGAGCGTCGTTCGATACCCGACGGCCTGCGAGTCGCATGCGAACGGGCCGGGCCCCTGCGGGGCCCGGCCCGTTCCTACTACGCGGGAAAGCGAAAACCGGCGGACCGACTTCGATCCCCGAGGTCGATCCGCTCCCCCGGCTCCTACTGCCCCGTCACCGCGAACCAGGTTGTCGCGGACGGTCCGACGAACACGATCGGCGCGAAGCACGGGCTCGGCAGCGTGACGTTCGCTTCGAGCTGCGAATCACCGGTCGTCGTGGCCGGGAACGGGCCGGTCGCCACGTTCGTCACCGCGGGAGCGCCGGCGACGGTCGTCTGGCAGCTCACGACCCCGACGAAGGTCGCTGCCGGGTTCGTCCCCCGCAGCTGGACCGGCACGGGGTCGCCGTCGAGCAGGACGAGGCCCTTGACGGTGACCTCGAGGTGCCCGGAGCTGGAGAGCTCGCCACGGGCACTCTCCAGCTGCCACGGTAGGCCACCTCCGTTGATCCCACGGATCGGGTTCGCGGAGCCGACGAAGGGTCCGGTCACGGGCGCCATCGTGGCGAACTCGAGGACGTCGTGACCCTTGGACATCGCCGCCGGCGCAGCGGCGATCACCGTGACGGCGAGTACGGCGCCGCCGACGGATCGCGCGAGGAAACGTTGCACGGGCATCCCTCCTCCTGGTCGATACGAGGGACTACGGATGGCGCCACGGACCGGTTCGATGCGCGGTAGCCTCGGCCGCGTGAGTCCCCGCAAGCCCGGATACATCGTCCTCAAGCAGATCGGTGAAGATCGATGGCGCGTGATCGGCGATGTCGATCGGAAGCCGGGAACGCCGGCGGCCCGCGCTCGCGCCCTGGCGATCGAGGAGTCCGCCGGCGGGAAGGTCAAGCCGGGCGACGTGTATCGCGCGATCCTGCGCAGCGAATGGAAGATCGCCGGCGAGTGACCCGGAGCGCCGGTCGCGTCAGGACGCGTGCCGGAAGGACGGCGCCGGCGGGAGCTTCAGCATGTCGTCGATGACCGTCGCCACGTCGCGCGGATCGAACGGCTTCGTCATCACGCGGTCGGCGCCTTCCGCCAGGCACAGGTCGCGTTCGCGCGACTGGGTAACCGCCGTGAGGACCAGGATCGGGACGTCCCCGGCAGCGTCGTCCGCGCGGAGCGCCTCCAGGACGTCGTGGCCGTTCATCTCCGGCATCATCAGGTCCAGGACGATCGCGTCGGGCTGCTGGCTCCGCACCGCTTCGACCCCGCTCCGGCCGCCGTCGGCGGTGACCGTCTCGTGCCCTTGCTCCAAGAAGGCGTAGCGAAGCACCGCCCCGATCACGTCTTCGTCATCGATCACGAGCACGCGGGCCATGCGGATCACCTCATCCCACCAGGGTCATCGGCACGAGGGGGCCCGGCCTCGAGTCGGTCGCTGGGGCGTCACCCGTGGGTGGTACCGATGGGCCGGACGTAGGCTGAAGGCGACCACCCAGGTGGGGGCAACCCGGAAGGAGGCATCCGATGGCCCAGAACGCGAAGGACGCATGGAACCAGGTCGGCGAGCGGTTCGCCTCGTTCGGACGGCATCTGTCCGACCACTACAAGGAAGCGGGCTCCGAGCAGAACGCGACAGACTCCCAGCGCAAGCTCGAGGAGGCGGCTCGCCAGATCGGCAACCAGTTGGACCGGGCGTTCAGCGCCCTCGACGGGACGCTGCGTGACGCCGAGGCCAAGAAGGACCTGAAGGACGCGGTCGGCGCGATCGGGAGCGCGGTGACCGCGACGATCGACGACGCGGGGAACGCGATCAGGCGTCGCGGCGGGTCCGGGGACACGTGGGAGTCGCCCGAGCGACCCGACGACGAGCCACCCGCGCCGATGTAGCTACGCCAGGAAGAACGCGTCGAGCTCCGGCGCGACGGCCTCCGGCGCCGCGCCGTGTTCCTGACCCGCCAGGGTCCGGTGCCGGGCGTTCGGCAGGATCGAGGCGAGCTGCCGCGCCGAGTTCCGCACCCAGTCGGGGCTCGCGCCGCCGTCCATCACGAGGGTCGGGATCGTGACGGGAGCGACCCAGGACGCCGGCAGCGGCGCTCCCAACAAGTGGCCGTCCATCACCTCCCCGTCGTAGGCGATCGTATGCGCGAGCGCCTCCATCCGCGGCCACATCGGCGTCCCGCGCATCTGCTCGACCACCTCAGGTGGCATCCCGACCGCGGCGGTCATGAAGTACTCCACGGCGTCGCCGCGCCGGTCCGCTCCCACGAGCTCGCGGATCCGGTCCACGTAGTCGTGAGCCACCGGCGGCCGGGAGTCGTCAACGATGAACGGAGGCTCGTAGAGGGCGAGCCTGCGGATCCGCAGTCCCCGGATCGCGCCCTCGAGGGCCAGGGCGCCCCCCGATGAATGGCCGAAGACGAACACCTCGCCGCCGGCGACGCCGATCACCGCGCCGAGGTCCTCGATCTCGCGGTCGACCGCGTAGGGCGGCGTGTCGTCGCTGTCGCCGCGGCCCCGCCGGTCGTACGCGACGACCGTGAAGCGCGGTTCCAGCAGCGCCGAGAGCGGGGCGACGGCCGCTCGGTCGCTCAGCGCGCCGCCGACCACGATGAGGGGCGGACCGTCGCCCGAGCGCTCCAGCGCGATCCTGGTCCCGTCGACTGAGGTCGCGATGTCCATCGGCCCCAGCCTACGGTCGGACAGGGTAGGGTGGCGCTCGTGGCGGAGACCGTGACGATCGAGGGCCGGCCGTACCTGAAGCGGAACCCGCTGGGCGTGCTCGGACTCTCCTTCATCACGATCGGGATCTACTTCCTCTACTGGTACTGGAAGATCAACGACGAGCTCTCGACGTTCGAGCACGACGACACGATCAGCCCGACACGCTCGTTGATGGCGATCCTCTTCGGCTGGATCATCATCGTTCCGCCCTTCATCGCGATCTACAACACCGCCAAGCACGTCCAGGCCGACGAACAACGCCTCGAGGTCCAGCCACAGCTCGAACCCGCCCTCACGATCGTCTTCCTGCTTCTCTTCTCGATCGCCAACGGCCTCTACATCCAGGAGCACCTCAACCGGCTGTGGGACCGCGCCGCCGGCGTCGCACCGTTGCCGCCGCCCGGCACCACGTCCTGATCCGTCCGCTCCATGCGGAAGATCTCGGTCCCGCAACGGCGCGCTCGGCTGGGCCTGCGACACGACCTGGCGAGGCGGACGGCCACGGTCGAGGACGCCGCGTCCGACATGGTGGCGCTGCATTCGAGCGACCCCGTCACGGTGCACCTGTCGGCATACGCGCGCGTGCGCGGCTTCACGCCGGCTGACCTGGAGTCCGCGCTCTACGAACGCAAGACGCTCGTGCGGATGCTCGGGATGCGGCGGACGCTGTTCGTCGTTCCGCTCGATGTGGCGGCCACGATGGACGAGGCGTGCACGAAAGCGCTCGTGCCCGCCCAACGACGCCTGCTGATCGGGATGATCGAGGAACAGGGGATCGCGCGGGACGGAGCGCGATGGCTCGACCGCGTGTGCTCGCGGACCCTCGAGGCCCTCCTCGCGCGCGGGGAAGCCGGGGCCGTCGAGCTCACGCAGGACGTCCCCCAGCTGGCCAAGAAGCTGACGTTCGGGGAGGGCAAGCCGTGGGGCGGGCAGGTCGGTCTCTCGACGCGCGTCCTGTTCCTGCTCGCGACCGAGGGGACGATCGTGCGGACCCGGCCGCGCGGGACGTGGGTGTCGGGCCAGTACCGCTGGGCGGAGCTCGAGACGTGGCTCGGCGCTCGCCTCCCGGCGGTCGACCGCCGGGAAGCGAGCGCCGAGCTGCTGCGGAGATGGTTGTGGACCTTCGGCCCGGGGACGACGGCCGACATCCGGTGGTGGGCCGGGTGGACGGCCGCACAGGCCAAGC
>JBKOUM010000155.1:0-22075 GCA_046723385.1 Actinomycetota bacterium
GCGCCCCGCCCCACACCCTTGATCGGTCCCTACGGACCCGGCCGACGCCCGATCACCGAGCGGAGCCCGGGCGGGAGTTGATGCGCGCCGAAGCGGTCGCCGACCTCGGCCTCGACCCCATGACGTGCGAGCAGCTCGGGGACGAGGTCGGTTTCGATCAGCACGTTGTCGTGACGCTCGTCATCCCGCCGCCACGTCCCGTCATCGTTGCGCATGAAGATCGCCATCTGGCGCACGAATCGGTCGGGCGACGGGACCGATGTCTCCGTCACGAGCGCCCAATCCTCGCCGACCCATCCCCGAGGAAGGGCGTCCGCTCGCTCGGAACCCCAGGTGAGATCGCACAGGTCGATCGCGACGACGCCGCCGGGCCTGAGCGCGCCCGCGGTTGCGACCAGCGCGCGATCGATCGCGTCCGCATCCGGCAGGTAGCTCAGCACGTGGCCGACGGAGACGATCGCGTCCGCCTCGGGGATCGGATCGTCGGGGAGGACCACGCGCCGGATCTCGAGCGCGTCGCCGACGTATCCGCGCGCGATCCCGAGCATCGAGGGTGAGGCGTCGGTCGCGATCACGCGATGCCCGACGTCGACGAGGTGTCGGGTCAGCAGGCCGCTCCCGCAGCCGAGCTCGACGACCAGCCCGTCCCGCTCGCGGACGGGCTCGAGGAGCTCCAGGATCCCGGGCGCGCAGTCGTCCGCATGGAAGCCGAACCCGAGGTGGTGGACCAGGGCGAGGTCGGCACGGTAGTACGGGGCGTCACGCGACATCGGCCGCATCCTCCCACGCCTCGGCGGGCGCAAGGGGGCGACCGTCGGATACTCGATGCATGGCGCGGATGACGACCCCCGAGCGGCGGGATGCGCCCATCACCGGATGGCGCACCTGGAACCTGTCGGATGATCCCTCGGCGCCTCGTCTCCTGCCGGCCGGTTCGGGCGGCCGGGACGCGTGGGAGCCGCGGAGGGCGGCGGAGGCGCGCTGCGCCGCATCCGCGATCCTCACGAGGTCCATCCGTCGGCATCCCGCACCGGATCCGGCGTGCACGTGTGGGATCCACGCGAGCCGCTCGCTCGAGGCGTTCGAACGACCGCGTCCCGCATGGTTGCCGCCGTGCGTCGTCGGCACCGTGTCGCTGTGGGGGACCGTGATCGAACACGAACGCGGATGGCGGGGGCGGTTCGCGTACCCGGCCCGCCTCTGCCTGGTGTGCTCGATGTGCGCCTGGTTCGAGCCGGGACCCGGCCGACCGGTCGTGGTGCACGGCTTCGCCGGGTCCTCCTACACCTTATGCGAGCGTCATCGAGGCGGGATCGAGGTCCCCGACGGTCGCCGGACCCATCCGACCGAGGTCGATCCGAGGATCCTCCAAGCCCGACTCCTGGACGCCTACGCGGTGGATCTGCTCCCGATCGAGTCGGCCGAGCCGCTCTTCCGGAAGGAGCGGACCCCCGACCCGCCGGCGTACATCCCGACGATCCGTGTCGTGCCCGCCGATGAGCCGGGCGGGACCACGACCTGATCTCCGGGATCGGCGAGCGGAGGGATCGCCCGTCGGCATGCTCCCTGTCACCTGGCCGGGCCGGCTGCGTCCAACATCGCGGCGACGGCACGAGCGTTCCCAAGGGCTTCGTCGACGGCCAGGTGCCTGGGGTCCTCCTCGCCGCGGAGGACCCGGTGGATGTGGCGGATCGCGGGCGTGAACGAGCGCTCGCCGCTCGGCATCGCCGGTTCTTGGGAGACGACGTGGCCCTCGTGGACGAGCTCGAGCGTGTCCTCCGGGCCGGGATGGAAGGGGTCGGTCATCCGGAGTTCCCCCACCGTCCCGATCACCCTGGCGAGGGTGTCGGAGGCGCTGCGGAAGCCGCACGAGAACTGCAAGCGCCGGTCGCCGCCGAACGGGAG
The DNA here is from genome assembly GCA_046723385.1 of Actinomycetota bacterium. GTDB lineage: Bacteria > Actinomycetota > UBA4738 > UBA4738 > HRBIN12 > AC-51. Next base: position 1,906 of record JBKOUM010000155.1, read on the forward strand.
CGTCCCCCAGAGCTCGACGTCGACGCCTGCGCTCCATACCGCATCGGCGGACACCCGCGAGAGGTCCGGTTCCACATCGAACAGCAGCCGGGCGAGGCGGATCGGATAGCACCCCGCGTCCTGCGTCGCTCCGCCCGCCAGGGACGCCGACATCCTGATGTCCTCGGGGTCATCGAGCACGAAGTGGAACCGCGCCCAGATCTCCCGCAGTTCGCCGATCGACCCGTCGGCGATGAACGACCTGGTTCGTGCCATCTGCTCGTGGAAGGGGAAGACGAACGCCTCCCAGACCAAGCCGTCGCCGGCCCTCGCGGCCGCTAGGGCGCGCTCGGTCTGCTCGACCGACCCGCAGAGCGGCTTCTCGCAGAGGACCGCCTTCCCGGCCTCGAGCGCGGCGATCGCCCACTCCGCATGGAGCGAGTTGGGGAGGGGGACGTAGACCACCTCGACCGCTGGATCGGCGAGCACCGAGGCGTAGCCCTTGACGCCGCGGTCGACGCCGAACTCGGCGGCCCAACGCTCTGCGCGGCCGCCTTCCCGGGCGCCCACGACGACCGCTCGGCCGTCGCCGGTTTCCCTCAACGCGGGCAGGAACGACGATCCGGCGATCCCGGCCGCCCCGAGGATGCCCCACCGGACCGGTTCTCGGGCCGGGTGCGTCACGAGCTCGCCTCTGCGAAGGTCGGACCCAACGGGATCAACGCCTCGAGCTCCTCCAGCTGCGCCCAGGTCAGGGAGATCGCGGCGGCGGCCGCGTTGGCGCGCACGTGCGACGGGTTCCGACTCCCGACCAGGGTCGCCGTGACCCCCACCTGGTGCAGGTTCCACGCGATCGCGACCTGCGCCAGCGTGCACCCGATCCGATCGGCCATCACTCGCATGCCGTCCGCGACCGCTTCCGAGCGCTCGAACCTTCCCGGTGAGAACAGTCGCTGCCAGAACGGCCAGCTCCGATAGTCATCGCCCACGACACGGGCGACGTCTTCGGGTGCGCGGATCGCCCCCGCGAGCATGCCGTTCGCGAGCGGTTCGTAGGTCACGACGGCGATCCCGCGCTCCGCGCACCACCGCGCGAGCTCGCGGGTCTCGAGGTGATCGATCGGCGACAGGCCTTCCTGGATCAGGTCCACGGGTCCCACGCGCAGGCAACGCTCGATCTGCTCGCGATCGAAGTTGGACAGTCCCACCCGCTCGACGAGCCCGTCGCTGACGAGGCGTCGCATCGCCGACCAGGTCTCCTCCAATGGAACGCCCGATCCGTCCGGCCAGTGCAGCAGGTACATCTGGATGCGCTCGACGCCGACGCGCTCGAGGCTCGTCAGGCACGCCTTCCGGATCTGGCCCTCCGCGAATCCGGTTCCGTCGGGCGCCGGCGCGACCTTGGTGCTGATCGAGATCTCGCTCCCGATGTCGCGGAGGGCTCGGCCGATCGTGAGCTCGTTCATGCCGTCGAAGTAGGCCTCCGACGTGTCGAGCCAGTCGATCCCTGCGTCGAGCGCCGCCGCGAGGACGTCGCGAGCTCCCGCCCAGTCGGGATCGTCTTCGAACTCGTAGCCGCCCAGGCCGACCTTCGACACGTCGAGTTGATCCGGCACGGTGTCGCCTCCTCTCCCCGGATACATGCTGGCAGAGGCGGCCGATGTGGGATCGACGATGCGAGGACCAGGCGACGAAGCTGCCGGGGTGGTCAGGCGGGACGGCACGGTGGTGCTGGAGACGCCGCGTCGCTCGTTCCGGTCGTCCCGGGAAGACGATCTCCCGGTCTACGCCGCGCTCAATGTCGATCCGGTCGTCACCAGGTTCCTCGGAGGTCCGCTCTCTTCGCAGGATTCCGACGGGATCGCCGAGCGGGCGCAAGAGCTGCTCGACCGTGAGGGCATCGGTCTCCTCGCGGTGGAGCGACGCGAGGACGGTGTCTTCATGGGGATGTGCGGCCTCCATCATTTCCACGCCTATCCCGACGAGATCGAGATCGGCTTCCGGTTGGCCCGTTCGTACTGGGGTCACGGGTACTGCACCGAGGCGGCCACGGCGTGGCTCGATCACGGTTTCCGGTCGTTGGGGCTCCCGCGGGTGATCTCGATCGCGGACCGTGAGAATCCGTGGAGCCTGGCGGTTATGCGCCGACTCGGCATGAGCCTCGATCACGAGGCCGAGCTCGAGGACGGCGGGGAACGGTTCCGGGCCGTGATCTACTCGATCTCGTCCGAGGCGTGGCTCGCGGCGAACGTGCTGAATCACCCGATCGAACGTCTCTCCGCGAGCGTTACCTGTTGGGCGCGGCGGCGCTGATGTCGGCAAGGGCGGAGTCGCTGTCCCGCTCCCTCGCCAGGTCTCCGATCGAGACGATCCCCACCGGCCGACCGTCCTCGACGACGGGGATCCTCCGGATCGCCGCGTCTCGCATCATCCGGACGGCGTCGGCGACCCCGTCGTCCGGCGAGAGGGTCTGCACCTGCCCGCTCACGACCTCGCCGACCTGCGTCCGTGCCGGATCCGACCCCGTGGCGATCGCCCGAACGACGATGTCTCGGTCGGTGAGGATGCCGGACACGGTCCCGTCGTCTACGACGACCACGTCCCCGATGTCGTTGTCGGACATCGCTCTGCTCGCGTCGATGACGGACGCGGTCGATGGCACGGTGACCACCCGGTCGGTCATCACGTCTCTGAGGTGCGCCATGATCTCCCCTCCTCGTCGGGTTGTCAGAGGTATGTACCCACGCAGGGGAGGGACGATGCGCTCAATCCCGACGTGGGGCCAGGACGCAGAACTCGTTGCCCTCGGGATCCGCGAGCACCACCCAGGTGACGTCGTCGCCCTGACCGATGTCGACCCGCCTCGCGCCGAGACCGATCAGACGCTCGACCTGAGCGGCCTGATCCGTCGGCCGCAGGTCGAAGTGGAGCCGGTTCTTGACGACCTTCTCGTCCGGCACCTTGACGAACAGGATGTCCGGCGCGACGTCGACCGCGGGGTCGCCCTCCGGCGGTTCGATCGACCACTCGGCGTCGCTCTGGTAGGTGACCCGCCAGCCCAGGACCTGGGACCAGAACCTGGCGAGCCGTTCGCAATCGTGGCTGTCGACGACGACGCACTGGATCCGGATGTCCATCGATCGACGCTCGTCGGGCATCATGGACGGATGCCGGCCTCCTGAGCGGCGAGCTCCTGGACGACCCGGGCGATCAGGTCGATATCTTCCGGGCGGTTCCGCCAGTTGACAGGCGCTGGCCGGAACGCGACCTTCCCGTCGTAGGACGTCGAGCCGAAGAACACGCGACCGTCTTCGATCACACGGTCGGCGATCCGCCGGTTGAGGTCGTCCAGTTGCTCCTCCGGAACACCGGGCGGCCGGGCTCGGAAGCACACGATGTTGAGGGGCACGTCGGCGAGACGCTCGAGATCGGTGGCCGCATCGACCGTCGCGGCGAGCCGCTGCGCCAGATCGAGGCTGTTCTCGACGATCGCCCGATACCCCGCGCGGCCGTACGCGCGGAGCGTCGCCCACACCGCGAACGCCCGGTTCCGCCGGGACATCTCCGCACCCAGGTAGCCCCAGTTCGGTTTGGGATCGTCGAGCGCAGGAAGGTACGCGGCGCCTTCGCCGAACACGCTCGGCTGCAGCGATCGATCGCGGATGAAGGCGAAGCCGCAGTCGTACGGCACGTTCAGCCACTTGTGGCCGTCGGCGATCACCGAATCGGCTCGATCGACGCCTTCCACGAGCTGTCTCGTCCTGTCCGACAGCGCGGCGAACAGGCCGAAGGCGCCGTCGATGTGGAACCATGCGCCGTACCGTTCGGCCAGGTCCGCCATCGTTGCGATCGGATCGAAGTCCCCAGCGTTCACCTCGCCGGCGCTCCCGATCACGATCGAGGGAGCGCCGTTCAAGCCGGCGAGCGCGGCCCCGAGCGCGTCGGCGTCGAGGCGCCCGACGCCGTCTCTCGCCAGCTTGTGCACCTGCGCACGCCCGACGCCGAGCATCCCGAGCGCTTTGATGTCGCTCGCGTGGATGTAGCCGCTCCCGAACACCTGGATCGGTGGGAGTCCCGAGAGGCCGGCCTCGTCGACGTCCACGCCCTGCCGGAGCCCACACCACCGCCGGGCACAGGCCAGCGCCACGAAATTGGCCATCGTCGCGCCGGTCGTCAGCACGCCGCCCCGATCCTCGGGCAGTTCGAAGAGGTCGAGGAGCCATGCGATCGAGATCCGTTCGAGCTCGCTCGCGAGCGGCGACGCGACCCAGGCCCCAACGTTCTGGTCCAAGGCGCTCGCGAGCCAGTCTCCTCCGAGCGCGGCCGGGGTCGTGCCGCCGTTCACGAAGTGGAAGTATTTGGGACCGGCGGAGTGAACCGCGCCGTCGACCCCGGCGACGAGCTCCTCGAGGGCGCGTTCGGCGCCGACGCCGTCCTCGGGAAGGTCGCCACGGAAGGTGAGGGCCACGTCTTCCGCCTGAGGGTCGCGGACGTTCCGTTCCGCGATCGATCCGAGGTACCGAGCCGCCTCGCGCGACGCGAGATCGATGACCGTCGGCAGCTCGGCGGGGTCGGGCGCGGTCATGCTCAGGATGCTCCCTACGGCGCGGTGGCAGAGAGCCGGCGCCAGGTCGCGGGCAGGACCGCTCGAACGGTGCCCAGTTCGCGAGCGATCGCATCGAGGGCCGCGGCCGCGTCGCCGAGCTCGCCTCGCTTGGCCGCGTCCTCGAGCGCGGCGCAACCCGCCGCGAGTTGGTCGGCGCCGAAGGTCGCGGCGTTCGACTTGAGGGTGTGTGCCGCGCGCCGGATCCCGTCCGCATCACCGGCGTCGAGACCTGCTCGCATGGCAGCGACGAGATCCGGCGCCTCGGTGACGAACTGCTCGATCAGCTCGGAGACGAACCCCTCGTCCCCACCGGTGCCTTCAGAGAGACGGGTCAGGGCCTTCGCGTCGATCGAGCTTTCGGCGGACACGACCTCGGTCCCGGCGCTGCCCTCGGCGCGTCGCGGCGTCCGCTTGATCGCTCCGACGAGCTCGTCGACGCGGATCGGCTTGGCGAGGTAGTCGTTCATGCCTGCGGCGAGGCATCGCTCCCGGTCGCCGCTCATCGCCTCGGCGGTCATCGCGACGATCCATGGACGTTCACCCGCGGGCGAGCGCCGGATGATACGACGGGTCGCCTCCAGCCCGTCCATCTCCGGCATCTGCACGTCCGACAACAGCAGGTCGTAGGTCTGTCGCTCGAGTGCGTCGAGGGCTTCGACGCCGTTGGCCACGACGTCGGCCCGGTAGCCGAGCCTCTCCAGCAACCGGATCGCCAACTTCTGGTTCACCACGTTGTCCTCGGCGAGCAGGATCCTGAGCGGGTGTCTGGTGGCGAGGTCCTCGTCGAGCGCGCTGGAGGTCGCGTCGACGGCTTCTTCGATCGCCGAACCGAGGACGGTGGCGACGGCTGCGTGCAAGGGCGACGCCTTGATCGGTTTGGTCACGACCGCGCCGATCGCCGCATCGGCCCACCGGGGATCGGACGCCACGTCGTGCTGCCCGATCGACGAAGCCAAGACGATCGGGAGCGCCGGCTCCTTCTGATGGATCTTCGCTGCGAGGTCGAGCCCGTCCATCCCGGGCATCAGCATGTCGAGCACGGCAAGGTCCAGCCGCCCGTCCCCCAGCTCCGCCAGGGCCTCGTCCCCGTCCGACGCGACGACCGTCTGGATCCCCCAAGCGCCGAGGAGCGCGGTCATCAGCTGCCGGTTCGTCTCGTTGTCGTCGACCACCAGCGCGCGTCGTTCCGCGAACGAACCGTCGCGGCGCAGCGCGGTCGGCGTCATATCGGTCGTTCCCGCCTCGAAGGTGACGTGGAACGTGCTTCCCTCGCCGGGGACGCCCGAGCTCTCGGCCCACACCGTGCCGTCCATCAGCTCGGCCAACCGCCGGCTGATCGCAAGGCCCAAGCCGGTGCCACCGTACCGGCGACTCGTCGACGCGTCCCCTTGGCTGAAGGATTCGAACAGCCGATCGATCCGGTCCGGCGGGATGCCGATGCCCGTGTCGCGGGCCGTGAGGTGGTAGCCGATCGTTCCGGGGGGGTTCCCGGGAACGGTGGTGGCCGAGACCACGATCTCGCCGGACTCGGTGAACTTCACCGCGTTGTTCAGCAGGTTCAAGAGGATCTGCCGGATACGGCTGGCGTCGCCGACCGCCGTCTCGGGCGTCCCGTCCTCGATCTGGTACGCCACCTCGAGTCCTTTCCTCGCGGCGACCGGCCCGATCAGGTCGACGACCGACTCGATGCATGCCCGGAGATCGAAGGGCGCGCGTTCCAGGTCCATCCGGCCGGCCTCGATCTTGGAGAAGTCGAGGATGTCGTTGATGATCGACAGCAGCGATTCGCCGCTCCCGGCGATCGTGGCCGCATAGTCCCGCTGCTCGGAGTCCAGTCGAGTCTCCAAGAGCAGACCGCTCATCCCGATGATGGCGTTCATCGGGGTCCGGATCTCGTGGCTGGTCGCCGCCAGGAACGCGCTCTTGGCGGCGTTCGCTTCCTCGGCCACGTCGCGCGCGTCCTCCGCCTCCCGGAACAGGCGCGCGTTCTCGATCGCGATCGCTGCTTGGTGGGAGAGCCCGACCAGGAAGTTCAGGTCCGCGTCCGTGAACAGGTCGGACGGGCCGCTGCGCCAGACCGCCATCATCCCGGTCACCCGGCCGCGTGCGATCAGGGGCGCGGCCATGAGCCGTTCCTCGGGGGTTTCCTCCTGGCCGGGGATGTCCACCGCCCGCGGGTCCGCGTCCGTGTCGTTGACGACCTCCGCAACGCCGCGGCTCGCCAGATCGCCGATGATGCCCTCGCCCGGCCGGATGGTGTCCGCCATGATCAGGTCGGCCAACCCCCCGAGCGCCACGTTCGGGAAGAACGTCCCGTCCTCGTGCTCCAAGAAGACGGCGCTCGTATCCGCCTCCAGCAGCTCGCGCGCTCGCTCCGCGATCCGGTTCAGCACGGCGTCGAGGTCGAGCATGCCGCCAACCTCGCGACCCAGATCGGCCAGGGCTGCCATCTCGCTCGCTCGTCGCCCGGTCTCTCGATAGAGGCGGGCGTTCTGGATCGCCGCTCCGACGTTCGCCGCGATCGTCGACACGAGGTGCGTGTCGCTCTCGGTGAACCGGCCGGCCTGCTGGATGCTCTGGACGCTGATCGCGCCGATCGCCCGTGAACCCACCAGGATCGGAACGCCCAGGTACGATCGTGCCGGCGTACCGACCATGTCGACGCCGAGCTCCTCGAAGGCCTCGGATCGGTTGAGCAGCAGGGGTTGTCGCGAGACGATGATCCGAGACGTGAGCCCTTCGCCGAACCGGATCGTGCGACGATCGGGCTCGCGTTCCCCGTTCTCGAGGTAGTACGGGAACTCGATCGTGCCGGTCGGCTCGTCGTGGAGCGCGATATAGACGATGTCCGCGGCGAACACGTCGCCGAGCTGGTCACCGAGTCGTCCGATCAGCGCATCCAGGTCGAGCTGTTCCGCGAGTGCCTGGCCGACGTCGTTCACGATCGCGAGCTCGGCCGCCCGTTGCCGTGTCTCCTCGAAGAGGCGGGCGTTCTCGAGCGCGACGCTGAGGCTCCCCGCGAGCGTCAGAAGCAGCCTCACGTCCGCGTCTCTGAATGCATGCTCTCGATCGAGGTTCTGGAGCGACATCAAGCCGACCGCGCGGTCTCCGACCAGAAGAGGCACGAAAACGGCTGACCGGGGAACCTCGCCGGAGAGCACCGCCGGCTGACCCACTTCCGCGCTCTTCGCGACGAGGTCCTCGTTGATCACGACCGGTTCGCGTGTCTCGACGGCGATCCGACGGTGTCCGATGAGCTCGATCGGTTCCTCGTCGAGGCGAACGCCGCGCTCGATCACGTACGGGAAATGAACCAGACCGGAAGACGAGTCGAGGAGAGCGATGTCCACCACTTGGGCGTCGAAGATCTCTTGGATCCGGTCGCCGACCAGGTCGTACATCGCCTGCGTCTCGAGCTTCTCGGCCAAGCCGCGCTGCACGTCGTTGATGAGGGCCAGCTCGGCGTTCCGTTGACGTGTTTCTTCGAACAACCGGGCGTTCTCCAATGCGACGCTCAGGCTGCCGGCGATCGTGGTGAGCAGCCGAACATCCGCATCGCTGAATGCGTGCTCGCGATCGATGTTCTGGAGCGAGATCCGACCGATCGCTTCCCCACCCACCACGAGAGGCACGAACAGGGCAGACTTCGGCTCCTCGCCCTGAGCTACGAACGCCCCGAACTCGATCGCGCGCTCGGACCATCGCTCGTTGATGAGGAGTGGCTCCCGTGTCCGCATCACGTGGCCACCCATCCCCACGATCTCCGTCGGCTCGTCCTCGTAGCGAACACCCTTCTCGATGGTGTACGGGAAGTGGAGGAGGCCGTCGTCCGGATCGAGGATGCCGATGTCGACGACCTGCGCGTCGAAGATCTCCTGGATCCGGCCCCCGACGAGGTCGTACATCGACTGCGCATCGAGGTTCTCGACGAGCCCACGTTGCACATCGTTGATCAACGCCAGTTCAGCGTTCCGCTGTCTCGTTTCCTCGAACAGCCGAGCGTTCTCGAGCGCGACGCTCAAGCTGCTGGCGATCGTGGTGAGGAGCCGCACGTCGTTCTCGCTGAACGCGTGCTCTCGGTCCAAGTTCTGCAGCGTGATCCGCCCGATCGACTCACCGCCGACCACGAGTGGGACGTAGACGCCGGAGAGCGGGTCGCCACCCGAACCGAAGTTCGGCGCGTACCCCAACTCATCGGCTCGCTCCGTGAACCGCTCGTTGATGACGAGGGTTTCCCCCGTATCGAACACGTATCGACTTGGACCCGCGGTGACCTCGAAGGGTTCGTCGGGGAGTCGGACACCCTTCTCGATCGAGTACGGCCGATGGAGGAGACCCGTCTCACGATCGAGGATGCCGATATCGACGACCTGGGCATCGAAGATCTCTTGGATCCGGTCCCCGACCAGTTCGTACATCGCCTGCATCTCGAGGCTCTCGGCCAGCCCGCGCTGGACGTCGTTGATGAGGGCGAGCTCGGCGTTGCGCTGCCGTGTCTCCTCGAACAGCCGCGCGTTCTCCAGTGCGACGCTGAGGCTCCCGGCGAGCGTCGTGAGGAGGCGAACGTCCGAATCGCTGAACGCGTGTTCCCGGTCGATGTTCTGGAGGGAGATCACACCGGTGGCCCGGTCGCCGACCGTGAGCGGAACGAAGACGGCCGACCTGGGCTGCTCGCCGGAGATGACGAGGGGGTGGCCGGCCTCGGTCGACACCCGCTCGAGGTCCTCGTTGACGACGATCGATTCCCTCGTGTCGAGGACCTTCCTCCGGAAGCCGAGAACCTCCATCGGTTCGTCGTGGAACCGGACGCCCTTCTCGATCGTGTACACGAAGTTGATCAGCCCGTTGGACGGATCGAGGATCCCGATGTCGACCACCTGCGCGTCGAAGATCTCTTGGACCCGATCGCCGACCAGGTCGTACATCGCCTGCATCTCGAGCCGCTCGGCGAGGCCTCGCTGGACATCGTTGACGAGCGCGAGCTCGGCGCTCCGTTGGCGGGTCTCCTCGATCGCCCGAGCCCTGCTGAGCGCAGAGCCGACGTGGCTCGCGACGAAGGTCAAGAGGTCCTTGTCCTGTTGGGTGTGGGGAGGGTCCCCTTCGTAGCTCTGGACCACCATCGCGCCGACGGTTCGTCCCTCCGAGCGCAGCGGCACGCCGAGCCAATCGACCCCACGGACGCCGATCGGCGTGATCTCCCCACGCTCGATGAGGTCGTCGACGTCGGCCTGCGGGAGCAGCATCGGGGTGCCGTTCCGCAGGAGGTACGCGGTGAGCCCTCGAGCTTCGCCCGTCCCCATCGGTTCCCAGACGTTCGGGCCGGCGAACGTGTCACCCGCCGTGTCCACGCCGAACGGCCAGTTCATCATCCGACGCTCTTCGTCGTACAAGACGACGTAGAAGTTGTTCGCGTACATCAGCTCGCCGACGATCCGATGGATCTCGGCATAGAACTCCTGCATGTCTTGCGCAGCGCTCGCCGTCTCGGCGATGCGGTAGAGGGCCGCCTGGACGTGTTCGGATCGCCGGTGGTCGGCCTCTCGGGACTCGAGCTCGGCGACCCGCGCACGGAGCGCGGCGACGTCGGCCGTTGCATCGGCATCGGTCACGTCGCGGCCCTCGGTTCGTCCGGGGTCCACAGCTTGATGCGTGACTGCTTCCCGCGGATGTCGAATTCGTCGACGAAAGCGAGGCCGTCGGTCGAACCGGTCATGTTCGTCCGGGTCTGATCGGATAGCAGGATCGTGTGGCCGGTCTGTTTCGTGAGCTGTTCGATCCGGGATGCCGTGTTCGTGGTGTCGCCGATCACCGCGTAGTCGAAGCGTCGCTCGGAGCCGAACGTCCCCGACATCACGCGGCCGGAGTTGAGCCCGATCCCCATGCCGAAGCTCGCGCCGACGCCTTCGGACGCGAGCCATCCGTTGAAGTCGGCCAGCCGCTGGTACACCATGTCGCGAGCGGCCGCGACCGCCCGATCGGCGTGATCCACCGTTTCGATCGGTGCACCGAACGCGGCCATCAGCCCGTCGCCGAGGTAGTCGACGACCGTCCCGCCGTGGTCGAGGACGGCGTCGCCCATCGTCGCCTGGTAGCGATTGAGGACTGCCAGGATCTGGTCGACCGGCGCAGAATCGGCGAAGGTCGTGAATCCGCGCAGGTCGACGAACGTCACCGTCGCCCACAGCCGGACCGGGGAGATCATCGGCCGTCCATCGGTGCGAGCTAGCATCTCCGTCGCGATCGGCTCCGGAAGGAACCGCGTGAAGACCTCCCGGACACGGTCCTGTTCGAGATCGGTCAGGCGCTTGCGGTTGAGACCGGCCCCGATCCGCGCACGGAGGATCGCGGGGTCGAACGGCTTCGGGAGGAAGTCGTCGGCGCCCGCCTCGAGGCACCGAACGATGCTGTCCGTGTCGTCGATGCCCGAGATCATGATCACCGGGATGTGGTGGAGGGAGGCGTCCGCCTTCATCCGCTCGAGCACCTCGATGCCGTCGACACCCGGCATCTCGATGTCGAGCAGGACCACGTCCGGCGGGTCGGATCCGAGGGTCGACAGTGCGGCGAAACCGTTGTCGACGTCGGTGGTCCGGTGACCTTCGGTCTGGAGGCTCTTGGTCAGGAGGCGGCGGTTCAGGGCGTCGTCATCGACGACGAGGATGTGTCCGGGGCGAACCTGCATCCGATCTCCTGCCTGGGGCACCCACGGCCGTCGTTCGACCGTCACCCTCCAGAGCGCGGCAGTCTGGCACACGGTTATCGGACTCAGCAATAGTCCGCTGATCTCAGCCGAGGTAGCGGTCCGGCGGGAGATCGACCTGCAGCGGCGAGAGGTCTCCGTCGTCGCGGATCGCCTCGGCCGCGCGCGCCATCGCGGCGACGGCGACCCACGTCAGGCCGCCGCCGACGCTCACGCGCTGCGCGCCGGCCTCGAAGATCGTTGCGAGCGAAAGCGTGGGCCGGGCCAACACGTTTACCGGCTTGGAGACCGCGTCGCACACGGCGCGGATCTCCTCGCCGCTTCGGAGGCCGGGCGCGAACAGCACGTCGGCGCCCACGGCTTCGTAGGCCTGCAGCCGCCGGATCGTGTCGTCCAGGTCGGGGTTCCCCCGGATGTGGTTCTCGGCTCGCGCCGTCAGGGTGAAGGGGATGTCGATGCCGCGGGCCTGCTCCGCGGCCGCCGCGATCCGATCCACCGCGTTCGCTTCCTCGTAGAGATGGCCGTCCGGATCCCAGTCCTCGATCGAGCCGCCGACCGCGCCGGCCTCGGCGACGCGCGCGATCGCGGCCGCAGCGGCGGCCGGTTCGGCACCGTAGCCGTTCTCCAGATCGACCGAGACCGGGAGATCCGTCGCCGCGGTCAGCGCGGCCACATGCCGAGCGATCTCCTCCAGGGTGACGGTGCCGTCGGGGCGGCCGAGGGTGAACGCGAAGCCGGAGCTCGTCGTCGCGAGCGCCTTGAAGCCGAGCCTGGCCAAGACGCGGGCCGAGCCCGAGTCCCACGGGTTCGGGATCACGAACGGCTCGCCGGCGTGGAGCGAGCGGAACGCCTCGGCCTTATCCAGCTGGCTCGTCATCCGCAGCCTCGTCCGTCACCCGGAGGACGACCTTCCCTCGCTTGCCCCTCTGCATGCTTCGCGCGAACGCCGCCTTCCCTTCGATCAGCGGGAACACGGAGTCGATCTCGGGTTGCAGATCTCCGGTGTCCACGAGTCGCGTGATCTCGAGGAGCTGGCTCCGGTTCGGTTCCACGACGAAGAAGGACGCATCGATCCCAGCCGTCTCCGTCGCGGACGGCTCCTCGGCGACCGATACGAGTCGCCCGCCGCGACGGATGATCGTGATCGCCTCTCGCAGGACATCGCCGCCGGCGGTGTCGAAGACGAGGTCGACGGGCTCGGCGTCTTCGGTCGCCGCTGCGACCACCTTCGCTCCCCGCCATCGAGCGAGCTGCGTCGCGAGATGACCGACGCCCCCCATGGCGCCGGTGATCAGTACGCGTTCCCCCTCCTCCAGGGTGCCGTGGTCGAACAGACCTTGCCACGCGCTCAAAGCGGGGAGCGGGATCGCGGCGCTCGCGACGTTGTCGAGGGAGCGGGGCTCGGGAGCGAGGAGGTCGGCAGGGACGGCGGCGTACTCCGCCGCGACGCCGTCGCGGTCGAATGGGGTGAGTGCGAAGCATGGCTCGCCGGCCACGACGCTCTCGACGTCGGAAGCCACGGCGGCCACGACGCCCGCGAGCTCATAGGACGGGATCGCGGGGAGCCGGTCGACGGGCCAGGTCAGCTCGTCGCGTGTGATCGCGGCGGCGTGGACGCGGACGAGCGCTTCGCCCGGGCTCGGCGAGGGTGTCTCGACGTCGTCCAGCGCCAGGCCGTCGATGCCGCCCGGCGGGTGGAGCCGTAGCGCCCGCATCCGCCAAGCTTCGCACCGATCCGCCGACAGGACCCGCGGGGGCGCCGACGGCGGGCCAAGATCACCTTCCCGGACGCGACCGGGTGAGGGAAACTCCAAGCGTGACGCGCCCCTCGATGTACGAGTTCGCGGGCGGAGCGCCGGCCCTCCTTGCGCTCGCGACCGCTTTCCACGCGCGGTGCCTGGCCGACTCCGTGTTGGAGCATCCGTTCTCGCATCCCGGGAACCCCGAGGACGTCGAGCGGCTCGCCGACTATTGGGGGGAGGTCCTGGGCGGGCCGCCGCGGTACTCCGAGTCGCACGGCGGCCATCCCGCGATGCTCGAGATCCATGCGCGTCAAGGCGCGGACGACGACCTGGGTCGCAGGTTCGTCGCCGCCTTCGTCCAAGCCGCCGACGACGCCGGGCTCCCCGACGATCCCGATCTCCGCAACGGCCTTCGCGCCTACATGGAGGAGGCCGTGGCAGAGGTCCTCTCCTACTCGCCGGAGGGATCGGTCGTGGAGCCGGATCTGGCGACCCCACGGTGGGGGTGGGACGGGCGCGAATAGGAAGTTTCCGACCGGCATGTCGATTCCCGGGATCCCGTTTGTCTCATCGCTGACGATCCCGGAAGGAGGGAGCCATGAAGTACATGCTGTTGATCCACCAGGTCGACGCTCCGACACCGGCCGACCCCGAGGCGTGGGCGACCCTGTCAGAGGATGAGCAGAAGGGCGTCTTCGCCGATTACCAGGCGATCAACCAGACCCCCGGCGTCACGCCGGGCATCGGGTTGGACGCCCCTGAGACCGCGACGACGGTTCGCGTGCAGGACGGCAAGACGCTGACGACCGACGGCCCGTTCGTCGAGATGAAAGAAGCGATCGCCGGATATCTGCTGTACGAGGCCGACGACCTGGACGCCGCGATCGACCTGGCCGCTCGGATCCCTGCGGCGCGGCTCGGCGGCGCGATCGAGGTTCGCCCCGTCAAGGAGTGGTAGCGATCCTCGAAGACGTCTTCCGAGAGCAGTGGGGGCGGGTCCTCGCTGCGATGGTCGGCTTCCTCGGTGACATGGATGTCGCCGAGGAAGCCGCCCAGGAGGCCTTCGCGATCGCGGCGGAGCGGTGGCCGCGCGACGGCGAGCCGGCCAACCCCGTCGCCTGGCTGATCACGACCGCGCGCAACCGGGCGATCAACCGCATCCGGCGCGACAAGACCCTCATCGCCAAGACCCGCCTGCTGCAGGCGACCGAGCCGATGGAGGAGACGGTGGAGGCGACGACGTTCCCCGACGAGCGGCTCGAACTCATGTTCATGTGCTGCCACCCGGCGCTGTCGGTGGACGCGCAGGTCGCGTTGACGCTCCGGACGCTCGGCGGCCTCACCACGACGCAGATCGCACGGGCGTTCCTGGTCCCGGAGCCGACGATGGCACAGCGGCTCGTCCGTGCGAAGCGCAAGATCACGGCCGCCGGCATCCCGTTCCGGGTGCCGCCCGATCACGTGTTGCCCGACCGCCTCGTGGCGGTCCTCGCGGTCGTCTACCTGATCTTCAACGAGGGCTATTCGGCGCCACCCACCCGCGGCGATCTCGCGGCCGAGGCGATCAGGCTGGGGCGGGCGCTCGTGGAGTTGATGCCGGACGAGTCGGAGGTGCACGGGTTGCTCGCGCTGATGCTGCTCCTCGACGCGCGACGCGAGGCGCGGTTCCGCGACGGAGAGCTCGTGCTCCTCGCGGATCAGGATCCATCGCTCCTGGACGCCGCAGAGATCTCCCAGGGTCGGCGGTCGCTCGACCGCGCGCTCGCGCTCCTGGGCCGTGGCCCGTACGTGCTGCAGGCGGCGATCGCCTCGCTGCACGCGGACGCGCCCCGTGACTGGACGGAGATCGCGGCCCTCTACGGTGAGCTGTCGCGGCTCACCGATTCGCCCGTCGTCGAGCTGAACCGCGCGATCGCGGTCGCCGAAGCGGAAACCCCCGAGGCCGGCCTCGCGATCGTCGAGCGCCTGCCGCTCGACGACTACCGGTACCTGTACGCGACCCGCGGCGAGCTGCTCACGCGCCTCGGGCGCACCGAGGAGGCACGCGACGCGTTCGGGCGCGCGCTCGCGTTGGTCCACGACGAAGCCGAGCGGCGCGTGCTCGAGCGCCGGATCGCCGAGATCAGCGGACGACCTTGACCTTCGAGAGCACGGCGTCCTGCTTCAGAGGGTCGCCCAGGCACGTCGCCGTCACCAGCCACGACTGGACCGTCCCGAGAGCAACGCCCTTCTTCGCGGTGATGACGACGCGGAGGTACGTGCTCGCCGTGGGCGCCACGCTGAGGGACTGATAGCTGCCGGCGAGGACGGCGCTTGACCCCCAGGCTCCTATTGGGGAAGCGGGCTCAAGTACTCCCGAGGGAGCAGGGATTTCCGGGTAGGCCGCCGGGGGACAGAACACACGTCGATCCAGACGGCCGCCGCGAGCACGACCGTCGTGTCCTCGGCTGTGGCCGGCGAACCCGCCGGCCGACCGATCGTGGGAGGATCTTCGAGGGGGGGACGCGTGGATCAGCCTGACCAGGTCGTGCGCCCGTCGGCCGATGCCGGGGTCGCCAGGCACTCACGTCGTCGGCCGACGGGCGTCGCCCCGCCGCTGCCGAAGCAGATCGGTTCCACGGGCTGGGTCTGGCTGATCCTGATGCTGGTCGTCGCGGTCGCGGGCTGCCTGTGGCTGCGCAACGATCCCAGCCCGCTCGACCGGTTCGACGCGCGGATCACCGACGCTGTGATCTCGATCCGCACCGGGTGGCTCGACACCCTCGCACGCCAGGCGCATACGTTCGGTTCCCGCGTGGGGTTCGCGGTGCTCGGTGTGCTCCTCGTCGTCGCCACGGCGTGGTTCCACCGCTGGCGCCACCTGGTGATCTGGGTGGTCTCGCTCGCCATCTCCGGAGCCCTCCTCCAGGCGCTCGAACTGGTCGCCCTGCGGCCGCGCCCGTTCGGCGTCCAGCAGCTCGCGAGCTGGGAGGGCTACGCGACGCCGTCGATCCCGATCGGCGCGATCTCGATCCTGACGATGGGTCTGGTGTTCATGCTCGTCGTGCCCGGCCGGCCTCGCCTGTGGGCGAAGCTCGCCGCGGCAGCCGCGATCGCGATCACCGGCGCGCTTCGGATCTACCTCGGCGTCGATCACTTCACCGACGTCGTGTTCGGGGCGATCGTGGGGGTCACGATCCCGTTGGTCGCCTTCCGCGCCTTCGCTCCCAACGACATCTTCCCGATCTCCTACGGTGCGCGGGGGAAATCCGCGCACCTCGACGTGACGGGTCGTCGGGGGGAGGCGATCCGCACGGCGTTGCAGGACCAGCTCGGGTTCGCGGTCCACGGCATCAAGCCGGTCGGGCTGGAGGGCTCGGGTGGCTCGACCCCGCTCAAGCTCACGGTGACCGACGAGGACGGCCACGAGCGGACGATCTTCGCCAAGCTCTACGCGAAGAGCCACGTGCGCGCCGATCGCTGGTACAAGCTCGGCCGACGGATGCTCTACGGCCGGCTCGAGGACGAGACCCCGTTCCAGACGGTGCGGCGGTTCGTCGAGTACGAGGACTACACGCTTCGTCTGCTCGGCGAGTACGGATTCCCGACGCCTGCCGCGCTCGGCATCGTCGAGATCACGCCCGAACGTGAGTACCTGATCGCGATGGACTTCTTCGACGACGCCGTCGAGATCGGCGAGGCCGAGGTCGACGCGCACGTGATCGACGAGGGGCTCGCGATGATCCGCCGCATGTGGGAAGTCGGTCTCTCGCACCGCGACGTCAAGCCGGCGAACCTGATGGTGCAGCGCGGGGAGCTCAAGCTGATCGACGTCTTCTTCGTCCAGGTCCGTCCCTCGCCGTGGCGTCAAGCCGTCGACCTGGGCAACATGATGCTGGTGCTGGCGCTGCGTTCGGACGCGCCGACCGTCTACGACGCCGCGCTCCGGTACTTCACGCCCGACGAGCTCGCCGAGGCGTTCGCGGCGACCCGCGGCGTGGCCAGCCCGACGCAGCTGCGTCAGCACCTGAAGGAGGACGGGCGTGACCTGCTGGCCGAGTTCCGGTCGATGGCGCCGACACGCCGGCCGATCGGGGTGCAGCGCTGGAGCATCCGCCGGGTCGGCCTGATCCTCGCCTCGCTCGTGTTGGTCCTGCTCGCGGGACTGACGGGCCTCGCCCTATTCTTCCCCACGCGCGGCACCGTGAACACGCCCACGTGCGGCACGGGACAGGTGATGCAGCTGATGGCGCAGGCGGTACCCAGCGCCACTCAATTGCCGTGCGTCTCAGCCCTCCCGGTCGGCTGGAGCGTCGGCACCTCCGAGATCATCCAGGGGAAGGCGAACTTCATGGTCGGTGTCGGCGACGGGTCGAGCCACCCCGTGACGGTGACGCTCGTCGAGTCGTGCCCGCCACCGGTTGAGGGAACCGAGCTGATCCCGATCGACGGGGGGTGCGTCGCCTACACCCCGACCGTGCGCGACCCGGGGGTGCCCTCCTTCACGCCGAACGGAGGGCTCTCCTTCACCTCACGCGACGACCTCATCGCGTCGGTCGCCTCGACGGACGACCAGGTGCTCTGCGGCGCACTCGCTCCGCCCTGCCCATAACACTGGATCAGGTGCCGCCTGATGCTCTCATGCTTCCTTCTCCAGCTTGCAGAGGTAGAGCATCGCCTCGGCCAAGGAGGCTTGCCTCCCGTAGGACTCATCTTCGTATGGTTCGATCGCCACGAGGGACAAGCCGATCGTCTCGAGCAAGAGGCGGAGATCCGCCGGTGAATGGCATCGGAGGGACTGGGCGACGGCCGCGTCTTCGTACCCTTCTCGCCACATACGCTCAACCATCCGACAACCTTTGGCGTCGAACCCTTCTTCGTAGAGGACTCCGCTTCCAGCCGGGAACTCTTCCCGCGTACCGGACATCTTCGCCCAGTACCACGGGGCGAACACGTCGACGAGGGCGCAGCCGCCGGGGGAGAGCCATGCAGCGATCCGGCGCAGCAGGCGACGCTGGTCGTCGTCGGAGCCGATGCCGAACCCATCGAAGTAACAGACGATGTCGAAGAACCTTCAACTTCGACGGAGTAGAAGTCGCCGGCGATGGCCGCGAGCGAGCCGCGCTGGATGTCGTCCGCGAGTCTGGCGATGCTCTCGACGCATGCGTCCACGAGATCGATCGCGACCACGTCGTGGCCCGCCGACGCCAAGGCGGCCGACGTGAAGCCGCTTCCCGCTCCGAGCTCGAGTATGCGCTTCGGCCCTGGTCCCGCGAGCCGAGTGACCGCTTCGACGTGCGTGGCCGCCATCGAAACAGCCTCCACCGCACTTCTCCTTCTCCACCGAGCCGGCCATCCCGCCCACTCGTACTGTTTCGCGTAGAAGTCCGGGACCCAGTCCACCTATGAAGCATCCGCCTCTTCGGTCAGGTCCATGGCCATGACCACCCACCTTCGCCTGAGCCGCATCCCGACACGTTCATACAGCCGCGTGGCAGGAAGCACGTGCTGTGGATCGTTCCCGCCGTGCTCGTTTCGGGCTTCGTCGCGTCGGCGTCTGTGGGAGCAAGGACCGGACCCGTTGTCGCCGCGAGCGCACCCCACATCTCGAGGGCTGCCGCTTTCGACGTGTCGCCCACGCTCCAAGCGCTCTCGCGGCACCCGGTGCTCCCCTCAACGCCCGGGCACGCCTCGGCCGAGCGTGGTTCCGCGCCGACCGACCGCGGGTTCTCGGGTGACGCGGCTGTCCAATCGACCGTCGCAGCCGCGAGCCAGATCGGCGGAACCATCGCCAATTTCGAGGGACTGGCGAACGCGGACAACCCGTTCGAGGTCTCGCCACCGGATCCCAACGGCGAGGTTGGTCCGAACCACTTCGTGGAGATGGTGAACCTCGTCTTCGCGGTGTACTCAAAGAACGGGAGTCGCTTGCTTGGGCCCGTGACGCTCGGCACGCTGTGGCAGGGGTTCGCGATCGACGACTGCACGGATCTGTCGGGTGATCCGGTCGTCCTGTATGACCAGCTGGCGAACCGGTGGATCCTCACCCAGTTCACCACCCGCGGACCGATCTATTACAACTGCGTGGCGATCTCGACGACGGGAAGCCCCACCGGTTCCTACTACCGGTACGCGTTCTCCACGGGCCTCAACTTCCCGGATTACCCGAAGTACGGCGTGTGGCCGAACGCGTACTTCCTGTCGACGCGGGAGTTCGCGCCCGATGACTCGTTCGCCGGGGATGGCGCCTACGCGTTGGAACGGAGGCAGATGATCAAGGGCGACCCCGACGCTCGCGTGGTCGAGTTCCTCCTTCCTCCGGGGAACGCCCGGTACCTGCCCGGGGACGGGTTGCTCCCCTCGGACCTCGACGGGAGCGCGCTGCCTCCCGACGGCAGTCCCAACTACTTCGTCGGGACGATGGACGACGGCGCGGGGCGCGGGGCTCCCTTCGATGGCCTCAACGTCTTCCAGTTCTCGGTGACCTGGAGCGCCAACCCGACCGGTTCGTTCACGCTGGCGGCTCAATTGCCGGTCGCGTCGTTCGACTCGATCTTCCCCTGCGACCCGAGCAGCACGCGCTCGTGCATCCCGCAGCCGCAGACGGGCAACAAGGTCGACATCCTGTCGTACCGGCAACGGCCGATGTTCCGGCTGGCATACCGCAACTTCGGTGCCTACGAGGCCCTCGTCACGAACCAATCCGTGGAAGCCCGTCCCGGGATCGCCGGCGTGCGTTGGTACGAGCTCCGGCACACGAGCGGGACGTTCTCCGTGTACCAGCAGGGCACCTTCGCACCCAACGACGGTGTGCACCGCTGGATGGGGAGCGTCGCCATGGATCGTGTCGGCGATATCGGCCTCGGATACAGCGTGTCCAACGGTGACACGGTGTTCCCGGGGATCCGGTACACGGGCAGGCTCGCAACGGATCCGCTCGGGGAGATGACCCTCGGAGAGGGCGTGCTGATCGCAGGCTCCGGATCGCAGCGGGTCAGCCCGCGATGGGGTGACTACACAGATATGACGGTCGACCCTAGCGACGACTGCACGTTCTGGTACGTGAACGAATACTACGCGCGGTCATCGCAGCGGGGCTGGCAAACGCGTATCGGCAGCTTCCGTCTGCCTGGTTGTTAGCCGGGTGGGTCGCGGGGGGGGGGG
>JBKOUM010000171.1:0-4379 GCA_046723385.1 Actinomycetota bacterium
CGCGGTAGTAGGTGTTCCCGCCGTCGACGACCGCGTCGCCGGGCTCGAGCACTTCGGCGAGCGAGCCGACCGCGTTCGCGGTCGGCTCGCCCGCCGGAACCATGACCCACACGTTCCGCGGCGGCGTCAACGCCGCCGCGAACGCTTCGACGGTGTCCGCCCCGGTCGCGCCCTCGGCGGCCAGGGTCGCTACCGCGTCAGTCGACAGGTCGTACACGGCGCAGGGATGCCCGTCCCGCATCAGGCGGCGAACGATGTTCGAGCCCATCCGCCCCAGACCCACCATCCCGAGCTGCGTGGGTCTGTCGGTCGTCATGCGGGCTCCTTTCCGAGACGGGCCGGGACCGTTGGCCGGCAACGACCGTATCCTCGGGAGGAGCCGGTGTCACGATGCGACACTCGACGGAGGGATGGCGCAAGGGATGACGCAGAAGGAGCACTCCGACGTCCTCGTGATCTTCGGGATCACGGGCAACCTGGCACGCAGGAAGACCTTCCCCGCTCTGTACCAGCTCGACCGCCGACGGTTGCTGAACGTTCCGATCATCGGGTCGGGGCGATCCGCGTGGAGCGACGAGGACCTGCGCGCCGAGGCGCGGAAGGCCGTCGAGGCGACCGGACCGACCGACCCCGACGTGATGGACCGGTTCCTCGAGCGGCTGCGTTTCGTCGGCGGCGACCTGGACGAACCGCCGACGTACGACCGACTCCGCGAGGCGCTCGGCGGGGCGCGATGCCCGCTCTTCTACCTGGAGATCCCGCCCTCGCTCTTCGGATCGGTGGTTCGCCGGCTCGCGGACGCGGGGCTCACACGGGGATCGCGGGTCGTGATCGAGAAGCCGTTCGGCCATGACCTGGAGTCGGCGCGCGCGCTGAACCGCCTGCTCCTGTCCGTACTCGACGAGGATCAGATCTACCGGATGGACCACTTCCTGGGCAAGGAACCGGTGCAGGACATCGTGTACCTCCGGTTCGCGAACGAGATCTTCGAGCCCCTGTGGAACCGCGACCACGTCGAGTCGGTGCAGATCACGATGGCGGAGGACTTCGGCGTCGATGATCGCGGCCGGTTCTACGACCAGGTCGGGTGCCTCCGCGACGTGGTGCAGAACCACCTCCTGCAGGTCCTCGCGCTCGTCGCGATGGAGCCGCTGTCGGGTGGCCCGGAGGCGATCACCGACCGCCGCCTCGACGTCCTCCGCGCCATGCCGGCCGCCGAGCCAGCCCATTACGTGCGCGGTCAGTACGAGGGGTACCGATCCGTCGACGGCGTCGAGCCGGATTCGACGACGGAGACGTTCGTCGCGCTCCGATTGGCGATCGACAACTGGCGCTGGTCCGGCGTGCCGTTCTTCCTCCGGGCGGGGAAGGAGCTCGCCATGACCGCCACGGAGGTGGACGTCCGCTTCCGCAAGCCGCCGTCGATCATGCTCGAGGACGGCGTGCGCGCGCTCCGACACCACAACCACATCAAGTTGCAGATCGGCCAGGATGCGGGCGCCAGCATCGGGCTGCTCCTGAAGAAGGCGGGCGAAGCCGCGACGCAATCGGTGCACCTGGACATGTCCTTCGAGGAGCAGTTGGGCGTGGCTCCGGGCCCGTACGAGCGGCTCCTGCACGACGCGCTCGTCGGCGACGGGATGCTCTTCCCTCGGCAGGACGTGATCGAGGAGACGTGGCGGATCGTCCAGCCGTTGCTCGACGATCCCCCGCCGGTCGAGCCGTACCCACCGGGGTCGTGGGGACCGGACGGCTGCGACGACCTCGTCGTCGCACACGGGGGGTGGGCCAAGGTCCGCTCGGTGCCGGCCTGAGGGCTCAGCGGTCGGGGTCCGCGTCCGCGAGCCGGCGGCGGAGCCAGAGGTTGAACGCGAGCAACCCGGCGACCAGCGCCAGCAGGACGACGACCCCGAACGCGCGAGGGAGATCGACCGGGAGCACGGCGGCGAGACCGCGCAGCAGGACGACGGCGAGGACGTACTCCGCGAGCACGAACGTGAACCATCCGAACGGCCGGTCGAGCCAGGCGCGCAACGCCCTCATCCCGCGGCGCTCGTTCGTTCCAGGCGGTACCAGGCCGCCCCGGGAGGTTCGGTCCCCGCGATCCGGCCGAGCGGCCGGAACCAGCGTGCGAACCGCGTCGCCATCTCGGCCGGCGTGACGCCGAGCGGGGTGAGCGTGCGACGGCGCGCGAACGCGAACACGAATAACGTCGACCCGGGTCGCGTCAGCGACCCGACACCGGCGGCGTAGGCGTCGCGCCGCCCGCGTTCGATCGAATGGAAGCACCCGACGTCCAGGACAAGGCCGAACGGCGGGTCGAGGCCGAGCGCGTCGAGGTCCGTGACGTCGCCGAGGAGGGCGCGCGCGTTCGCGTCGCCGGCCAGCTTCGCCCGGGCGCGCTCGATCGCGATCGGCTCGGCATCGACCCCCGTCGCGTCCCACCCGTGCGCCGCCAGGTAGGCCGCGTTCGTCCCCGTCCCGCACCCCAGATCCAGGGCCCGTCCGGGCGGAAGCGCGCCGGCCCCCTCGATCAGATCGACCACCTCCGGCGGGGTCACGCCCGTATCCCACGGCGTTCGCCCGGTCCGATACATCCAGCGGTAGGTGAGCCGCGACCACATCAGCGCAGCGACGCGCATCGGACGCACAGCACCGACCACGGGCGGGCGTCGAGGCGCTCGTCGGGGATCGCCAAGCCGCATCGATCGCAGAGCCCGTACGTCCCGTCGTCGAGCTTCTCGAGTGCCCGGGCCACATCGGCGCGTATCGCGGCCAGCTGCTCGGCCGTGCCGACCTTCGTCAGCCGGTCGATCGCTTCGGTCGTGGCCTCTCCGATCCGCTTCCCGAACGAGACCGACGCTGCCGGATCGCGAGGAACCGCTGTGAGCTCGGCGAGCTCCTGATCCAGGGCGGCGACGCGCTCCTCGAGCTCCCGCCTGATCGCGGCCGTGTCGATCACGGCCCGACCACCGTCAGCTCGTTGTGCTCCCCGACGTCGATGGTCCCGGCGATCCCGGCCTCGACGCCGATCACGATCTCACCGAGATCGACGAGCTGGTCGGCCGGATCGGCCTCGGCCGCGAACACGGCCCACACGCCGCCGCCGTGCCGCTCGATCCGAAGGTTCGCCTCGGGGTCGATGCGACGCGCAGCGATATAGGAGGTGAGGAGCGCCTCGCGCGCGCGCTCGGTGAGGGTGACCACGCCTCGATGCTACGAGCCGGGTCGTTCGGTCAGCGCATCCGCGGACCGAACAGGATCCAGTCGTCGAGCGTGTCGAGCCGCGGGCGAGCGTCCGGGTCGCGCTCGGGTCGGCCGTCGGGCTCGACCTCCAGGATGCGAGCCGCGCGCCTGAGCGCGCGTCGAGCACCGGCCGCGAACGTCCGCGCGAGCTGTTCGGCGATGTTCGGTCCCATAGGCAGCCTGGCCTCCCGGTACGTAACCGGCTCCACCGTGTCACCGGTTACCGGGCAGGATACCGGTGATAGCCGTAACCGGTCAAGTGGAGATCCCGGTTTCAGCCGCTATCCTGGGGTCCATGGACGACGTTCCTCGCCAGCCCCATGCCGACGCCGACACCACCCCTCGGGCGCCGGGAGACCTCGAGCTCGTGCGGGCGTTCCTGTCCGTGCACGATCACGTGGTCGGGACGCGCGATCCGGATCTCCCACCCAGCACGGAAACGATCGGGTGGTGGCTCCGGGAGCGTGGCTCGATCGCGAACGAGAGCCCGGAGGAGGCCGATCTCCGTCTCGCCGTCGACGTCCTCGAGGCTCTTCGGTCGCGTGTGCGGGAGAACACGGGCGCCGACCGGGACCCCGCGGCGATCCGCACGCTGGACGACGCCGCACGAGCGAGCGGCCTGTCGGTGCGCTTCGGGAACGAGGGTCTCGCCCCGACGACGGACGGCGTCCGCGGCGCGATCGGCCGGATCCTCGCGATCGCCTTCGTCTCGGAGATCGACGGCACGTGGTCCCGCTTCAAGATGTGCTCGAGTCCCGACTGCCGCTCGGTGTTCTGGGATCGCTCGAAGAACCGCTCCGGGCGCTGGTGCACGATGAAGGACTGCGGGAACCGCGCGAAGGTGCGCGCGTACCGCGAGCGGGAACGCAGCGCCTCGTGAGCGCGGACCCGATCGAGCTGGGCTTGCGCGGCCCCGGTGGCGAGCCCATCGATCTGTGGCGGACCCTCGTCTCGCACGGGTTCGCCGATCTCGCGCCGATGTCGCTCGACGAGGAGGCGCGCACGCTCGATCTGACCCTGCGCGTCCCGCGCGGCCGGCCGCGGCGCGTCCGCATCCGCGCGGGTCGCCGGAACCACGCGCGCGTCGAGCTCCTGGGGGGCGGCGCCGCGAGCGACGGCGTCCTCGACGCCGT
>JBKOUM010000072.1:0-4344 GCA_046723385.1 Actinomycetota bacterium
CCGGAGTACCTCGTGAACGAGTAATAGAGGCTCGCGAGCATCGGGTAGACGTAGAGCGCCAGGAACCCGACGATCCAGGGCGACATGAACGCGGCCACGGTGAGGTACCGGCGGCGGGTGCGTTCGTGCTCGTGCTCACCCCAACTGGAGCTGGTTATCGATCTGGGTCGCGAGGTCCTGGAGGCCTGCCTGCAGGTCGGGCACCCCGCCCGCTTCCCACTTGTCGACGAACGAAGACCACAGACCCGCGTCGGTGTCCCCGATCGGCGTCAGCGGTTTGAACCCCGAGTTCGCGTTCCCGAAGATGTCGAGGAACGTCTTGAAGTGCTCGTCGCTGTTCAGCCCTGGATCCTTCAACGACTCGAACGTCGTCGGGACGTTCTTCAGGACCGTCGAGAGCTTCACTTCTGCCCCGGTGTCGAGCGCCAGGTACTTCAGCAAGAGCCACGCGGCGTCCGGGTTCTGCGCGTTCGACGGGATCCCCACGACGTCCCCGCCGATCAGCCCGGCACCGTAGAGGTCGGCCTTGTCGTCGACGACGGGGAACGGCGCCGTCGCGTAGTTCACGTCCGCCTCGTCGTCGGCGATGAACGCGTTGCGCCACTCACCGTCCAGCGTGATCGCGACCTGTTCGGTCTCGAAGCCGTGGGCGCTCGACCACTCCGAGTCGGCCCCGCCGAGCTTCGAGAAGAACTCCTGGAGCTTGTGGTAGCCGTCCGGGCCATACACGTCGGTGATGAACTGCTGCTGCCACTGGAGCAGGCTCGCCCACGTCGGGTCGGACGCGAACGCCGAGTTGCCGTTCGCGTCGTACCACGTCCCTCCGCTGTACGGGCCCATGTAGAGCGCGTAGCTCTCGTAGAAGCCCTGGAGCGGGACGAAGCCCGCGATCTTGATCGACCCGTCGGGGTTCAACACCGTGAGCTTCTTGGCGTCCGCCTGGAGCTCCGAGAGGGTCTTCGGCGGAGCGGAGATGCCCGCCTTCTCGAACATGTCCTTGTTGTAATACATACCGTACGCGTCCGAGAGCACCGGCAGTGAGCATTGGTCGCCGTTGTAGCTCGAGTAGCGCAGCGCGGCGTCCGGGATGATCGTCGTCAGGTCGATGTTGTCGGTCTGCAGGTAGGACGCCAGGTCCGTGTACGTGTCGCCCGAACAGAACTTCGCGACGTTGTCCGGGCCAGGGCTGATCATCATGTCCGGCGCGGTATCGGAGTTGACCGCGCGGTAGATGTCCTGATCGGACTTGCCGCCAGTGTGCTGGATCGAGACCCATGGGTACTTCTGGTGGAAGTCCTGCAGCACCTCGCAGTACTTCTTGAACTCGTTGCCGCTGTAGAAGCTCCAGAGCTGAACCGTCACCGGTTGCTCGCCGTTCGGCCCCGGCGACGCCGGACCCGCCTCGAGCCCCTTCGTCGAGCACGCGGCGGGCGTGAGCGACCGCTGCGGCGAAGCCGAGAGCCCGCCGGCGCTGGTGTCGCCGGATGAACACGCCGTCGCCACGAGCCCAACGACCGCAGCGACCGTCAACCACCGTCTCATGGCCTTCCCTCCTCCTGTGCGCCCGCAGGCGCGTTCCATCGGCTTCATACCGCGACCCCCCGCCCCGCGTCGACCCGCGAGAACAGGCGTTCCTGTGCCGCGACGAGCGCGAGCGACACCGCGCCCATCAGCTCGGCCTCCTCACCGAGCGACGAAACCTCGATCCTGGGCCGGAAGGGGGAGAGCGCCCGGAGCTCACGTTCGAGCGGCTCGCGAAGGAGCTCCGCGTTGCGACCGATCCCTCCGCCGAGGATCACCAGCGCGGGATCGAGCACCGGCACGATCGCCGCGATGCCCAAGGCGATCCCCTCCGCGACGATCTCGACGGCCTTCCGAGCCTTCGCCTGTCCGGCGTGCGCCGCGTCGAAGACCTCCGCGGCGCTGGTCGCCCCCCGGACGCCGGCCCGCCGCGCCGTCGCCAGGACGCCGTCGGCCCCGATCGCCGTCTCCAGGGCTCCCCTGCGCCGGTTCGCCTTGTCGTGCGGATCGGCGGCGGCGAGCGGGAGGTAGGCGACCTCGCCCGCGGCACCGTTCGCGCCTTTGAACAGCTCACCCCCCACGATGATCCCGAGACCGACACCCGTTCCTACGTGGAAGTAGACGAAGTCGTCGACGTCCCGCCCCAACCCGCGCCACCGTTCGCCGAGCGCGGCGAGGTTGACGTCGTTCTCGAACACGACCCACGTGGCGAGCTCCGTGCGGATCTCGTCGATCACGCCTTCGCGCGTCCATCCCGGGAGGTTGTGCGCGAGCAACGGATGCCCGGCGGATCCGAAGACGCCCGGGCTGCCGACCGCGGCCACGGTGACCCGCCGCCAGCCGATCCCGGCGGCCTCGGCCGCGCCCCGGGCGACGGCCCCGATCGTCGTGATCAAGGTCCGAGCGGAGCGCGCTCGCGCGGCCTGTCGGCGCTGCGCAACGATCTGCCCGGTCAGGTCCGCCAAGGCGGCGCGGACGTACTCGCGGCCCACATCGATCCCGACCACCCAACCCGCCGACGGGTTCAGCTCGTAGAGGAGTGCCGTCGGGCCTTTCCCGCCGGACGAACGTCCGGCTTCGCGCACCAGGCGCGAGCGCTCCAGCGTGGAGAGCGCCTGGGAGACCGTCGGTTTCGAGAGGCCCGTCTCCCGGGCGATCTGCGCCCGGGAGACGGGCCCGGCGTCGCGGATGCGGTCCAGGACGGTCCGCTCGTTGATCGCCCGCAGGAGGCTCGGCGTCCCCGTGGCGTACGTCTGCTGTGCCGCCGTGACGGTCTCCTCGCAGAGGGCGCGCGGCCCTCGATCAGTCAGGAAACTTTCCTAACGAACCGACGGGATGCTAGCCTCGCGCCGCGGCGCGGGTCAAGGTACCCGGCCGTCGGCCGGAGCGGGAGGAACCATGGCAGAGCTGGCGATCGCGGGAGGGCGTCCGGTTCGAACGTCGCCCTACCCGGACTGGCCCCGCGGCGACGATGAGGACGTCGCCGCCGTCGAGGACGTCGTCCGCGGCGGACGCTGGGGCGGGTTCCCGGAGCCGGGCCCCAAGGCCGAGGCGTTCGAGGAAACCTTCGCCGCGTACCAAGGAGCGCGCCACGGCGTCCTCATGGCGAACGGGACCGTGACGATGGAGGTCGCGCTCAAGGCGCTCGGCATCGGCTGGGGCGACGAGGTCATCATCCCCGCCCTGACCTTCGCCGCGACGGTCTACGCGCCGATCGCCGCCGGTGCCGTGCCCGTGATCGTGGACGTCACACCCGATACGTGGACGATCGATCCCGACCTCGTCGAGGCGGCCATCACGCCGCGGACGCGCGCGATCATGCCGGTCCATCTCGGCCATCAGATGGCCGACATGGACCGAGTGATGGAGATCGCCGACACGCGCGGACTCGCCGTCGTCGAGGACTGCGCGCACGCCCACGGGCAGCGGTGGAACGGCATCGGGGCCGGCTGCTTCGGCGACTTCGGTTCGTTCAGCCACCAGTCCTCCAAGATCATGACCGCCGGAGAAGGCGGCTCGCTGCTGACCAACGACGACCGGCTGGCGCGGCTGGCACACTCGATCATCGACTGCGGCCGCCCCAAGGACGATGCCGAGACCGAGTACACCTTCGGCGCCAACTACCGGCTCGGAGAGCTCCAGGCGGCCTTGCTCATGGTCGCGATGCGTCGGTTCCCCGAGCAGCAGGCGCAGCGCGCCACGCTGGGCGCGATCTTCGAGGGCATGGCGGAGGACGTTCCGGGCGTGCGCGTGATGCCGCACGACCCGCGCATCACGCGGTGGAGCTTCTACCGCTACGTCGTGGCGATCGAGCCCGACGCGTTCGCCGGGCGGACGCACCGCGTGGTCTGCGACGCGCTCGAGGCCGAGGGCGTCGGAGCGTGGACCGGCTACGAGCCGATGTCCGACTACGACCTGTTCCAGCCGTCGCTCTCCCGGCTGCCGGTCACGGTCGAGCACGCGGGCAGGCTGGACCCGACGACGATGTCGTTCCCCGTCGCGGAGTCGGCCGGCCTGCGCGAGTCGGTGTACATCGACGAGAACGTCTTCCGGTCGGACAGGGCCGGGGTGGAGCAGGCAGTCGAGGCGCTGGCGAAGATCCAGCGTCACGCCGACGAGCTCCCCGAGGGCTAGTCGGCGAAGAACCGCGGCAGGTTCGCCCGGTTCGCCTCGAGCAGCTCGCCGAGGAGCGGAACGGCGCGGTCGACGTCCCCCACGAGCGGATTCGTCATGAGCGCCTTCAGCGCCCCGGATCGAGACCCCGTGATCGCGGCCTCGATCGTGAGGCGTTCGTACGCCTTCGCGTGCTGGACGAGGCCGAGC
>JBKOUM010000201.1:0-16759 GCA_046723385.1 Actinomycetota bacterium
CGGCCGTTTTGCGCTCCGCGCCGCCGCGCGGTTTCGGCGCGGCCTTGTACACGATCGCGCCGCCCGCGCCGTCGCCCGCAATGCGGGGGCCGACGGCGCGGGCGACCAGGAACATCCCTCGGAGGTTGACCGCGATCGTGCGGTCCCACGCGACGGTCTCGGTCTCCAGGAACAGGGCCTTGTGGGCGGTGCCGGCGTTGTTGATCAGCACGTCGATCCGCCCGAGCGACGCCGTCGCGGCGGCCACGATCGCATCGACGGCGGCTTCGTCCCGGACGTCGCCGACGATCCCCTCGATCGCCCCGAGTGGCTGCAGCGCGCCGAGGGTGTCCTTCAGCTCCGTCTCGTCGATCCCCGCGACGAACACCCGCGAGCCTTCTTCGAGGAACCGGCGTGCCGTGGCGAGGCCGATCCCGCTCGTGCCGCCGACGATCAGGACGCCCTCTCCCTGGAGGCCGCGCATCAACGCACCCTTCCGCGCGCCGCGATCGCGATCTCGTGGTCGACGACCTCACCCCGCACGCCGTACGCAACGTCGAAGAGGTTCACGGCCGAGCACACGTGGAGCGGGATCACCTCGAGTCGGTCGCCGATCCGGAGCTCGACGTCGCCCACGATGTGGCCGACGCCGTGCTCCTCGTTCATGAAGTCCAGGATCAGCTCCGGCCGGCCGGCGACGACGCCCCGCCCCGGGAAGGGCGGGCCGTCGCCGCCGTCCCCCGAGAACGACTTCGTCCCCGCGTCGATCAGGAACCGTTGCGCCGTCGGCCGGGCGACGACGGTGGTGAGGATCCGGGCCGCGCACGTCTCCTCCGTGGCCGTCCCGAGGCGCATCTGCTGCACGTCGTTGAAGACGTAGGTCCCGGGCCGGATCTCGGTCACCCCTTCCACGGTCGCGACGACGCGCGCCGTGGGGGTGGAACCGACGCTCAGTTCCCGGATGCGGAGGCCATCCGCCTCGCAACGCTCGGCGGTCTCGACCAGATCGATCGCCTCGCGCGCGGCGATCCGCCTCAGCTCGGCCGGGTCCGCGGCGCGGTACGCGTGCCCTGCGTGCGTCGACAGACCGATCACCTCGACCCCGGGCACGCCGGCGATGTCCAGCGCGAGCCGCGCGGTCGGCTCGCCCGGTTCGCGACCCATCCGGTGCAGCCCCGTGTCGACGTCCACCAGGACGGGCACGTCGCGGCCGACGTCCTTGCCGACGCGGCCGATCCCTTCCGCGACCTCGACCGCGTCCATGCTGACGCGCACCTCTGCGCGTTCGAGCAGCTCTCCGAGCCGTTCGAGCTTCCGGGCGCCGACGATCGGGTAGGCGACCAAGACGTCGTCGAGTCCCGCGTCGACCATGACCTCGGCCTCGCCGAGCTTCGCGACCGTGATCCCCTTGGCGCCGGAATCGATCTGCATCCGGGCGATCTCGGGCGACTTGTGCGTCTTCGTGTGCGGGCGGAGTCGGACGCCGGCGTTCCTGGCGACGCCGCTCATCTCCTGCACGTTGCGGTCGAGGACGTCCAGGTCGAAGAGGAGCGAGGGTGTGTCCAGATCCGGGACGCGCACGCTCATGTCTGCGGGAGGTAGAGGACGGCGTCGATCTCGACGAGGATGTTCCGGAGCTCCGCCCCGGTCGTCGTTCGCGCCGGCCGCGGGAGCGACGAGAAGATCCGCTCGTACGTCGCGTTGAAGGCCGGGAAGTCGTCGATCGACGCGAGGAACGCGGAGACCTTCACGACATCGTCCAGACCACCTCCGGCGGCGACCGCGATCGCCTCGAGATTGCGGAGGGTGTGCTCGGTCTGCTCCTCGACCGTCGCGCCCCGGACCTCGAGCGTCGCCCGATCGAGCGGACCCTGCCCCGAGATGTACACGAAGTCTCCGGCCCTGATCGCCTGGGAGTAGGCACCCGTTCCGCGGGGAGCCTCGTCGGTCCGGATCTCGCCTCGTGCGTCCATCAGCTCAGGCCGCTCCCTCCGAACAGCGTTCCGCTACGCGGAACGCTGTTCTACGTTCGGCGTATCTTCACGGACCCGACAGGGCTCGGTCAACCCGCATACGCCCCGCGGGGTCTCCGGCGCGCGGGATCTCCCGACGGAGCGCCTCGATCACACCCCGCATCGCGGCCGCCGGCAAGCGTTCCTTGGGCGCCG
Organism: Actinomycetota bacterium; assembly: GCA_046723385.1. Classification (GTDB taxonomy): domain Bacteria; phylum Actinomycetota; class UBA4738; order UBA4738; family HRBIN12; genus AC-51. Next base: position 2,148 of record JBKOUM010000201.1, read on the forward strand.
AGATCGAGATCGCCGCGACCGGGACGCTTCCTCCGAAGAACACGGGAGCCGCGACGCACTTCACGCCCGGTTCGCTCTCCTCGAGATCCTTCGCGAAGCCCTCCGTCCGGATCCGGGTCATCTCGCGCGCCAACGCCGCGGGGTCCTCGATCGTCCGCGACGTGCGGCGCGCGAGCGGCGCGTGCTCGTCGGCCCAGGTGCGGAGCGCGGTGTCCGTCGGATAGGTCCATGCGAGCAGCGCCTTGCCGACCGCCGTGCAGTGCGCGGGGTTGCGGCCACCGATCTTGGAGCTCAGCGCGATAGGGTGCGTCGGTTCCAGCTTGTCGACGTAGACGACGTCGGCACCGTCGAGGACGCCGAGGTGGATCGTCTCGTTCACGCTCGCACGGAGCCGTTCGAGCGTCGGACGGAGCCACACGCGGACGTCGAGCCGGTCGTAGAAGTCGAACGCGATCCGCATCAGCTCCGGACCCAAGAGGTAGCGGCCGTCCTCGCGCTGCGTCGCGAACCCGCGCCGGCGCAACGCTGCGAGCGTGCGGTGGAGCGAGCTCTTGGGGAGCGTCAACGACGAGGCGAGCTCCTCGAGCGAGGCGCCCGACCCGTGCCGGGAGAGCTCGTCGAGCATCCGCAACGCGCGGTCGACGCTCTCGATCGTCGGTGCGTCCGATGCGACCACGGCGACGATGGTAGCGCGGTGTTCCGCGCAGCGGGATAGCGTTCCCGCTCTACCCTCGGCGGATCTCGTCCGGGATCAGGTCGCCGTGCGCTTCGAGGAGCTCGTCCACCATGGTCACGATCTCCGATGGAGGGAGCGTCGCGGCGGTGTTCGGATCGAGGAGGGCAGCCTGATCCACTAGGTCGCGCGACCCCTCGACGACGGCCCTCACCGTGAGCTCGGCAACGTTCAGGAACGTGCGGTTGAGCGCCAGGCACTGCGGAGGGATCGCCCCGATCCGGTCTGGCCGCACGCCGTCCCGGTCGGCGTGGACCGGGACCTCGACGCAGGAGTCCTCGGGCAGCCCGTCGATCAGCCCTTCGTTGCGAACGTTCCCGTAGAGCTCCGCGGGCGCACCCGTCTCCAGGGCGACGATGAACTGCGACGCCAGCTCGTCGTTCCGCTCGAGCTCGAGTTCGCCGCCCGCGTCGAGCGTCTGCTTGATCTCTTCCCACTCACGGAGGTTCTCTTCGCTCCGGCGGAGGTACTCGTCGATCTCGATGCGGAACCGCTCCACCTGTGCGTCCGCGTGCAGGAACCACGGGACGTACTCCGCGCTGTGCTCGGATGACTCCGTCGGGAAGTAGCCGAAACGTCGGAACAGCTCGACGCGGACGCGCCGCCCGAGACCGTCCGGATCCGCGTCGACGAGCTCTCGCAGCCTCGGATACAGGTCGGAGCCGGTGTCCGTGTCGACGAAGTCGTACACGAAGCATTGGTGGTTGATCCCGGCGGTTCGGAATCGGATCCCCTCCTGGGGGACGTCGACGAGGCCGGCGAGGAACGCATGCGTGTCGCGCACGCTGTGGCAGACTCCGATCGTCTGTGCCGCAGGCCACTTGGATCCGGCCCAGATCCCCCAGGGGACCATCGCCATCGGGTTCGTGTAGTTGAAGAGGAGGCCGCTCGGGCACAGGGCCGTCATCTCCTCGGCCATCTCGATCATGACCGGGACCGTCCGGAGGCCCCGCATGATCCCGCCGATCCCGATCGTGTCGGCGATCGTCTGACGGACGCCGAACCGGCGCGGGATGTCGAAGTCGATGCGGGTGGCGGTATACCCGCCGACCTGGATCTCGTTGATCAGGTAGTCGGCGCCGTCGAACGCGCGCTCCCGCTCGGCGTGCGCGATCACGGTGTGACCGGCGTGGAGCCGTTCGACCACCTGCTGCCCCGCTCGTTCCGCGTACGCGAGGCGCTCGGGATCGATGTCGTGCAACGCGAACTCGAGCGTCCCGACGAGCTCGGGCGCAGAGCTGAGGTCCGTGAGGATGTTGCGCGTGAACTCGACGCTCCCCGCGCCGATGATCGCGATCTTCGTCATGCGTGGAGTCTAGGCTGGGTCGATGTTCCGACCCCTCGCCCGCGACGATGTCGCCGTCCGCGGGCTGTTCCTGACGACGGGGTTCGCGATCGCCGCCTTCTTCCCGTTCCTCGCCTTGTACCTGCGGGACTTCCATGGGCTCGACGAGAGCCGGATCGGGTTGGTGCTCGCGTGCACGGCGGCCGCGCGGATGATCGCGAACCCGGTCTGGGGTCACATGGCCGACACGCGGATCGGCCGGCTGACCGCGCTCCAGCTCGGGCTGGCGGGGTCGGCCGCCGCGGCGTTCCTCCTGAACGCCGCGGCGGGCGTCCCAGCCGTCGCCCTGCTCATGGTCGTCCAGGCCGCGTTCATGGTCGCGGCCTGGCCGAACATCGACGCGATCGCGCTCGAGCACCTGGGCGACGCTCGGATGTCGGAGTACGGACGTCTCCGCGGATGGACGAGCCTCTCCTACGCGGTCGGATGTCTGCTCTTCGGCGCGATCCTCCAGGCCGCTGGCATCCGGTGGGCGATGCCCCTGTACGGCCTGAGTGCGGTCGCCATCTTGCTGTGGAGCACCACGGTCGGTCGCGACCATCCGCACACGTCGGGGGATCACGGCCGCCTCGGGGCGCTCGGGTCGGTCTTCCGCGAGGCGCCTCGGTACTGGGGCTTCCTGGTCGCGGCGCTGTTCGTCTGGACCGGGTTCAATGCCGCGTGGAACTTCATCGGTCCGCGGATCGAGGACCAGGGTGGCGGGCCGTTGCTGATCGGGCTCGGCACGGCGATCGGCGGTCTGTGCGAGGTCCCGATGATGCGGAGCTCGTCCCGGTGGCAGCGACGGTTCGGTCTGCGATGGGTCTACGTCGCCGGCTGTGCGACGTACGGATCGACCTTCCTCCTGTGGGGTGCGGTCTCGAACCCGACGATCCTTTCGTTGCTCGCCGTCTTCGAGGGGATCGGCTTCAGCCTGCTCTTCACGACCGCGGTCGTCGTCGTTGGCCGGCTCCTGCCGCGCTCGCTGTATTCGACGGGGAACGCCGTCGGACAGATGGTCGCGTTCGGGATCGGCCCGATCCTGGGTGCGGGCCTCGGCGGCCTGGTCTATCAGCGCCTGGGCGCGCCGGCGCTCTACCTGGGCGCGGGCGTGCTCGCGTTCGCCGCGGCCGTCATCGCCTGGTTCGCGCTCTCGACCCCGCTGCTCAGCGAGCCGGAACGGGAACCGGACGCCGACCGTCCCGCGTAGGCCTGCGACCTGCCGGTTTGCGGAAGACCCATCCCGCCCGGACGATGGCGCCCCCCCGGGGGAAAGGGGAACCATGGTCAGCGCGTACATCCTGATCCAGACGGAGGTCGGCAAGGCCGGTCAGGTCACCGAGCGGGTCCGCGGCATCGAGGGCATCGTCACCGTCGATCCCGTCACGGGTCCGTACGACATCGTGGCGCGCGCGGACGCGCCCGACCTGGATCTGCTCGCGAAGGGGACGGTGATGCCGATGCAGGAGCTCGAGGGCATCACCCGAACCCTCACCTGCCCGATCCTCCAGCTCTAGCTCGCCGATGATCGACGGTTGATCGAGCAGCGGCTCGTCACGAGCGACGAGCTCGGCTCGGACGATCTGGCGCAGATGCGCGCGATGTTCGCCGCCGCGTGGGACGGCGGATTCACGGCCGAGGACTGGGAGCACACCTTCGGAGGGCTCCACGTCCTCCGATCCGAGGACGGCGTGCTGGTCGCGCACGGCGCCGTCGCCGAGCGCACGCTGTGGCTCGACGGCCTCCCGCTGCGGACCGGCTACCTCGAAGCCGTCGCCACGTGGCCCGAGCATCAGGGTCGTGGCCACGGCAGCGCCGTCGTCGAGACGCTCGACGCGATCGTCCGGGAGGAGTACGAGCTCGGCGGGCTCTCGACCGGACGGCGCCACTTCTATGAGCGGCTGGGCTGGCTGCTCTGGCGTGGACCGTTGGCGGTCCGGACCGCCGACGGTGACGTTCCGACGCCGTTCGAGGGCGGTGCGGTCCTCGTGCTGCCCACCCCTCGCGTCCCGGAACCGAACCTGGACGCGGTGCTCGTCTGTGATGAGCGGAGCGGTGACGACTGGTGAGGCCCGTTCAGCCTTCGTCGACCTGGACGGGGAACGGCAGCGCGACCGGATCGACGAACGGTGAGGACCCGTGCTCGTCGAACCGATCCATCCGGAGGTCGTCCGGCCGTTCGACGACGCTCGTGCGACCTTCGAGGGCGAGGTCGACCGAGATCCGCGACACCGCGGGTCCCCACATCATCCCGTGGCCGCATGCGGACGCGATCGCGACGCCGTCGACCCACGTTCCGTCGCGGAGCACGAGCGGTCCGGCGAGCGGCAGGTGATCGGGCGTGTACTCGATCGTCGCGGCCCACACCTTCTTCCGACCGAGGCCTTCCGTCGCCGGCACGAGGCGGTTGAGCCTGCGCTCCATCTTCCGGAGGTACGCCCAGTCGATCGCTCGCGCCGGGCCGGGTGCCTCGTTCGGGTTGGACATCCCCCACAGGAAGCCGCCCTCCTCGGGCCGCCAGTAGATCCCCGCTCCGATGTCGAAGGCCATCGCGGTGGTGTCGGTGTGCAGCTCCGGTGATGGCTCTGTGACGGCGACCTGGTGCCGGGCGTAGCCGACCCACGCGCGCGCGCCGGCCGCCGCGGCGACGGCCTGCAGGGCCGGGCCGCCGGTGAGCAGGACGAGGGGCGTCGCGATCGTCCCGGCGGTCGTTTCGACCGCCGTGACCTCGCGACGCCCGCGGCGACCGGAACGCGTGCGGAGCCCGACGAACGACACGCCTTCCCGCAGCACGACGCCGGCGTCCTGCATCGCGAGCGAGTACGCGCGCACGTTCCGTGGTGGGTCGACCCAGCCGTCGGTCTCGACGTAGGAGCCCCCGCGATAGCCATCGCCGGACATCGCCGGGATCAGCGCACGGACCTCGTCCACTCCGACCCATCGCGCATCGAGCCCGGCTCCTCGTTGCATCTCGATCCGCTCGTGCGCCGCGCGCTCGTGTGCGGCGGTGGTCGCCAGGATCACGTACCCGCGTGGAACGAAGCCCGAGTCCGTTCGGTACCGGTCGAGCTGACCGCGGTAGAACCCGATCGACCACGAGCCGAGCCGGACGGTGTCCGGGCTCCCACCCTGTGCGCGCACCATCCCGGCGGCACGACTGGACGCCCCCGATCCCACCTGCTCGCGCTCGACGACCACCACACGTCCGACGCCGGCCTCGCGCGCGAACACCGAAGCCCACCCGCCGACGGTGCCGGCGCCGACGATCACGAGGTCCGCGCGGTCGCGTGCCACGCGCGAACCCTATCCGCGCGCCGGGCGAACCCGTATCCGATGCGAACTACGCTTGCCGAGATGGAGCTCGCGCCCACACCGCCCGCGCCGGCGGACCGTCGCACCCTCTACGAAGAGATGCTCGCGGTGCTCGCGGTGTCGCTCCTGGCGGGCGCCGCGTACGCGATCGTCTCCCTGCTCACGCAACCCGTGAAGGGGGCCGTGGCGACGAGCGCCGACCAGAACCCGCTGTTCGTGTATCAGGCGCTCGGGTTCGTCTTCGGGCTCGCTCCCGCGTTCCTCGTGATCCATCTGGTCGGTCGCGACGGCGAGGGGCTCGCGAGCATCGGGCTGACGTGGGATCAACCACGGCGCGACGCCCTCAGGGGTATCGGGCTCTTCGTCGTCGTCGGGGCGGTCGGCCTGGGGATCTACCTGGGGGCGGTCGCGCTGGGCGTGAACCGGTTCGTCGTCCCCGCTCCCCCTGCCGGCCACTGGTGGACGTGGCCCGTCCTCCTGATGAACGCGACGGGCGCGGCGATCCTCGAAGAGGTCATCGTCCTCGGATACCTGGTGACGCGACTGCAACAGGTGGGATGGACGCCGATCGCGGCCGTCGTCGGGAGCGCGGTGCTGCGCGGCAGCTACCACCTCTATCAAGGGTGGGGCGGCTTCGTCGGGAACCTCTTGATGGGTCTGCTGTTCGGCGTGCTCTTCCTCCGATGGCGCCGGACATGGCCGTTCGTGGTCGCGCACTTCCTGTTGGACGTCGCGGCCGCGGCGGGATGGCTGTTGTTCCACCAGCACCTGCCCGGTGGCTGACGTCTACTGCAGGTCCCGCGGGATCGTCCGTTCCCACCGCCGACGGTCCCGCTCCCGATCGCCGTCGTGCGTCACGAGGTCGATCGCGACGTGGTACCCGTCGCGGTCGGAGTCGATCCGAACGCGGGTGAACGCCCGGACGGTGGCCTCCGGATACCGGATCTCGTAGTCGGCCTCGCCGTCCGCGAACGCGAGACCCGGGTCGCCGGTCGAGACCCCGACGCGCCCTTCGTATCGCTCCACGAACGAGGGGGCTTCCTCGGTGCTCGGATACTCGCCCCCATAGCCTGTTGCCGCCTGGAGCTCGTTGCCCGTGCGACGGACGTCGCGATGCCACCACCCGTCCCCGCCCTGCTTGTGGAGGTCGCGTCGCGGCTCGGTCGACGGGACGAGAGCCGGGACGTCGTCGACGGGCGGGGGGCCGTCGAGCACCGGCATCGTCAGCACCGCGGTCGCGCGGTCGAGCGTCAGAACGCCCGGTCGCGGCGGCGACCAGGCGTTCGGCCAGTCCGCGCTCGCGAGGTCGAGCCGGATCCGATGGCCCTCCTCGAACGTCCACGAGCACGCCTCGAGTTCCAGCTCGATCTCCGTCGGGACGCCCGGCTCCAGTGCGACGGGGTCTGCGGACCCCTCCCGGTGGGCAAGGTTCAGCAGACCGCGGACGACGAGTGACGAGGCCCCGTCCGGGAACACGTCGCAGACCTTGGCCGACAGGTACGCGACGGGGACGTCGGCGGTGACGCGAAGGCGCAGCGTCGGGTGCCCGAGGATCTCGACCTCGCGATCCAACGGCTCCCACGTGAAGGTGAGCGACCGCTCTTCATCCGGGCGTTGGTCGTCGGGCTGCGTCCACGGCATCACGCCGGCGCAGCTGATCCACGCCTGGGCTCCGACGTCGCCGCGGATCGTCAGCTCGTCCGGTCCGTCGCCGGAGGCGAGCCCCCCGGCCTCGGCCTTCGCGAGGCTCAGCTCGGTCGGGCTGAGGCGCGCGGGCGGCCACGCGGGCTCGAACCGCCACGTGCCGCGCACCTCTGCGCGGAGCGGGTCCGGCAGCGTGGAGCGCTCGGCGAACAGGACGATCGGCGGTTCGCGGTCGATCCCGTTGTCGATCCCCTTCAGCCATCGATCGAACCACCGGACGAGCTCCGGCGTCAGCCGGACGTTGGGGCCCGGCGTCGACGTCTCGGTGGCGGCGTGCGCCCACGGCCCGATCAGCAGGCGAGCGGGCGCGCGGAACCGTGGGAGCGAGCGGAACGCGATGTTCGTGTAGCCGTCGGCCCAGCCCGCCACGATCATCGTCGCGGCCTCGATGTCCTCGATCACCTCTCTGGCGGACCCGTATCGCCAGTAGTCGTCGCGTCGCTGGTGCGACAGCCACGTCAGGAACCATGGATCGAGTCGCTCGACCCGCCGATCCCATTCGTCACGCCAGTCCTCGCCCCAGATCGCCGGCACCGGAGGCAGGGCGTTCATCGCGACCATGTACGTGGGGTAGTCGACGACGTCGAGCTGCTTCAACACGCCGCCGAAGTAGTGCACGTCGTCGGCGTATCGGTCGTCGCTCGCGAAGATCGGCACGATCGCCTTGAGCGCGGGCGGTCGTTCGAGCGCCGCCTGCAGCGCGTTGAACCCGCCGTAGCTCGTCCCGAACATGCCGACGGTCCCGGCCGACCAGTCGCGGGTCGCGAGCCAGTCGATCACCTCGACCAGGTCGCGGCGCTCCGCGCGCGAATACTCGTCGACCGCGATCCCGCCGGAGGACCCGGTTCCGCGAACGTCGAGCCAGCACACGACGTAGCCGTGCTCCGCGAGCTCGGCGTAACTCGGCCGGTAGCCCGCCGTGAGGTCGTCCTTCCGGTAGGGGAGCGCCTCCATCACGGCGGGCCAGGGGCCGTCGCCGTTCGGGAAGAACAGCGTCGCCGACAGCTCCACGCCGTCGGACATCGGGATCCGCACCAGCTCGCGTCGGGTCATCGTGGCGCGAAGGGTACGTTCAGATCCAGGCGTTGAACCACACGATCGTCCGCCAATGCAGGTCGCTGATGCGACCGGCGGTCAGGACCGGCCAGAACCAGACGAAGACCCCGACCGCCGCGATGAGGTACGCGACCACGAACGGCCGATACACGTACGCGCGCGAGATCGCGGGGCCGCCCGTCTCCGGGTTGGTCGCCACGTCTCCGGTCTGCGGGTCGCGGACCACGATCGTGGCGTCGGACGCCTGCCGCAGGACGTACGTGATGCCCAGGACCATGAAGGGCGTCAAGGGCAGGACGTAGAAGAAGAACGTGGGCCGGTTCACCAGGAACCACGGGAGGTACTGCCCGCCGAAAGCGACCACGATGAAGCTGGCGCGCCAGTCACGGAGCCGGTACCACATCACCGCGACGGCCGGGATCGCGACGACGCTCGCCCAGAAGATCATCGGGTTGCCGATCGCAAGCACCTGCTCGATGTCCGGGCCGACGTCCTTCACGAAGAACGACGTCGGCCGCGCGTCGATGATCCATTTCCACGCCCGTGCGTAGTACGGGTGCGTGGGCGTAGAGACGCCCGTCTTCGGGTCGAGGGCCGTCCACTGGATCCCGGACCGATGGAAGTGGATCGACGCCGTCATGTTCTCCCACCATCGGTCCCAGCTCCATCCGAAGTGGTGGAACCACGGCAGCCACGTGATCATGTAGACGGCGAGCGGGACGAACACGAACGCGATCACGATGCCGAGCGTCTCCCTCGTAACCGCTCGACCGAACGCGGCGCCCATCGTGCGACCGGACCGATGACGCCGAGTGGTCTCCCACATGTAGACGAGCACGAGCGCGGCGAGCAGCGCCATCGCGCCGGACCACTTGACCGCCACGGCGGCGCCGAACGCTGCCCCCGCCGCCAGTCGCCACGGGCGCAGCACCGGGGAGGGGGCCGGCGGAGGTGGGATCGTCAGGCCGAGCACGACCGCACCGGCCGGATCGAGCGCGTGCGGCTCCGGTACGTCGAGCGACGTGACCTCCTCGTCGACGGTCCGGCGTTCGATCCACCGCCGGTCGAGCAGCAGGAACAGGAACCCGAGCACGACCCACAGTTCCAGGTGGACGTCGAGCAACGCGGTTCGCGACATCACGACGTTCAGGTGCTCCGTCGCGATCAGCAACCCCGCGACGAACGTCCAGACGGGCTTCCCGAACAGCAGCTGGGCGATCACCGCGGTGAACAGCACGACGAGCGTTCCTGCGAGCGCCGACGTGAACCTCCATCCCCATGGATCCATCCCGAACGCCTTGATGCCGAGCGCGATCTCCCACTTGCCGAGCGGCGGATGGACCCACGAACCGACGTCCCATTTCTGCTGGCGCCAGTACTTCTCGTCGTTGGATTCGATGCGGCAGGTCTCGTCGGACCAGCCGACCAAGATGCACGCGGCCTTGGGGTAATAGACCTCGTCGAAGACGAAGGTCGGAGGCTGCTGGAGGTGCACGAATCGTAGGAATGCGGCCAAGGCGGTCACGGCCACGACCGCCACGACCGGACGGTTCAGCCGGGACAGGAGAGGCACCGGCTCAGCGTACCCGGCGGTCCTTCACGCGCAGGACGAACTGGAGTCCCTGGAACACGTCCGTGATCGACGCGCTCTTGTTGTCGACGAGTCCCTCGTCCAACCCGATCCGCTGGACGGCGTCGAAGTCGAGGTCGGTGTCGAGACCCGCCGCCTTCTTGGGCCACGCGATCCACAGACGGCCCGCCGGCGCGATCGCCGACGCGAGACGCGGGAAGCGCGCCGCCAGGTCGGCGCGGCGCGTGAAGAACCCGAGCACCACGTCCAGCTCTGCCCGGGACTTCGGGCCTAGGCGGCGGAGGCGGTCGACGCCGGGCGGGAGCGGCGCGAGCCGCTCCAGCTCGGCGACGAAGCCGCCGGGCGCACGCGTGCAGAGCACGCGCGCGCCCTCCCGGATCCCGAGCTTGCGCCACAGCGGCGTTCCCGAGTAGTCCTGGTGGTCGCTCACGTCGTTCCCGTTCCGCCTTCCGGTCGGCGAGCCGGGGGGGTGGCCTACGTCTTCGGAGCGTAGTCGGCACCTCGGACCGCGTGCGAGCATCGACACGTGGGCGGCAAGCTGTTCCTCGTGGGCACCCCGATCGGCAACCTGGGCGACGTGTCGGATCGCGTCCGGGCGACGCTCGCGTCCGTCGACGTGATCGCGGCGGAAGACACGCGTCGGACGGGGAGGCTGCTGCAGGCGATCGGGCGCAGGGCGACGCTCGTGTCGCTGTTCGATGCGAACGAACGCGAGCGCTCGCACGAGTTGCTCCGACACCTCCGGCAGGGACGGTCGGTCGCGATCGTCTCCGACGGCGGCATGCCCCTCGTGTCCGACCCCGGATATCGGATCGTCACCGCGGCGATCGCGGAGGGCATCGACGTCAGCGTCGTGCCGGGCCCGTCGGCCGTCGTCGCAGCGCTCGTCGTCAGCGGCCTCCCGACCGACCGCTTCGCGTTCGAGGGCTTCCTGTCCAAGCGGCCCGGCGAGAGGATGCGCCGGCTGGAGACCGTCCGGCACGACCCGCGGACGCTCGTGTTCTTCGAGTCGCCGCTCCGCGTCCAGACGACCCTTCGCGACATGTTGGTCGCGCTGGGGGACCGGCGGGTCGCCGTGTGTCGCGAGCTGACCAAGCTCCACGAGGACGTCACGCGCGGCCGCATCTCGGAGGTCCTCGCCGCCCTCGGCGATGGAGACCTCAGGGGGGAGGTCGTCGTCGTGGTCGAGGGCGAACGCGTCCCCGAGGCGCCCGATCCCGAGCGGGTGCTCGACGAAGCCCGCGAACTCGTCGCCGACGGCATGCGCACCCGCGACGCCGCGCGCGCGGTCGCCGAGCGACACGGCGTCTCCGTGAACGACCTGTACCGCGAGCTCGTCTCCGAACCGTAGGGGTCGGCGATGAGCTCCTCCACGCCGCGACGTCCCGACCTCGCCCGGGCCCCCACGCCGCGCTTCCCCACGAGAGGCGACATCCCCGGGCGACCGGACGCCCCTCCTCGGCTCGACCGCCCGCGCCGCGGCCGGCCGCGATGGATCGCGCCGCTCGCGATCGCCTCGATCATCGCGCTCTTCGGGGTCGTGGGGCTCGTGCTCGCCGATGGTACGGTCGCGCCGGGGCAGGCCTCAGGGTCCGCGCAGGCGTCGGGCGACGGGTATGCGTTCCTGGACACGCGCCCGTTCTCGGGCCGGACCGTCCCCGTCCGGTGGAACCCCTGCGAACCGATCCAGTACGAGGTGAACGTCGTCGGTGCTCCCGCGGACGCGCTCGATCTGATCCAGCGCGCGACGGCGCGGGTCACCGAGGCGACCGGGATCGCGTTCGCCTTCGACGGAACGACCGGTCGAACGCTCCGCCAGACCGGCCACGACTCTTTCTATTCGGACGGGAACCACGACATCTACTACCCGGTCCTGTTCATCTGGGTCCCGCACGAGCGGATGGTCCGGATGACGGACGAGCCCGACGTGCTGGCCTTCACCCATCCTGAACTCGGGGAGGCTCAGCGGTCCGATCAGTGGGTGAGCGGCTGGATCGTCATCGACGGTGAGGGGCGGTTCGACGGGGGCGGTCGGTATTCGCTCGAGCTCGTGCTGGCCCACGAGCTCGGCCACCTCGTCGGGCTCGCCCACGTGGGCGACCCCGACGAGCTCATGTTCTCCGAGGACGAGGCGCCCGATGCTCGGCCGGCGCAGATGTACGGCTGGGGAGAAGGAGACCTGGCCGGGCTCGAGCTGCTCGGGCGCGACCAGGGCTGCATGGATCACGTCGACGTCGCGCCCTGAGCCCCCGACTACCATGTGCCGACCATGGGCCGGGACGTCTTCTACATCACGACGCCGATCTACTACCCGAACGACGTGCCGCACATCGGGCACGCGTACAACGCCGTGGCGACCGACTTCATCGCGCGGTACCACCGGCTCCGCGGCGAGGAGGTCTTCCACCTCACGGGGACCGACGAGCACGGGCTGAAGATCCAGCGCGCCGCGGAGGCCGCGGGGATGACGCCCCAGCAGTGGGTCGACGAGATGGAGCCGCGCTGGCGCGAGGTCTGGGCTCGGCTCGACATCGCTTACGACGACTACATCCGGACGACCGAGCCCCGGCACGAGGCGGCGGTGCGGAAGATCCTGGAAGCCGTTCACGACAACGGCCGCGACGACATCTACCTGGGTCACTACGAGGGTCTGTACTGCGTGTCCTGCGAGCTGTACTACGACGAGTCCGATCTGCTTCCGGGCCTCCTCTGCCCGATCCACGAGCGCCCGGTCGAGTTCTTCCGCGAGGACAACTACTTCTTCCGCTTGTCGGCATATCAGGACCGGCTCCTCGAGCACTACGAGACGAACCCCTCTGCGGTCGAGCCCGAGTCGCGGCGGAACGAGGTCCTCTCGCTGATCCGCGGCGGGCTCCAGGATTTCTCGATCAGCCGCACGACCTTCGACTGGGGAGTACCGTTGCCTTGGGACGAAACCCAGGTGAACTACGTCTGGTTCGACGCGCTCACCAACTACATCACCGCCGCCGGCTACGAAGACGATCCCGATCGGTTCAAGAAGGTGTGGCCGGCGAACATCCACTCGATCGGCAAGGACATCCTGCGGCAGCACGCGATCTATTGGCCCGCGATGTTGATGGCGGCGGACGTCGAGCCACCGATGCAGGTGTGGGCGCACGGGTACCTCACGGTCGGTGGCAAGAAGATGTCGAAGACGAACCTGACGGGGATCCATCCGTTCCAGCTCTTGGACGTCTTCGGCGTGGACGCGTACCGATGGTTCTTCATCCGTGAGGTCCAGTACGGGCAGGACGGCAACTTCTCATGGGAGGCGATGGTCGACCGGACCAACTCCGACCTCGCGAACGGTCTTGGCAACCTCGCGAGCCGCGTGCTCGCGATGCTCGGATCGTATTTCGACGGGGTCGTGCCCAACCGGGGCGGGGGCTCGGAGGCGTCGGATCTGCCGGAGCTGACCGCGGATGCGGTCCGCAGGTACGACGACGAGATGCTCGCCGTGCGGCTGACCGCGGGCCTCGGCGCGGTCTGGGACGTGATCGCTCGGGCCAACCGGTACCTCGTCGAGAAGGAGCCGTGGAAGCTCGCGAAGGATGACGCGAGGCGCGACGAGCTCGCCGGCATCCTGTACGCCGCGGCCGAGACCCTCAGGATCCTCGCGATCCTGGTCCAGCCGATCATGCCGAGCGCCGCCCAACGTCTGTGGGACCAGCTCGGCGTGGGCGGGGCTGTGGAAAACCGACGCGTCCCCGGCGACGCGGCGTGGGGGATGCTCGAGCCGGGGACGACGACCACCAAGGGAGAGGCGCTCTTCCCGAGGGTCGAGGCCGAGTAGTCGAACTCACGCGCCCGTTCGTCGCCGGTCCTCGGGTGCAGTCGCGCGTGAGATTTTCTTTCCCCAACGTTTCACGTGAAGCTCCCCCCGTTCACCCGAAGTTGAGACCGGGTATCGTCCCCCGCCGATGGCCCGGAAGAACCCTGAACTGACGGTGCAGCCCGGGATGGTGGACACCCATTGCCACCTGTTCCTGATGGGGGCCGAACCTGCAGTCGCGGTCGAGACCGCGAAGGCCGTGGGCGTGGACCGGATGATCTGTGTCGGTGTGGACGTCGAAACCAGCCGTCGGTCGCTCGAGATCGCGGACTCGATCGAGGGTGTGTTCGCGACCGCCGGGGTCCATCCACACGATGCCAGCACGTTCGACGCGACCGCCTCGGCCCGGATCGAGGAGCTCCTCCACGACCCGCGCGTCGTGGCCGTCGGAGAGTGCGGTCTGGACTGGTTCCGGATGCTCTCACCGCGCGAGGATCAGAACAGGACGTTCCGGACCCACATCGCGCTGTCGAACGAGACCGGCAAGCCGCTCGTGGTCCACGTCCGCGACGCCTGGGAGGACGTCCTGGGGATCCTCGATGACGCGGCAGCCGAGCGTGTGGTGATCCACTGCTTCAGCGGCGACCCCCGGATCGCGCGCCTCTGCGTCGAACGCGGCTATTGGATCTCGTTCGCCGGGAACGTGACGTATCCGAAGAACGAACACCTCCGGCAGGCAGCGGTCGCGACGCCCAAGGATCGACTCCTCGTCGAGACCGACGCCCCGTTCCTCTCGCCGCAGCCGCTCCGCGGGCGCGACAACGCCCCCGAGAACGTCCTTCACACCCTCGTGTCGCTCGCGGAGGTCCGCGCGGAGCCGCTGGAGCGGCTCGTCGAAGCGACGGCAGACAACGCCGGGGCGGCGTTTTCCACGCTTCCGTAGCTCCGAGGGTGTCTCCTCTCAAGGTTGCAGTGAGGGTTGAGGGTTCGGTAGTGTGGGCGCTCATGCGAACGGAGGCTTCCGTCCGGTCCGGACGTTTTCCACCGAGCCGCTTCCCCCAGGAGCCCTCCCCGAGCGATCGGAGGCAGGGTGGTTCGA
>JBKOUM010000116.1:0-6510 GCA_046723385.1 Actinomycetota bacterium
TCGTCGACGCGATCGCGCGGACGCTCGAGCGCGGGTTCGCGTTGCTGATCGACTACGGGAGCATCGGCGACGCCGGGGGTCCGGTCCACGGCTACCGGGGGCACGCCGTCGTCGAGGACGTCATCGCGCGACCCGGGACGATCGACATCACGGCCGGGGTCGACTTCGAACTCCTCGCGCGGCACGCACGCGCGCGTGGGCTGGTCGCGTTCCCATCCGTGACCCAACACGATGCCTTGCTCGCGCTCGGCCTCGGTGAGTGGCTCCACGCCGAGCTCGACCGGCAGCGGCTCCAGCTCGAGGCGGGCGACGGACCGGACGCCGTCAGGACGTGGTCTGGGAGGAACCAGGCGACGCTGCTCGTCGACCCGGGTGGCCTGGGTCGGCTCCGATGGCTGCTGCTCGCCACGTCCGGATCGGAGCCTCCGGACTGGTTGGCGCGCGCTTCGGATCGTTCCGGCGTCTCCGAGCCGAACGCCTGAACGCGGTTCAGTTTGCGCGGACCACCCGGCGGCAATACGTTTCCGCCCGACCTATTCCCCCGAGGAGGTGCCATGCAACGTCGTACGTCCGTGGTGGCGATCGTGGTGGCCGTGGTGGCCGTCGCGGTCGTGGGTTCGCTGGCGATCCGGAACCGGACCGACGCAGCTCCGCGAGGCGGCGCGGCGGAGGTTGCCACGGAACCAGACACGGGAACGGACGGAGGCGAGGAAGGGAAGGGTGGCGAGGCCGAGCAGGAGGAGGAGGCCGAGCTCGCACAGGAGCGACTCGAAGCGTGGCGCGAGGCCAAGACCGCGGGAACGCTCCGGGTGAACACGGCGGCGCCCGCGGCGCCGGCCCCCGGATGGGCCGGCGAACAGGTGATCAGCCCGACCGCCGACGATTGGGAGCCGGCGATCGCCGCGGACCCGAGCGCTCCGTACGTGTACCTCCTGGCGACGCGCTACACGGGTCCGACGGCGTGCGGCAACCAGTGCCCGCTGCCGTACCACGTGCTGAAGATCTCTTCGGACGGCGGCGCCACGTGGGGACCCGACCGGTACCTCTGCGCGTGCCGCGGGGTCCAGGGGCAGTTCGACCCCGAGATCGAGGTCGTGCCGAACACCGGCGCCGTGTACGCCGCGTGGATGAACGGCTTCAACGTCGTGTTCTCGAAGTCGACGAACCACGGCCAGACCTGGACCGCGCCCGTGCCCGTGTACGGCAAGGTGAGCTGGAACGACAAGCCGATCCTGGCGGTCTCGGACACCGGGAACGACGTCTACATCGCCTTCAACGGCCCGACGGGCGGCGACCCGTGGATCGCGCAATCCCACGACGCCGGGGCGACATGGACGCAGACGAAGATCGTCGACTCCAAGCGCTACATCTACGCGTTCGACGGTGACGTGCTGTCCAACGGGACGGTCGTGTTCTCCGAGACGAGCCTGCTCTACGGGGGCGGCGGCGCGCTGACGGGCGACGACCAGGTCAACGTCTAGCCGTCGACCAACGGAGGTGCGAGCTGGACCACGAACCTCGTGGACACGGTCCAGAACGGACCGGCGTGCACGGCGGCCGGGTGCCCGGCCGACTACTACCCGGGGCACAGCGCGATCGCGGGCTTCGGGAGTTCGAACCTGGTCCTGCTCTACGACGGCGCGACCGTGTCGGGCGGCAACGAGACGGTCTACGCGCGGACGTCGAGCGACGGCGGCGCTACGTGGTCAGCCCGGCAGCCGCTGTCCACCGCGGGCGAGATGGGCGACTTCCCCTCGGTCGAGATGGCGAGCGCGACGGACGTCCGCGCGTGGTACATGCAGACGAACGGTGGCAACTTCGTCGCCTGGAACGTCTGGTACCGGAGCTCGACCACCGGCGGCGCGAGCTGGGCCGCACCCGTGAACATCTCCGACGTCGCGAGCGGCGCGTCGTACAAGACGGCGAACGGGTTCCTGGAGCCCTACGGCGACTACGGCGAGACCGCCGTCACGAGCACGGGCAAGACGATCGCGATCTGGGGCGAGGGGAACTCGTACACCGGGCCCGGTGGGGTCTGGGTCAACCGACAGACCTGACGATCAATAGGCGATCGCCCAGGCGGCCGTGTCCACGGCCGCCTGGGCGCACACCACGCAGGGACCGTCGGGACGATCCGGTTCCAACGGAAGGAACCGGATCGTCGCCTTCGTCTCCTGCTTGACCTTCGTCTCGCAGATCGCGTCGCCGCACCAAGGGCCCAACACGAACCCGCCCGGATCCTCGATCGCGGCGCGGAGCTCGTCGTACGTCGCCACGTACGTGGTGTGCGCCTCGCGGAACGCGAGTGCGTCGTCGAACAGGGCCCGCTGGATCTGGCCGAGAACCTCCGGGACGACCTTCTCGACCGCCCCGATCGCGACCTCCTGTTTCTCCCCGCGATCGCGCCGGACCAACGTGACGACGTCGTTCCCCACGTCGCGGGCGCCGAGCTCCAGCCGGATCGGGATCCCCCGGAGCTCGCTGTCGGCGAACTTGAAGCCGGGCCGGAGATCGTCTCGGTCGTCGAGCTCGACCCGGATCGGACGCCCTTCCCACGACGTCGCGCGGAGGACGTCGGCCACCTTCGCGCTCGCCTCCTGGACACCGTGCGTCTCCGCGTCCCCCTTCCCGGGGATCGGCACGATCACGACGTGCGTCGGTGCGATCCGGGGCGGCAGCCGCAAGCCTCTCTCGTCGCCGTGCGCCATGATCGCGCCACCGACCAGTCGGGTGGACGCACCCCACGACGTGCCTTCGGCGTAGTGCTGGTCGCCGTCGCGGCCCAGGAACTGCATCCCGTACGCCTTCGCGAAGTTCTGCCCCAGGTAGTGCGACGTCCCCGCCTGGAGCGCCTTCCGGTCGCGCATCAGCGCCTCGATCGTGAGGGTCTCCTCGGCGCCCGGGAAGCGCTCCGCCGCGGTCTTCCGGCCCAGGTGGACCGGCATCGCCATCTCGTCCTCCGCGACCTGGCGGTAGACGTCGAGCATCTGCTGCGCCTCGGCCCGGGCCTCGTCCTCGGTCTCGTGCGCCGTGTGGCCTTCCTGCCAGAGGAACTCGGTCGTCCGCAGGAAGAGGCGCGGGCGGAGCTCCCAGCGGACGATGTTCGCCCACTGGTTGTAGAGCAACGGAAGGTCCCGGTAGCTCTGGACCCACTTCGCGTACGTCTGCCAGATGATCGTCTCCGACGACGGGCGGACGACGAGCGGCTCACCGAGGTCTTCGCTGCCGACGCGCGTCACCTGGACGAACTCGTGGGCGAACCCCTCGACGTGCTCCTTCTCCCGCTCCATCAGGTGCAGCGGGATGAACATCGGGAAGTACAGGTTGCGGTGGCCGGTCCGTTTGAACCGAACGTCGAGCGCGTCGCGGATCGCTTCCCACAGCGCGTAGCCGTACGGCTTGATCACCATCGTGCCGCGGACGAGCGAGTTCTCCGCCAGATCCGCCTGGCGCACGACCTCCTGGTACCAAGCCGGGAAGTCGTCGGTGAAGCTGGGAAGCGCCATCAGGCGCGTCAGGATAGCCGCTGGACCCGGGTGCTCAGTCGACGTAGCCCTCGACGGTTCGCTCGTCGCGGACCGTGGCCTCGTTGGGGTCCTGCCCGGCGGCCTCGCGCGCCCGGCGCTGGTGCAGCAGGTCCCACCACTGGTCGAGCATCACCTGGAGCTCGGCGAGTCGCTCGCGATCGGCGTCCGTCGCCTCGCCGCGCCCCTCCTTCTGGAAGAGCTCGTGCTCCTCGGCGGCGAGCTCGTTGATCCGCGCGGTGACGTCCGTGTCGTCCATCACTTGTCGATGTCGCCGACGACGAAGAAGATCGATCCGAGGATCGCGATCAGGTCGGGCACGAGGGTGCCGGGGAGGATCGCCGGGATCACGCTGACGTTCGAGAAGCTCGCGGTGCGCATCTTCATCCGGTACGGCTCCTTCTTCCCGTTCCCGACGACGTAGTAACCCTGGACCCCGAGCGGGTTCTCGGTCCGCACGTAGATCTCGCCCTCGGGGATCTTGATCGCCTTGTTGAGGAGGCCGCTCGTCCGGTACGGCCCCGGTGGGAGCCGGTCGAGGCACTGCTCGATGATGTCGCAGGACTGCTTGACGCGCTGGACGAGCACCCACAGGCGGTCGTAGCTGTCGCCTCGCGTGCCGACGGGCACCTCGAACTCGACCTCGGCGTACTTCTCGTACGGCGTGTCCTTGCGCGGATCCATCGCGACGCCGGTGGACTGCAGGGTCGGTCCGGAGCATCCGTACGCGATCGCGATGTTCGGATGCATCGACCCGACGTCTCGGCATCGCTTGAACACGATCTCGTTCCCCATGATCAGCTGGTCGTACTCCTTCAGGAGACGTCGGAGGGCGACGAGGACCTCGCCGGCGCGCTTGAGGAACCCGCGCGGCAGGTCGTCCTTGAGCCCTCCGACCCGCGCGAACGAGTGGTGCATCCGCGCGCCGGTCGCCGACTCGACGAGGTCCTGCACCAGCTCGCGCTCGCGGAACGAGTAGAAGATCGGCGTCATCGCGCCGAGCTCCAGCGGGTACGAGCCCATGAACACGAGGTGGTTCATGATCCGGTTGAACTCGGCGAACATCGTGCGGATCCAGCTTGCGCGATCGGGAACCTCGATCTCCGCCAGCCGTTCGATGGCGATCGTCCAGCCGATCTCGTTGTTGAAGGCGCTCAACCAGTCGTGGCGGTTCATCAACACGAGGGTCTGGCGCGCGTCGCGGTACTCGGCCAACTTCTCGGCCCCCCGGTGCATGTAGCCGATCACCGGTTCGGCCCGGGTGATCACCTCGCCGTCCAGCTCGACCACGATCCGGAGGACGCCGTGAGTCGAAGGGTGCTGCGGGCCGATGTTGAGGATCATCTCCTCGGTCTGGAACTCGCCCGCGGGAACGATGTCGACGCCTCCGCCTCGGACCATGTTCATCAGGTCGGAGCTCTGGAACGCCGGGCGGATGTCGGTGTCGGACATCGGTCGGCATCTTACCCGTGAGGTCGGTCTCGCGGCTCCCGCGTCTCGCGCCCCACCGACCGGGACGAGTACGCTCCCGATCGTGACACGCACGGCGAGCGATGCACGGAGGAAGGTCCCGTCCGTCGACGCCCTCCTGCGCTCCGAGCCGGGGCAGCGCGCCGCGGTCACGGTCGGTCGCGCCGTCTTGAAGCGGACGCTCACGATCACCCTGGACGAGGTGCGCGCGGCGGCGGCGGCCGGGGTCGATCCGCCGACGCACGACGAGATCCTCGCCCGCGCCGCCGGCCGCGCCGCGCACGCCGTCTTCGGCCTCACCTCCGTGATCAACGCGACGGGGGTGATCCTGCACACCAACCTCGGGCGCGCCCCGCTCGCGGCGTCCGCCGTGAAGGCGGTCGCGCGCGCGGCGTCGGGCTACGCCGACCTCGAGGTCGACCGCGACGCCGGGACGCGGGGGAAGCGCTCAGCCCGTGCGGAGCTCGTACTGACCGCGCTCACCGGGGCCGAGGACGCCCTCGTCGTCAACAACTGCGCCGCCGCGCTGGTGCTGACGCTCGCCGCGATCGCCAAGGGCAGACCCGTCCTCGTCTCACGCGGCGAGCTGATCGAGATCGGCGGCGAGTTCCGGATCCCCGACATCGTGCGCGCATCGGGCGCCAAACTGGTCGAGGTCGGCACGACGAACCGAACCCGCCTCTCCGACTATCGAACCGCGCTCGACGAACGCACGGCCGCGATCCTCAAGGTGCACCCCTCGAACTACCGCGTCGTCGGGTTCACCGCCGAGGTCCCCGCGAAGGACCTCGCGGCGTTCGCCGCGAACCGGTCGTTGCCGTTCGTCTACGACGTGGGCTCCGGCCTGCTCGACCGAGAACGGGGGTTCCCGGCCGACGAGCCCACGGTTCGCGGCGCGCTCGACGACGGCGCCGACCTGGTGACCTTCAGCGCCGACAAGCTCTTGGGCGGTCCTCAGGCCGGGTGCATCACCGGCCGCGCCGACCTGATCGGCGCCCTCCGCGCGCACCCGCTCGCTCGAGCCCTCCGGGTGGACAAGCTGCAGATCTCGGCCCTCGAAGCGACGCTTCGGCTCTCCGCGACGGGGGCCCATCTCGAGATCCCCGTCCACGCGATGGTCCATGCCGACCCTGACCGGCTCGCGAAGAAGGCCCAGCTGCTCTGCGAGGCGATCGGCGGCGACCTGGAGGGAGCCCACGTGATCCGGTGCGAGTCCGTCGTCGGCGGCGGATCGATGCCCGGCAGCTCGCTCGCGTCATGGGGTGTTCGGATCCGGCCACCCGGTCCCTCGGCGTTCGCCGCCCGGCTCCGATCGGGCTCGCCCTCCGTCTTCTGCCGGGTGGACGGCGGCGACGTGATCCTGGACGTCCGGACGGTCCCCGAAGCGCAGATCCCCGACCTGTCGCGCGCCGTGCAGTACGCGCTCGAGGGTGACGACATCGACGACGTCTGAGAGGGAAGGACCGACGTGACCGGCCAGCTCCGCGTCGTCGCGACGGCGGGTCACGTGGACCAC
>JBKOUM010000081.1:0-5564 GCA_046723385.1 Actinomycetota bacterium
GGCCGTCGTGCGGGGGCGGGTGGGGGGGGGGCCCGCGGCCCGCGCGGGGGGGGGCGGCGCGGGCCCCCCCCCCCCCCCCCCCCCCCCCCCGGCGGGATCCGGTTCGATCGACGAGTCACGGACTGGCACACCGTCTCCGACGAGTCCGAGGCCTTCTACCTCCGGATCGCCGGAGAAGATCAGTACCGCTACCGCGGCGCCGATCTGGGCATCCTCGTGACGCGCGGCCGGTTCATGGACGACGAGCACGAGCTCCTCGATCGCACCCGGGCGTGGATCACCGGCATCAAGTCCGAGTTCGACAGCGTTTCGCCGGACGGGGAGGCGGCGCACGAGCACGAGCCCTTCGGCTTCAAGCTGCTGTAAGCGGCGATGCTCGACGCGTCCCGAGCCCCCTGAGAACATCTGCGGACCATGCGGATGCTGCCGTTCACCTTCCGCGCGATCCACGAGCGCGAGCCGGGGCCGCGATGGAAGGCGGTGTTCGAGGAGAAGTGGCCGCATTACCGCGAGTGGTTCCTCCGCGAGGGTGAGGAGGCTCGTCCGTCCTACGCGGCCTCGCTCCGGATGATCAAGGGACACATGCCCGAGCTCGTCCCCGTGTACGAACGCGTCGTCGAGCTCGCGGGCGGGAGCGATCTGGCCGCGAGGATGCTCTCCTTGTACACGCCCCCGCCGTACCTGGCCGCGTGCTCGCAGGGTGTCTGGACGCGGGCCGGTGGCCCGATGCTGGTCCGGAACTACGACTACGCGCCCTCGCGGTTCGAAGGGATCGTGTGGTCCACCCGCATGCTCGAGCACCGAGTGATCGGCATGAGCGATTGCCTCTGGGGGCTCCTCGACGGGATGAACGACGCGGGGCTCGCGGTCTCCCTCACGTTCGGGGGACGCCGCGCGCTCGGCGACGGCTTCGGGATCCCGATCGTCGTCCGCTACGTCCTGGAGACGTGCGCGACCGTCGACGAAGCACGCGTCACGCTCGCGCGCCTGCCGTATTCCCTCAGTCACAACCTCACCCTGGTCGATCGGGACGCGCGCGTCCTGACCGCGTACCTCTCGCCCGACGCTGAGCCGATCTTCCGAGCGTTCCCCGCCGCGACGAACCACCAGGGCATCGTCGACTGGCCGGAGCAAGCCCGGATGACCAGGACGATCGAGCGAGAACGGACGATCGTCCGGCTGATCGAGGATCCCTCGTCCGACGCTGCGGCCTTCACCGAGAGCTTCCTGCGGGCGCCCTTGTTCTCGACCTCGTACGCGCACGGCTTCGGGACGCTCTACACGGCGGTCTACCGTGCCGGCGAGGGGTCGGTCGAGTACCGCTGGCCCGCGTTCGCGTGGCGGTTCGGTTTCGACGCGTTCGTCGAGACGGAGCACACCGAGGTGCTGGCCGAGCCGACCTCCTTCTCCACCTGGGGCTGAGCCGATTCGCATCCTCTCCCCGGAGCCACCAGACTCAGGCCTTCGGAGCCAAGGAGGGGCCTGGATGGACAGCAGCGGGATGGACAACAAGAGGTCGATGGGCGCCATCGTCGGCATCGTCGGGGGGGTGGCGCTCGTTCTCGGCTCGCTCCTCACCTGGGGGACCGGCACGCTCAACGTGCAGGCGCTCGCGTCCGCGGCCGGACTGGATCCCGCCGCGGTCTCGGCCGCCGTCGGGGACGTCTCCAGGTCGGTGAGCGGCATCGACGTGACCGGCGGGAAGTGGGCTCTCGCGATGGGGATCATCGCGATCATCCTGGGCGTGGTCGCGTTCCTGAGGGTCTCCCCGAGGATCGTGGCGGTGGGATTGATCGTCGCCGGTCTCATCGGCGGCGGGTGGGCGCTGTACGACACCACGCAGGCGGACGTCGTGAAGGAGCAAGCGATCGAGGAGGCGGTGCCGCGGCTCGGATCCGTCGAAGGGGCCTCGGCCGTGATCGGCCAATACATCGACACCTCCTTCGGTCCGGGCATCTGGATCTCGATCATCGGTGGGTTGGTGGCGATCGGCGGCGGGATCGTCCTCCTGACGGCAGGCGGGTCGATGACCGACACCACGTCGCGGATGGGAGCGGCCGCGGGGAGCGGGTTCACGCCGACCGAGCCTCCTCCGGCATCTCCGCCTCCGGCCGCCGATCCACCTGCTGTTCCCGCCCCGATGCCGCCGGCCGAGCCTTCCCCGCTCCCATCGCGGGGCGATGAGACCTCCTCGAGCGGCGGGAACGACCCGGCGCCCTGAGGCGGCATGCGGTCGGAGATCCTCAGGATCACGACCCGCGGGCGACGGGTCACCGACCTGACCGAGCGGGTCGAGGACTTCGCCCGGCGCAGCGGGGGTGACGGACTCATCCACGTCTTCGCGCCCCACGCGACCGCCGGGCTCGCGCTGATGGAGACGGGAAGCGGGTCCGAGACGGACCTCGACGACCTGCTCGAACGCCTGCTCCCTCGCGACGATCGGTACGCGCACCACCATGGAAGTCGGGGACACGGCGGCGACCATCTGCTGCCCGTGCTGGTGGCGCCTTCCCTGGCCCTGCCCGTCCTGGAAGGCCAGGTGCAGCTGGGGACGTGGCAGTCCGTCGTGCTCGTCGACCCGAACCGCGACAACGACGAACGGATGGTTCGGCTGAGCTTCGTCTCGGCGTAGCGCTACAGGTACTGGCCGGGGGTTCGATCCTTCGAGCCGGCGGGTTGCGAGGAGACGGCCTGGATGTCGCGCTCGCGGAGCAAGACGAGCTCCTCGCCCTCGAGCTCCACCTCCAGGCCGGCGGCCGGGAGGAAGAGCACCCGGTCCCCTTCCTTGGCGACCCTCACCTCGGGGCCGATCA
This sequence comes from Actinomycetota bacterium, assembly GCA_046723385.1. Classification (GTDB taxonomy): domain Bacteria; phylum Actinomycetota; class UBA4738; order UBA4738; family HRBIN12; genus AC-51. The sequence continues at coordinate 2,814 of JBKOUM010000081.1, forward strand.
GGGCGACGTCGCCCCACGCGAGGCGTTTGGGTGCCGGCATGGCCGTCGCCGGGATCAACAGGCCGCCGCTCGTCCGGCGCTCCCCGTTCTCCGGCACGCGGACCACGATGCGGTCACCGGTGAGATGGATCTCCGGCGTGGCGGACGGCCTCTTGCTCCGCGACGTGCGGGATCGGGCGGCCGGCTTCGTCGCGTGCTTCGGGTCCTTCGCGTCGTCCTTCCGCGTCGGCACGGGCCGAGTGTACGAGGCCGAACCGGTAGCATGTGCGGCCGATGAAGGCCCGGGCGCTGATCAAGGACGGCATCGCGTCGCTCGAGGCGTCCGAGGCGATCGACCACTGGCAGAAGGACCGCGAGAAGATCGAGGCGGAGGATCTGCTCGCGTTCGTGATGGGCGGCGAGGAGCCAGAGCCGGGCGAACGGATCCCCGATCGCGAGCGCAAGGAGTTCCTCGAACTGATCGCGCGTCGCGCCACGGGCGAGCCGATCCCGTACATCAAGGGGTTCACGGAGTTCCGCGGACTCGAGCTGATCTCCGAGCCGGGCGTCTTCGTCCCACGGGATTCCTCGGAGTTCCTCGCTGAGCAGGCCGTCCGGAGGCTCCGCAAGCGGAAGGCACCGGTCCACGTCGATCTTGCGACCGGTGCCGGGACGATCGCGCTCTCGGTCGCCAACGAGATCCCCAAGGCGAAGGTGTACGGGACCGACCTGTCCGAGGAGGCCGTGAAGCTCGCACGCCGGAACGCGAGGAGGCTGGGGCTGAAGGTCCGCTTCGCCGCAGGCGACGTCTTCGGCGGGCTGCCGAGGTCGATCGCGAGCTCCGTGGACGTCATCACCGTCCACCCGCCGTACGTCGCGATGAGCGAGGTCGACGAGCTCCCCGACGAGATCAAGGACTGGGAGCCCGTCCACACGCTGACCGATCGCAGCAAGGACGGGCTCGGGTTCGTCCGCCGGACCGTGGCCGAGGCGCCCGAGTGGCTCGACCGCAAGGGCTGGCTCCTGATGGAGACCGATCCCGATCGGGCGAGGGACGTCAAGCGGGTGATGACGAAGGGCGGGTTCCGCGACGTCCGCAGCACCAAGGGCGGCGAACTCAAGATCACGCGGGTGATCGTCGGTCGCAGGCCCGTGTGAGGCTGGCTCAGCCGCCGATCATCGACATCGACCGCTCCGGCTGGACGAAGTCGGGGTGGTTGATCCGGTGGCCCGACCACTTCTTCCAGACGGCTCCGCGGATCGTCGTCGCGAGTTCGTCGTCGGAGGCGCCTGAGCGGAGCGGGTCGCGGAGGTCGGTCTCGTCGAGCGCGAACAGACAGGTTCGGAACGCGCCCTCGGCGGTGAGTCGCAGCCGGTTGCAGGTGTCGCAGAACGGCTCGGTGACGCTCGCGATGACCCCGATCGCGCCGGGGGCGCCGTCGGCGAACCGATAGGTCGTCGCCGGTTCCGCGTCGTGGGACGCGGCGTCGAGCGGGTAGATCGCGTCGATCGCAGCCAGGATCCGGGCGGCCGGGACGACCTTGGCACGCTCCCACGCGTGGTCCGCGTCCAGCGGCATGTACTCGATGAACCGAACCTCGTAGCCGGTCTCACGCGCCCACCCGGCGAACTCGACGACCTCGTCGTCGTTCGTGCCGGCGATCACCACCGTATTGATCTTGATCGGCTGCAGCCCCGCTTCCTCAGCGGCCCGGAGTCCCGCGAGCACGCGTTCGAGCGCGTCGCGTCGCGTCATCTCGGCGAAGCGATGGCGCAGCAGCGAGTCGCAGGACACGGTCGCGCGGTCGACGCCGGCCTCCGCGAGCGGGCCAGCGAGCCGGTCCAGGAGCATCCCGTTCGTCGTGATGGAGATGTCGAGATCGGGCCCCGCCTCACGGAACATCCTGATCAGTTTCGGGAGGTCCGCGCGCACGGTCGGCTCGCCGCCCGTGACCTTGAGCGACCGGACACCGAGGCGAACGAACGACGAGAGCAGCCGCGTCAGCTCCTCGAAGGTCAGGAGCTCGGACTTGGGCAGCCAGGCGACGCCCTCGGCAGGCATGCAGTACGTGCAACGGAAGTTGCATCGGTCGGTGACCGAGATCCGTAGGTCGTCGGCGAGCCGACCGAACGCGTCGATCAGCGGGCCGTTCGCGGGTGATGCCGAGCGCGTGTCCATGGGCAGGACACCCAGCCTACCCCGCGGGCCCCGGAGGCTCCCGGTCGGGCTCCTCGGGGATCGCTGTCCGGATGTCGGCGATCGCGGCCGCCAGGGCGTCGTCCCGCGACGCCCCGGCGGCGACGCGACGCTCGACGCTGATCCCGAGCAGGAACGTCGAAACGGGAGTGATCCGGCGTTCCATCGTGTGCGCGACGTCTCGGGCGACCGTCAGGATGGAGGCCGTCTCTGCCGGGGTGGTCGCGTCCACGGAGAGCGCCTGGGCGAGTCGGTCGAGCGGTTCCACGGATGGGCCTCCTCGGAGGTTGGGATCGCCAGCGTATCGCCAGCCGTGGAGGGACCTGCTATCCATAACGGACATGCGAGTCCTGATCCTCTACGAGAGCCGACGCGGGTTCACGATCACGGTCGCCCGCGCGATCCGTGACGAGGTGCAGCGGCGGGGGGGGGGGGGGGGGGGCGCGCCCGGGGGGGGGGGGGGGGGGGGGGGGGGGGGGGGGGGGGGCCCCCCCCCTCGACCGGGAGGGCGGGGGCTGATGGGCCGCCGGATCCTGGTCACCGGAGCGGCCCGCTCGACCGGGTGGCGGCTGGTC
>JBKOUM010000145.1:0-4997 GCA_046723385.1 Actinomycetota bacterium
ACCTGGAGGGGGCCGACGGAGGTCTCCTGCTCCGGTCCGGTCCAATCGCGGTCCGCCTCGAACGCTGGCCCGACGAGCCGGATACGTTCGCCGTCCCGCACCAGGCGTTCGACCGGTACCTGCTCCGCCTGATCCGCGACGAGCGCGGCGAGGCGACGGGACTGACCCACGGTCCGACGAGGTACGACCGGGAAGGCGGGGAGCGTCCCGGTGTCGCCGACGCCACGCCGGGCCCGTTCGGCGGCCTCTACCGCGCCGACGGTCCGTGGACCCGCGCGATCAGGGTCTATGAACGAGAAGACGAGTTGTTCGCGATGTGGCCGTCCGACGGCGAGGAGCATCGGCTGGGGGCGCTCGCCGACGGTTGGTTCTCCGTCGGGGACCCGGCCCTCCCTCGACGGTGCCGCTTCGACGACGTCGTCGGCGGGCTCGCCCAGACCCTCGAGTACGACGGAGCGAAACTGAGCCGCTCGTTCGACGGCTGATCAGCGCGTGGCGACGGAGAAGAGGACCGCGGCGATCACGCAGGAGGTTCCCACCGCCGCGGCGAGCACGGCCGCGCGGCGGCCGATCGACCATCCGAGGTACGCGAAGAGCAACCACCCCACGATCGACGAGCCGAGGATCAAGAGCATCCCGATCGCGACCGGGCCGTCGTCGGCGTTGTCCAGCTGCGACTGCGTGCGTCCGATCATGCCGGCGATCACCGCGACGAAGAACGCGACGATCGCGATGCCGAACCCGATCGCGACGTGCAGCAGCGCCCACCAGGGATGACCCTGACGCCACGCCGGCCGATCGAGGAGCGGATCGCCGGCCGCGGACGAGGACGAGGCCGAGGACGAGGCCGGAGCCGGGGGACTCCAGCCCGGCGAACCGGGCGGAGGTGGCAGCTCCGGGCCGCTCACCCCATCGCCCGGAAGGCGATGCACGCGTTCTGGCCGCCGAACCCGAACGAGTTCGACAGGGCGAGCGTGACGTCCATCCGGCGTGCCTCGTTCGGCACGACGTCCAGGTCGCAGTCGGGGTCGGGCGTCGCGTAGTGGATCGTCGGCGGGACCGTCCCGTGCGTGATCGCGAGCGCGCAGACCGCACCCTCGACCGCTCCGGCGGCGCCGAGCATGTGTCCGGTCATCGACTTGGTCGACGACACGGCAACACGGTGCGCGACGTCCTCGCCCAGCGCCGCCTTGATCGCGACGGTCTCGGCGGCGTCGTTCAGCTGCGTCGAGGTGCCGTGGGCGTTGATGTACGAGACCTCCTGGGGTTCCACGCCGGCGTCGCGGAGCGCCCAGCGCATCGCGAGCGTCGCGCCGGTCCCCTTGGGATCCGGCGCCGTGATGTGGTGTGCGTCGTCGGACGCGCCGTACCCGGCGACCTCGCAGTAGATCCTGGCGTCCCTGGCGCGCGCGTGCTCTTCGGATTCGAGGATCAACGTCGCGGCGCCCTCCGAAAGGACGAAGCCGCTCCTCGCCGCGTCGAACGGCCTCGACGCGGTTTCGGGATCGGGGTTCTTGGTGAGCGCGGTCATCTGCGCGAACGCGGCCACGGTCAAGGGGACGGTCGCCGCCTCGGACCCGCCGACCACGCAGAGATCCAGGTACCCGTCGCGGATCAACCGCATCCCTTCGCCGATCGCGTTGTTCGACGACGCGCACGCCGACAGGGTCGCCATGTTGGGACCGGTGAGGCCGTACCGCATCGCCACGTGCCCGGCCGCCGCGTTGGCCATCAGCATCGGGACCATGAAGGGCGACACCCGACCGGGGCCCTTCTCGAGCAGGACGCCGTGTTGCGTGAGCAGCGTCTGGATCCCGCCGATCCCGGTCCCGTAGATGCACCCGCCGCGCTCGGACACGATCTCGGGTCGGGCGGCGTCTTCCCACGCGAGCTGGGTCGCGCCCAATGCGAAGTGGACGAAGCGATCGGTTCGGCGGGCTTCCTTCGTGTCCAGGTACGTCGCAGGATCGAAGCCGTCGACCTCGCCGGCAACCTTGACGGCCAGGTCGTCCGTCGGGAACTGCGTGATCGCGCGGACGCCGTTGCGGCCGGAGGTGATCCCGGCCCACAAGTCGTCGACGCCCGTCCCGACCGGCGTGACGGCACCGATGCCGGTGATCACGACGCGCGGGCGTTGGCTCATGGGCGAGCTCCGTGAGGCGTTCAGCTGACGCCGAGCTTGGTCGAGACCAGGTCGATCGCCTGACCGACCGTCTTCACGGACTCCATCTCGTCCTCGGGGATCTCGATGCTCCACTCCTCCTCCAAGGCGAGGACCGCTTCGACGAGGTCAAGCGAGTCCGCGTTGAGGTCCTCCTGGAAGCGGGCGTCGGGCACCACCTGTGCCTCGTCCACCGCGAGCTGTTCGGCGAGCACCTTCTTCACCCGCGTCTCGATCTCTACACGATCCGTCATCTGTTCCGTTCCTCCTGGTTCTCGCTGGGCTCTCTGTCAGATCCGGGGTCGCGTCAGCCTAGCCGCTAGGCGGTCAGGCCGCCGTCGACGGGGATCACCGCGCCGTTCACGTACGACGCCTCCTCGGACATCAGGAACCGCACGACGGACGCGACCTCCTGCAGGGTCGCCGCCCGGTGCAACGGCGTCTGGTCGATGTAGTACGCGCGCGCCTCGTCGGTGAGGTGCGACGTCATCTCGGTGTCGAGCAACCCCGGACAGAGCGCGTTCACCGTGACGCCCTTGCTCGCCATCTCGCGAGCGAGGGACTTGGTGAGCCCGACGAGCCCCGACTTGGTCGCCGCGTACACGGTCTGGCCGGCGTTGCCGTGGATCGCCACGGCGCTCGACATGTTCACGATCCGACCCCACTTCTCGCGCAGCATCCCGCGGAGCGCCGCCTGGGAACAGAGGAACGATCCGCGGAGGTTGGTCGCCATCGTCTGCTCGTAGACGTCCATCGGGTACTTGATCAAGAGCCCGTCTCGGGACATGCCGGCGTTGTTGACCAGGCCCGTCACGTTGCCTGCCTCGTCCGTGATGCGACGGAACGCCTCCTGGACGCTCGCGTCGTCGGTCACGTCCATCGTCACGGCGAGCCCGGGCGTCCCTGCGCCCGCGAGCGCCTCCAACGTCTCCTTCGCGTCCTGCTCGTTCGTCCGGTACCCGATCGCCACGGTCCACCCGGCCTCGGCGAGCGCGACCGCACACGCCCGCCCGATCCCGCGCGAGGCCCCGGTGACGACCGCGACTCGCGAGGTCACGCGCCGATCCCCGGCATCGTCCAGCGCATCACCGTGGCGCCCCACGTCAGGCCCGCGCCGAACGACGTGAACAGGACCAGGTCGCCGTCCTTCATCCGCCCCGCCCGGTAGGCGCGGTCGAGCGCGATCGGGATGGAGGCGGCGCTCGTGTTGCCGACCTCCGCGACGTCGACCACGGCGCGCTCGAGTGGGATCCCGAGGCGTTCGGCCACCGCGACCATGATCCGGGCATTCGCTTGATGCGGGATCAACAGGTCGACGTCGTCGGGGGTGTGTCCGTTCTTCTCGAGCACCTCCCGGCACGAGGCCGCCATCTCCGTGACCGCCCGCTTGAACACCTCGCGTCCGTTCGGCATCTGGATCCGGTGCCGCCGGGCCGCGACGGTCTCGGGCGTCGCCGGCTCACGCGAGCCCCCGGCCGGCATCAGCAGGATCTCCGCGGCGGTGCCGTCGGCGCCGAGGACCGTGCCCTCGATCCCGGGACGCTCGCTCGCCTGGATCACGGTGGCGCCCGCGCCGTCGCCGAAGAGCACGCAGGTCTGCCGGTCGGAGAAGTCGAGGATCCTGCTGAAGACCTCGGCGCCGATCAACAGGATCGTGTCGGCGACGCCCGCCTCGACGAACGCGGTGGCCGTCGCGAGACCGTACGAGTAGCCCGCGCACGCCGCGTTCACGTCGAACGCCGGACACGACAGGCCGAGCTTCTGCTGGACCCAGACGGCCGTCGACGGGAACGGCGTGTCGCCGGTGACGCTCGCGCAGATCACCACGTCGATCTGTTCGGCGGGGATCCCGGCCTCGTCGAGCGCGATCCGCGAGGCCTCGATCGCGAGGTCCGACGTGACGACCTCGTCCGTCACGAAGTGGCGAGCCTCGATGCCGGTCCGCGAGCGGATCCACTCGTCGGTCGTGTCGATCCGATCCTCGAACCACGAGTTGGGGACGATCCGGGGCGGGAGCGACGAGCCGACGCCGGTGATGGTGGCGTGTCTGGTCACGGCAACCGAGGATAACGGACGTTCGTCGGCCCGGGCTGTGCTACGCACCGGCGGCCAGGGCCTCGCGCGCGGCGTCGGGCGTCCCCACCGGGGCGGCGCGACGCGTCGCGTCGATCCGCTTCATGAGCTTCGTGAGGACGTCCCCGGGGCCCGCCTCGAGGAAGGTGGTCGCCCCGGCCGCGGTCAGCGCGGCGATCCCCGTGTCCCATCGCACGGGCGACACGACCTGCCGGCCGAGCAGCTCGCGGAGCGCCTCCGCATCCACGACGAGCTCCCCCGAGACGTTCTCGGCGACGGGGAACAGGGGGTCGCGGAGCTCGATCCGCCCGAGGGCGTCGAGGACCGGCTCGACCGCGGGCCGCATCAGCTCGCTGTGGAACGCGCCGGCGACCGGGAGCCGGACCGCGCGGACCTTGCGCTCCGTGGCGAGCGCTTCGAGCCGTTCGATCGCGGCGATCGAACCGCTCGCGACGACCTGGACGGGCGAGTTCTGGTTCGCGACGACGAGCTCGTCGTCGTCGCGAACCTCCCCGCAGAGCTGCTCGGCGTCGGCGGCGCCGACGCCGAGCAGCGCCGTCATCGCGCCCGGCCGTTCTTCCCCCGCCCGCTGCATCGCGGCGCCCCGGATCACGACGAGCTCCAGCGCGTCGCGCAACCCGATCGCGTCTGCCGCGACGGTCGCGGCGAACTCGCCGAGCGAGTGGCCGGCCACGCCGACCGGGTCGCCAAGGCCCTCGGCCCCGAGCACCCGGAACGCGGCGACGTCGCACGCGAGCAACGC
>JBKOUM010000194.1:0-4811 GCA_046723385.1 Actinomycetota bacterium
CGCGACGTCCGCGCCGCGCGCGACCGCGACGACGTCCTCGAGCGTCAGCGGGTCGCCCACCGATACCGGCACGGCGGCAAGGCTACCCGCAGCTACACTCGGGCGCCGGGAGGTCTTCCGATGCTCGAGGGTCGTCACGTCCGGCTGCGCGCGATCGAGCGCGAGGATCTGCCTCGCCTGCACGAGCTCTTCGACGACGACCTCGAGCTGATGACGAGATCCTCGGACCATCCGCCGCGACCCGTCTCGCTCGCGGAGCACGAGCAACGCTTCGACGAAGGGCTCGAGGATCCCGACCGCACGAAGATGTGGTTCGCGGTCGAGGTCGACGACGAGCTGATCGGGGAGTGTGGCTTCCACCAGATCGACCACTACCGCCGCTCGTGTCACGTCGGCATCGCGCTCGCACGCGACCACTGGGCGAAGGGGCTCGGCCAGGATGCGGTGCGCACGCTCGTGGACTTCGCCTTCCGGGACCTCGGGATGCACAAGGTCGGCCTCGAGGTGCTCGCGGACGACGACCGCGCGGTCGGCGCCTATCGGAAGGTCGGCTTCGTCGAGGAGGGCCGGCTTCGGGCGCACTCGTGGTTCGAGGGGGCCTTCCACGACGCCCTCGTGATGGGGATCCTGCGCGAGGAGTGGGGAGCCGGACCTAGCTCTTCCTGATCGTCGGTAGGACGGTCGGGGGATGCCGGCCGCCCTCGCGCGGGCGATTGAAAGGCCCCTCCCCGCTCGGTACGGTTCCCCACGCCGTGGGCTTCCCCATCTCGAGCGCCCGGCCGTACCAGGCGCCTCAACGCATCCGAGTGCTCGTCGCAGACGACGAGCCGGCGCTGCGTGGCGCCCTCGCGGAGCTCCTCGCCCAGGAGGAGAACGTGTTCTTCGTCGGCGCGGCGGCCGACGCGGACGAGGCCATCGCGCTCGCCGAGCGGGAGCAGCCCGACGTGGCGCTCCTCGACGTGAAGATGCCTGCCGGCGGCGGCCCTCGGGCCGCGCGAGAGATCCAACGGCTCTCACCCTCGACGCGCGTCATCGCGCTGTCCGCGTTCGAGGACCGCCCGACCGTCCTCGAGATGCTCCGCGCCGGCTGCGTCGGCTACCTCGTCAAGGGGACGGCCGCCGAGGAGATCCTGGGGTCGATCCGCCGGGTCGCGATGGGCGGAACGAGCCTGTCGGACGAGGTCGTGGGGGGCATCGTGCACGAGCTCTCCTCGCAGCTCCGTCGGGAAGAGATCGAGCAGGAGCAGCTCGACGCCCGCCGCGAAGAGATCCAGCGCTTCACCTCGGGCGAGGGACTGTCCATGGCCTACCAGCCGATCGTGAACCTCGAGGACCACGACGTCGTCGGCGTGGAGGCGCTCGCGAGGTTCCGCTCGTTCCCGATGCGCCGCCCGGACGAGTGGTTCGCGGAAGCGCGCGCGCTCGACATGGGCGTCGAGCTCGAGCTCGCCACGATCCGCCAGGCCACGGTCGGCCTGCCGAAGCTCCCGCCGCGCTCGTACCTCTCGGTGAACTGCTCGCATCGCGCCGCGCGGTCGGTCGACCTGGCGCCGATCCTGGAGCCGGTCGCGGAACGGATGGTCGTGGAGATCACCGAGCACGAGGCGGTTGACGACTACGAGGAGCTCGCGCGGTGGCTGGCGCCGCTCCGAAGGATGGGCGTGCAGATCGCGATCGACGATGCCGGCGCGGGCTACGCGAGCCTGCGGCACACGCTGCAGATCGCGCCCGACATCGTGAAGGTCGACATCTCACTCACCCGCTCGATCGACGACGATCGCGGCAAGCGCGCGCTCGCCAGGGCGCTGATCTCGTTCGCGCAGGAGATGGGGATGACGATCGTCGCGGAAGGGATCGAGACCGACGCGGAGCTCCGCACGCTCATCGAGCTCGGCGTTCGCTTCGGGCAGGGCTACTTCTTGGCGCAGCCGGGGACGCTGCCCGGTACCCGCGCGGCCGATTAGCCGGCCGCGTCGTCCGGTCGATCAAGTCGTCCGGCGGTCGATCGCCCACGACGACCCGGGCGTCGACTTCGTGAAGTTCTTCATCTCGGTCGCCACCGCGACCACCTCGGCGAAGTGCGCGAACCGGCGCCGCTGCGTGCTCGCGATCCCGATCGAGATCGTGAGCGTCGGGAACCGCTGCTGCTCGCCGCGCCGGTTGAGGACCTCGATCCACCCGCGATCGCGGTCGGCCTCGTCGTAGTACTCGGGCGCGCGGTCGTCGAACCGCTGCACGATCGTGTCGGCCACGAGCGCGGCGCCCGAGGGGGGCACGACGAGGACGAAGTCGTCTCCACCGAGATGCCCCACGAACGCGTCGTCGGGCGCGAGCTCCTGGACGACCGACTCCATCATCTGGGCGACCTCCTGGATCACCTGGTCGCCGCGGGCGAACCCGTAGTGATCGTTGAAGGCCTTGAACTGGTCGAGATCGGCGTAGAGCAAGGCGAAGTCGTCGCCGGATGAGACGCGGTCCTCGATCTCCTCCTGGATCCGCACGTTCCCGGGCAGGCCGGTGAGCGGCGACTCGTCCTTCATCTCCTTGGAGCGCCGAAGGACGCCGCGGACGCGCGCGAGCAATTCGGGCGTGTCGAAGGGCTTGACGATGTAGTCGTCCGCGCCGATCGCGAAGCCCTCGAGCTTGTCGGCGGACAGACCGCGCGCCGTCAGGATGATCACGGACACGACCGCCGTGCGGGGATCCTGCCGGAGCAGACGCGTCAGCTCGAACCCGTCGACGTGGGGCATCATCACGTCGGTGATCACCAGGTCGGGGGCGTCCTCCTCGACCAGCTGGAGCGCCTGTTGACCGTCGTTCGCAACCCGGACCTGGTAGCCGGCTGCCGCGAGCTCGATCTCCAGGAGCCGGGCGATGAATGGATCGTCGTCGACGACGAGCAGCTTCTCACCGCTCGGCTCCATCCCGCGCTCGACGTCACCCACGGCGGTCTGCGCTTTCGGCTGCGCTTCCGTCCCGGTTCGTGGTCACGCTTCGGCACCGCACCCTTGGCATGCTCCCCTCATCGACGCTCGGACCGCCGACGCATCGGCAGCTTACCGTCCCGACCTTGAGGGGTCGCGGAGGCTCGCCGGTCGGACGGACGACGCCGCAGCGTGGGACGATGGACCGACCCGGCGGCGGAAGGCGCGACCCGATGCAGGTGCTCGACACGTTCCTGGATGCGATGGGCAACACCCCCCTCGTCCGCCTGCACGCCGTGACCCGAGGGTTGCGCCCGACGATCGTGGCCAAACTGGAGATGCTCAACCCCGGCGGCTCCGTCAAGGACCGGATCGGGATCCGGATGATCGAGGACGCCGAGCGTCGCGAGCTCCTTCGGCCGGGCGGAACGATCGTCGAGCCCACGTCGGGCAACACCGGCCACGGCCTCGCGATCGCGGCCGCGATCATGGGCTACCGCTGCATCTTCGTGATGCCGGACAAGATGAGCCAGGAGAAGATCGCGCTCCTGCGCGCGTACGGCGCGGAGGTGGTGATCTGCCCGACGGCGGTCCCCCGCGGGTCGCCGGAGTCCTACTACTCCGTCGCGGACCGCCTCGCGTCGGAGATCCCCGGCGCGTTCCAGCCCAACCAGTACTTCAACCAGGTGAACCCACAGACCCACGAGGAAACGACCGGCCCGGAGATCTGGGAGCAGACCGGCGGTGAGATCGACGTGTTCGTCGCGGGGGTCGGGACCGGCGGCACGATCACCGGCGTCGCGCGGTACCTCAAACGGATGAAGCCCGCCGTCACGATCGTGGGCGCGGACACCGAGGGGTCGGTCTACACGGGTGACGAGCCACGTCCGTACCTGACGGAGGGGATCGGCGAGGACTTCTGGCCAGACACGTTCGACCCCTCGGTCGTCGACCGATGGGTGCGGGTCCCCGACCGCGAAGCCTTCCTCACCGCGCGCGAGGTCACGCGGCGCGAGGGCATCCTGGTCGGAGGGTCCGGCGGGTCCGCCGTCGCGGCGGCGCTCAACGTGGCGCGCGACTACGAAGAGGGCACGACGATCGTCGTGCTGCTGCCCGACACGGGCCGCCAGTACCTGTCGAAGCTCTTCTCGGACTCGTGGATGCGCCAGTACGGCTTCCTCGAGGGGCCTGAGCTCGTGCGCGTCGATCAGGTGCTCAACGCGAAGGGCGGCGCCCTCCCCCCCGTGATCACCGTGCTCGCCCACGACCGGGTGCGACAGGCCGTCGACGTGCTCCAGACCCACAGCATCTCGCAGGCGCCCGTCGTTCGCGAGGAGTCCAACGACGTCGCTCAGGTGGTGGGTTCCATCCGTGACCGCGAGCTCTTGGAGCGCGTGTTCCGCGACCCCGACGCCCTCCAGGCCGACGTCGCGTCGGTCATGGCGCCGCCGATCCCGGCCGTCGAATGGGACGCCGCGGTCGACGACGCGTTCGAAGAGCTCGAACGTGCGCCCGCGGTGCTCGTGGCGAAGGCGGGCCAGGTGCTGGGCGTGCTCACACGGAGCGACCTGCTCGACTTCCTGGCCCACCGGCGGCAGGCTCCCTCGCGGTAGCCGTCGGTGCTCGCCCTCGGGATCGACGTCGGCGCGTCCCGCAAAGGCCTGGACGTGGTCCTGCTCGACGAGGAGCGACGGCCGGGGAGGGTCGCATCGAAGGTCGCGATCGAGCGACTCGGGATGTTGATCGCCGACGTCCACCCCGACGTGATCGCGATCGACGCGCCGCCGGTCTGGGCGCCGAACGGGTCGTCACGGCTGACCGAGCGGCTCCTCGCCGAGGTCAACATCCATGCGTTCAACACGCCGGCCGCGCGCGACGGTCACGGGC
>JBKOUM010000056.1:0-6495 GCA_046723385.1 Actinomycetota bacterium
TCGCGACGCCCCTTCATGGGAGATCACGTGCACGTCGATCGGACCCGAGTCTCGGATCACGTCGCGCACGACCGACCCCGCAACCACCTCGTGCCATCGTGAATGCTCGCTCGCGCCCAACACGATCTGGGTGATCCCCTCCACTCGCGCAAGTTCCAGCAGCGCCTCGGGAATCCGGCGGCTGACGACCTCTTCGAAGCGACCACCGACCTGCTCGACGAGCTCCCGGATCCGGTCGAGGCCCGGCGGGTCGTCGGTCGTCGCCGTGTCGCTGATCACGTGGACCGCGATCAGCTCGCCGCCGCGGCGCGCCGCCCTCCGAGCGGCGCGCCGCACGACGCGTTCGTCTTCCGTCCTGCCACGAACCGCGACGAGGATGCGCTCGCGGGCCTCGACCCGATCGGGAGGTGGCCCGGACGACGGGACCGCGCGGAGCTCGTCGTCCACCCGATCGGCCATCCAGAGGAGCGAGAGCTCTCGGAGCCGCGTCAGCGTCTCCTCACGGAATGAGTGCGCCAGCGCGGCGTCCATCCGGGCCGGCGGAAACACGTTGCCGTGCGCCATCCGACGCCGAAGCGCTTGCGGCGTCAGGTCGACCAGCTCCAGCTGGTCGGCGGCCCGGACGAGCTGATCAGGCACGGTGTCGGTGGGAGCCTCGCCCAGGATGCCGGCGACGACGTCCTGCAGCGACTCGAGGTGCTGGATGTTCACCGTCGAGATCACGTCGATCCCGCGATCGAGGAGCGCTTCCACGTCCTGCCACCGACGGTCGTTCCGTCCCGCCAGGAGGTTACGGTGTGCAAGCTCGTCGACGAGCGCGACCTCGGGGCGACGCGCGATCACGGCGTCGACGTCCATCTCCTCGACACGGACCCCGTCCCTCAGCTCGACCAGCGCGGGAACCGCTTCCAGATCCTCGGTCTGCGCCGCGACCGGCGGCCGGCTGTGCGTGTCGACGGCGCCGATCACGACGTCGGTGCCGCGCGCGCGCCGGCGATGGGCCTCGTCGAGCATCGCGTGTGTCTTCCCCACGCCGGGTGCGTACCCAACGTAGATCCGCAACCGACCTCGCTCCACGGTGGGCAGGCTAGCCTCTTGACGCGACCTTGACGCCGTCGCGGCGTGCCTGACGGAACCCTGACGCGCTCTGGCGAAGAACAGCTCGCGCGGTCCCTACCGTGGGATACGTGGAACAGGACGTCGATCTCGGGAGCGGCTACGGGTTCAAGCGCGTCCTGCTAGGCCGACCGCTCGCCACATCGCGGCTCGAGCACGAGCGACTCGGGAGACCCACGGCGCTCGCCGTCTTCTCGTCCGACAACATGTCCTCGGTCGCGTACGCCACCGAGGAGATCCTGCGCGTACTCCTTCCCTCCATCGGGATCCTCGCGTTCTCGTTCGTGCTGCCAATCTCTTCCGTGATCGTCCTGATCGAGGCGATCTTGATCTTCAGCTACCGCCAGACGATCAAGGCGTATCCGAGCGCGGGCGGTGCGTACGTCGTCACCAAGGACAACCTGGGCCTGCTGCCGGCGCAGGTGGCCGGGGTGGCCCTCCTGATCGACTACGTCCTGACCGTGAGCGTCTCGACCGCCGCCGGGGTCCAGGCGATCAGTTCCGTGTTCCCGCTCGCGGTGTCGGCCCGTATCGTCCTGTCCCTCGGCTTCGTCTGGCTCATCGCCTACGCCAACCTCCTCGGGGTTAGGGAGTCTGGCCGGATCTTCTCGGTGCCGACCTATCTGTTCATCGTGAGCCTCGGTCTGACGTGCCTGGCCGGGATCTATCAGGTTGCGGCCGGACATCTGCACGCCTTCCCCGTGGGCGCGCAAGAGATGAACGGGGGTGTCTCGCTCGGTGTCGCGACCGTGACGATGTTCGTGGTGCTCAAGGCGTTCGCCTCGGGCGGCGCGGCTGTGACGGGCGTGGAAGCGATCTCCAACGGCGTCCCCGCATTCAAGAAGCCGGAGTGGCGCAACGCACAGATCACGCTGGTCTGGATGGGGCTGGTACTCGGAACGACCTTCCTGTCCGTGTCGTTCCTCGCCTCCCGCCTGCACGTGGTGCCGGTCGCCGACGAAAGCAAGTCCGTGCTCGCGATCATCGCCCAGGCGGTGTACGGAGGCGGCGCCATGGGGCACCTTCTGTTCCTGATCCTCCAGATCGGCACGACGCTGATCCTGATCCTGGCGGCGAACACCTCCTTCGCCGACTTCCCGCGCCTGGCGAGCTTCCAGGCGACTGACGCGTTCCTGCCTCGACAGCTCACGAAGCGCGGTCACCGGCTGGTGTTCTCGAACGGGATCGTCGCGCTCGCGGGGGCGGCGAGCGTAGTCATCGTGGTCTTCAGCGCCAGCGTGACGAAGATGATCCCGCTCTACGCACTCGGCGTGTTCACATCCTTCACCCTTTCGCAGACCGGTATGGCGAAGCGACACCTCCGGCTTCGGGAGAAGGGGTGGCGCTTCGGCTTGTTCGTGAACGGGCTGGGAGCCGTCGCGACGTTCGTCGTGGCGATCGTGATCGCGATCGTCAAGTTCGCCGGCGGGGCGTGGATGGTCATGGTCGCGGTTCCGATCCTCGTCGCCGTGCTGGTCCGGGTGAACCGAGCGTACGAGGTGGAAGACGAGCAGTTGATCATCGGACCGAAGGACCGCGCCAACGACGCCGGCGATCGTCCCGAACACACCGCGATCGTGCTGGTCGACGGGCTAAATGAGGACACGCTGCACGCCGCGCAGTACGCGCGCACGATCCGTCCCACGCGGGTCGCGGCGCTCCACCTCGGCCCCGAAGATCCCGCCCTCGTCGCCTCCTGGGGTGCGTGTGTCATGCGGATCCCGCTCGAAACGGTCTCCGCCGACGGGCGTCCCGGCCGCGCCGTGAGTCGCTACCTGCGGCGTCACCACGCCGCGGACGAGCAGGTGACCGTCATCGTCCCCACTCCAGCGGATGAGCCGTTCCTGCCGCGGCTCCGTCGCGCGCGCGCATGGTCCGGGCTTGCCGCATCGCTCCGCGACCTCCCCAACGTGGGGGTCGTCGTCGCCCGCGCCCACGGTCCCAGGGGGCGTCACGTCGCGGTCCCGCCCTCGCCGCTCCCACCCCGGCGCCGTCACGTGGCCCTCATCCTTGTCGAGGATCTCGACCGGGCCGTCTTGAAGGCATCTCGCTACGCGCGGGGGATCGACGCGCTCGAGGTCCGGGCGGTGCACGCCGCGAGCGATCCGATGCGGGCCAACGAACTGATCGATCGGTGGATCGCGTTCGGGTACCTTGCAGCCATCCCCCTGGACGTCGAAGAATGCTTCGACCGAAACATCGAGCGGAGCCTCCGCCGGTACGTGTCGCGGTTCCAAGACGAAGCGACTGAGGTCACGTTGATCCTGCCTCGCAGGCATTTCCCGAAGCGCCGGCACATCCTGCTGCACGACCGGACGAGCCGGCGGATCGCGCGCGCGTTCGCCGAAGAGCCGCACGTCGACGTCGTGATCGTTCCTTTCGACGTCGGCGACGTCGAGACTCGGCGAGTCGTCAAGCCGCCCGCGCTCGCTACGCAGTGAACTCGAGCCGGGGGTTCATCATCTGGAGCCCGCCGCGCTGCTGCCCGAGGACGCCCTCGATCACGACCCGCGTCCCCAGCCCCAGGCCCCCGATCGCGCGCCGGCCCATGAACCGGACGACCACCTCGCCGGTCCCGTCGGACACGACCGCCTCGAGCGACTCGTTGTCCTGCATCGGGAACACGGTGAGCCGGCGGATCACCCCGGCGATCCGGACGCGGTGGCGCATCGGCGCCTCGGCGATCCGCACGGACCCGGGCACGGTCTCCGCCCATTCGCGGATCTCCGCCTCGAGGCGAGCCTCGTCGCTCTCGGTCAGACGCTGCAGGAATCGATGGAACCGCCCCATGGCGCGCTGAGCCTATCCGGAACCCGTCGCCCGACCGGTTCCCTACCGCCGCCCGACCGGCTCCCGGCCGGCTCAGGCCGCGGTGCGAGCCCGGCGGAGTTCGTCCTCCAGCTCGGACTTGCGGTTCTTGGAGACCCAGATCATCGCCGCGAGGATCGCCGCCCCGACGAGCGCCACCCCGAACCTGATCGCCGTGTCGTCGGCGTGCTCCACCACGAGCGGCGCGATCAGCAGCGCGACGAGGTTCATCACCTTGATCAAGGGGTTCAGCGCCGGTCCGGCGGTGTCCTTGAACGGGTCGCCGACGGTGTCGCCGATCACGGCCGCCTTGTGGCTCTCCGAGCCCTTGCCGCCGTAGTTGCCCTCCTCGATGAACTTCTTCGCGTTGTCCCACGCCCCGCCGGAGTTGGACAGCATCACGGCCAAGAGCTGACCGGTGAGGATGGCCCCCGCGAGGAACGCGCCCAGCGCCTCCGCCTTCAGGAAGAACCCCGCGATCACGGGCGCGAGCACGGCGAGCAGGCCCGGCGTCGTCAGCTCGCGGAGCGACGTCTTGGTGCAGATGTCGACGACCGCGGCGTAGTCCGGCTTCTCCTCGTAGGTCATGATCCCCGGGTGGTCGCGGAACTGGTTGCGCACCTCGACCACGACCTGCATCGCGGCGCGTCCGACGGCGCGGATCGCGAGCGACGAGAACAGGAAGGCGACGCACCCGCCGAGCAGCAGGCCGACGAGCACGTCGGGCTGGTCGACACGGACCCCCAGGAAGGTGAACCCCGCGGTCTCGAGCGCGGCTTCGAACGAACCGAAGAGCGACGTCGCGGCGATCACCGCCGTCGCGATCGCCATCCCCTTGGTGATGGCCTTCGTCGAGTTCCCGATCGAATCGAGCCCTCCCAGGATCTCCGCCGGTCTGCCCTGGAACTCGCCCGACATCTCGGCGATCCCTTGGGCGTTGTCCGAGATGGGACCGAACGTGTCCATCGACACGATCACGCCGACGGTGGTCAACATGCCCATCCCGGTCAGCGAGATGAAGTAGAGCCGTTCGAACCCGGTGTCGCCCAGGTAGAAGGCGGACACCATGGCCGCCGCGATCAGCAACGCGGACCACACCGTGGACTCGAGCCCCACCGAGAACCCGGACAGGATCGTGGTCGCCGGTCCGGTCACGGTCGACTCCGCGATCTCCTGGACCGGCTTGTACTTGGCGTCGGTGAAGTACTGCGTGAGCACCTGGATCAGGGACGCGAGGACCAGGCCGATCACCACCGCCGCGAAGGGGCGCCAGTCCTTGGTGACCAGCTCCGACGCGAAGAAGACGATCACCGCCGAGAGCGCGGCCGAGATGAAGAAGCCGCGGTTGATCGCCTTCATCCCATGCTCCTCCTCGGAGCGCGGTGAGACCGACAGGATCCCGACGATCGAGGTCAGCACGCCGATCGCGCGCACCCACAGCGGGAACATCACCCCGGCGATCGCGCCGACCTCGCTCCCGCTGAACGCCGCCGCGCCCAGGATCAGCGAGGCGACGAGGGTGACCTCGTAGGACTCGAACAGGTCGGCCGCCATCCCGGCGCAGTCACCGACGTTGTCGCCGACGTTGTCCGCGATCGTGGCCGCGTTCCGCGGGTCGTCCTCGGGGATCCCCTGCTCGACCTTCCCGACCAGGTCGGCCCCGACGTCGGCGGCCTTCGTGAAGATCCCGCCGCCGACGCGCATGAACATCGCGAGCAGCGCGCCGCCGAAGCCGAACCCCACCAGCACGCTCGTGGCGTCGCCCTTGTAGACGATCAGGATCACGGTGGCTCCGAACAGACCAAGGCCCACGGTGAACATCCCGGCGACCCCGCCGGCGCGGAACGCGATCTTGACCGCCCGCCGCAGGCCGGACTCGCGGGCGGCGTTCGCCGTGCGGACGTTGGCGCGGACCGCGAGCCACATCCCGACGTAGCCCGTGATCATGGACGCGAGCGCCCCCAGGAGGAACGCGACCGAGCGGCCGAGCCGGATGCTGATCTCGCTGTGCTCGGCGTTCTTCGGGACCGGCAGGACGAAGAACAGCAGGATCGCGAGCGCGACGAGGAAGACCGCGAGCGTCCGGTACTGCCGGTTCAGGTACGCGCGGGCGCCCTCCTGGATCGCCCGGGCGATCTCCTTCATCTTCTCGGTGCCTTCGGGCGCCGCCAGGACCTCGCGGACCAGGATCCATGCGAACACGAGCGCGATCAGGGAGACGCCGAAGATGAGCCACAAGGCCAGGTTCTCCCCCGACCCGAAGTGCGCCTCGATCGGGCCGCTCTCCTGGGCAAGCCAGCCGACCATCGAACCTCCTACGTTGGGAACGGAGCCCTCCTCCACGTGCCGGCGGCGGTCACGCCCGGCCCGGAACCCGGAGAGGATACCCGAGCGTTCATCGCTGCGACCTGCGACGACGGTTCGAGGAGGCCACGGGCCCGAGGCGCGCGATCGCGAAGGCCGCGACGGCGCAGACCGCGATCGAGACCAGGATGCCGACCCGAGCGGCGGCCAGCAGCGCCGACCCCTGCGGGAACACGGCTGCCGCGACGAACAGGGACACGGTGAAGG
>JBKOUM010000054.1:0-19931 GCA_046723385.1 Actinomycetota bacterium
ACACCCGCGACCGCCGCCGCACCGGTGGCGCTCGTGACGCCGGGGATCACCTCGTACGGCACTCCGGCGGCGGCACACGCGAGGATCTCCTCGCCGCCCCGCCCGAACACGAACGGGTCACCGCCCTTCAGCCGGGCCACGAGGAGCCCGCGCAAGGCGGCGTCCACGAGGATCCGGTTGATCCGCTCTTGCGACAGGTGGTCGCGGCCCGGCTCCTTGCCGACGTAGATCCGCTCGGCGTGCGACCGGCACCGCTCGAGCAACGCCGGTGACGCCAGCCGGTCGTAGACGACCACGTCGGCTCTCGCGAGCGCCGCGGCGCCCTTCACCGTGATCAGGTCCGGATCGCCCGGTCCAGCTCCGATGAGGATGACCCGGCCGGTCACGGTGCGGTGACTCCTTCGAGGAGCCGGGCGCGGAGGCGTGCTCGGAGCTCCTCGGCGCCCCCACTGCGGACCAGCTCCGCCGCCTCGTCCGGATCGAGGGCGAGCTGCCACCGGCGCGAACGATCCCGTAGGTCCGGGAGGGAGGGCAGCGTCTCCTCCCGGACCTCGCGCAGCACCCGCAGCACCTCCGCCCATTCGGGGCCGAACTCGTCCTGGAGGCGTTCGCGGATCTTCCTCGACAGCGCGGGCGCGGCGCCGCCCGTGCCGATCGCGAGGAGGAGCTCGCCGCGACGGACGATCGCCGGCGCCGCCCAGTCGCACGACGAGATATCGTCAACCATATTGACCAACGCCCCGGCCGCGCGGGCGGCGTCCGCGATACTGGCGCGCACCGCGGGGTCGGGATCATGGGCGATCACCAGGAACGCGCCGGTGAAGTCCGCTGAATACCAGGCGCGCCGGACCACGTGGACGCCGTCGAGGAGCTCGAGCCCTTCGAGGCGATCCGCAGGATCGGTCGCCACGACCAGCACGTCGGTGGCGCCGCCCGCGAGCAGACCCTCGACCTTGCCTTCGCGGACGGGGAGCGAACCGATGACGACGCATCGCCGCCCCTCGAGCTCGACGAGGACCGGGTAGCCGAACGGGCTCATGCGCTCCGACCGGCGCGTGAGGGCTGGGTGTCGTCCGTGGCTCGCTCCCGGTCCGTCTTGGTCCCGAGGAGTTGGACCGAGCAGTGGATCCCGCACTCCTTGTCCGTGTCTTCCTCCCACCACCAGCGCCCGGCTCGCTCCGGCTCGCCGGGCAGGACCGCCCGGGTGCACGGCGCGCAGCCGATCGACGTGTACCCGTGGTCGAAGAGCTCGTGGTAGGGGACCTCGTTCGTCCGGACGTAGTCCCAGACGCGATCGAGCGACCAATCAGCCAGCGGGTTCAGCTTCACGATGTTGCCGTGCTCGCGATCGAGCTCGACCTTGGCGATGTTCCTCCTGCTCACCCACTGCTCGCGCCGGAGGCCGGCGATCCACGCGTCCAGCGTCGCGAGCTTCCGCTTGAGCGGCTCGACCTTCCGGACGTTGCAGCACGCGAGTCGGAGGTCCACCGATCGGTACATCAGGTTCGGCCCGTACGTGGTGCTGAGCTTGGCGACCTCGTTCCCGTCGGGAACCTCGAACTCCACGTCGATCCCGTACCGCTCGCGGACCTCCTCGAACAGGGCGTAGGTCTCGGGCGGCAGCCGTCCCGTGTCGAGCGTGAAGACTCGGACGTCGGGCTGGATGCGCCAGGCCATGTCGACGAGCGCCAGCCCGTCGACGCCGCCGGCCGCGCTGATCGCGAGCCGCGGATGGAAGGTCTCGAGCGCCCAGGTGAGCAGCTCCTCGGCCGACGCGTCTTCGAAGCGAACCGCGGCGTCGGCCACCCACGCGGCTTCCTCGTCGACGTAGGGGATCGCCGGTTCGTGGATCGGTTGGATCGGATCGGTATCTGCCATCAGCGCCTTCGGGGTCCGAGTACGGGAAAGGCCGCCTGGTGCGGCGGCCTTCTGGTCGGAACCGGGTGTCGGAGAGCTACCGCACGCGCCGTCGCGCGCCCGAGTCGGGCGCCGTGGTGGCACGACAGCAGAGGCGGCTCGGGATCATGCTCCCGACCTCCCCTACGGTGCGCGTGCGGATCATCGTGATGTGCATCTCCCAGGTCGGATTTGCAGGTGCAACACGTTATCGACGGCGGTCAGATGCGTCAAGCGATCCGTCAGAGCGCGGCGACACGGACGCGCTCTTCGTCGGTGAGCGGGCGAAGTGGAGCTCGGACGTCCGGGTGCTGCAGGATCCCTCGGTCGGTCAGGAGCTGTTTCGCGGCGGCCGGGAGGCCGATGCCGTCGAGGCGATCGCGAAGCTCGATCACGCGCGCACACGCCGACTCGCTCCGTTCGTGGACGAGTTCTGCGACGACCTCCGGCCACGCGCTCGCGAGCCCGGAAACGGCTCCCACCCCGCCGGGCGCCAGCCCGTCCAGCACGAGCGGCTCGAACCCGATGAACACGTCGAGGCCGTCGATCAGGTACGGCTTCACTGCATCGAAGGGGGTGTCCGACACCTTCAGGCCCGCGAGGTTCGGAACCTCGTCCCGGAGCCGCTCGATCACCCGAACAGGGACGGGATAGCCGCTCCGACCGATGAACTCGTAGACGTAGAACGGCAGCGGGTCGCACGCGGCCGCGGCGGTCGAGAAGTGCGCGAAGAGCTCCGGCTCGTCCAACGGGAAGTACGGCGGCGCGATCACGGCGACGCCGTCCGCGCCGGCCTCGAGGGCGTGCGAGGCGAGGGCGACCGTGTCGAGCGTGGTCTGCGCGCCCGCGTGGACGGCGACGGCGAAGCCCACGGGCCGCGACTGCAGACACAGTTCGGTCATCCTTCGCCGCTCGTCGACCGACAGCAGCACGCCCTCGCCGGTCGTTCCACAGGTGAGGACGCCGTCCATACCGCCGTCCGCGAGGAAGCGAACGAACGGGCCGACGCTCCCTTCGTCCAGGGAGCGGCCGCCGCCACGCAACGGTGTGACGGCGGCCGCGATCGCACCGGGAAGCTTGGGCCGCATGGAGGACGAGTGTAAGGACTCGTCGCTCAGAACTCGGCGGCTTCGGTCGAGTCCTCGAGCGCGAGCGTCGACGAGCGGCCGCCGCTTATCGTCTGGGAGACGAGGTCGAACCATCCGGTCCCGACCTCGCGCTGGTGCCGGACGGCCGTATACCCGTCGGCCTCGAGCGCGAACTCCCGCTCCTGCAGCCGAACGTACGCCGGCATGCCCTCTTCGCCGTAGCCCTTGGCCAGCTCGAACATGCCGGCGTTCAGCGCGTGGAACCCCGCGAGGGTGATGAACTGGAACCGGTAGCCGAGCGCGGCGAGTTCCTTCTGGAACGCAGCGATCTCCGACTCGTCCAGGTGCGTGCGCCAGTTGAACGACGGCGAGCAGTTGTACGCCAGCAGCTTGCCCGGGTGCTCGGCGTGGATCCCTTCGGCGAAGGCCCGAGCCTCGTCGAGATCCGGGGTCGCGGTCTCGCACCACAACATGTCCGCGTACGGCGCGTACGCGAGCCCACGCGCGATCGCGGCGTCGATCCCGTTGCGCACCGTGAAGAACCCTTCGTCGGTCCTGCCTCCATCCAGGAACGCGGCGTCGCGTTCGTCGACATCGGAGGTGAGCAACGTCGCGGCGAGCGCGTCGGTCCGAGCCATGAGCACGGTCGGGACGTCGAGGACGTCGGCGGCCAGGCGGGCGGCGACGAGCGTCCGGATGAACTGCCGCGTCGGGACGAGGACCTTCCCTCCAAGGTGTCCGCACTTCTTCTCGGAGGACAGCTGGTCCTCGAAGTGGACGCCGGCCGCGCCGGCTTCGATCATCGCGGTCATCAGCTCGAACGCGTTGAGCGGCCCGCCGAACCCGGCCTCGGCGTCCGCGACGATCGGCAGGAGGAGATCGGCCTCGTCGTCCTCTGCCCAGGCGATCTGGTCGGCCCGGCGGAGTGCGTTGTTCAGCCGGCGGACCACCGTGGGCACGGAGCTGACCGGGTACAGCGACTGGTCGGGGTACGTGTGTTGGGCGGCGTTCGCGTCGGCGGCGACCTGCCAGCCGGAAAGGTAGATCGCTCGGAGCCCGGCGCGGGCGCACTCGACCGCCTGCCCGCCGGTGAGGCAACCGAGCGCGGCGACCGAGTCCTCCGACGTGACCAGTTCCCACAGTCGGGTGGCGGCGTCGGTCGCCAAGCGGTGCTCCTCGCGGATGCGTCCTCGGAGGCGCACGACCTCCACGGCCTCGTACGGACGGGTGACGTCCCGCCAGCGCTCCTCGTCCGCCCACCGGGCGCGGAGCGCCTCGGCCTCCTCCTCGATCCGTTCGGTGATCGTCATCTCGAGCCTCTTCCGTCGCGTGAGCCGGGAAAACGAAGACCCCCCGGCGCGACCGGGAGGTCGGGGAGCGCGCCGCGGCCGGAGCGGCCGCGCGCGCCGGTCAGCTTCCTACGTTCTTGAACGGCCGTTCAATCATCTGATGCATCCTGACAGACCGGGTCCCTCCGGGTCAAATGGCGGCGCGCGGCCGCGGTCATCCGGCTCGCAGGCGGGCCACCAGGAACCTCGGTGTTCCCGAGTTCCACATCTCGCCGACGAACACGATCTTCCCGTTCTCCTGCAACGCTAAACCGTGGGCCGCGTCGGTTCCGCCGGTGACATCGACCCGCTCGATCCCACCGACGGCGAAGCCGTCGTCGACCTTCCCGCCCGCGCGGAGCCGGACGACCCCCGCGTCGTCGCCGGTGCCCGCGAGATGGATCCGCCCGGCCACGAGGAGCCTGCGCCCGACCGCGAGGACATCGTCGGCGGCCTCGGGCGAGTCGGTCCACGGGAGGATCACGATGCCGTCGTCCCCGAAGGTCGGATCCCGCGACCCGTCGCTCAGGTAGCGCACGACGCCCCAGTCCCGATGGCCGCCGTTGCCGGCGCTCCCCGCGACCGCGAAGGCGCCCGACGGGGTCCGGGCGATCGCGTTCGCGACGTCCGCGCCGGGACCGAGGTCCGTGCGG
The DNA here is from genome assembly GCA_046723385.1 of Actinomycetota bacterium. Lineage (GTDB taxonomy): Bacteria > Actinomycetota > UBA4738 > UBA4738 > HRBIN12 > AC-51. Next base: position 4,966 of record JBKOUM010000054.1, read on the forward strand.
ACCACCCCGTCCCTCCCGAAGCCTGTCGCGATCGCGCCGCTCGAGTGGAGGCGGAAGGTCACGAACCGGGGAACGCCGTCATGTTCGGCGGAGCCGGCGGCGACGATCTGGCCGCGTGGCAACACCACCAGGTCGTTCACCTGTTCGGCTCCGTCCGAGAGGTCGACGAACCGGATCCCGTTCCCCGAGAACCTGTGATCGAGGGACCCGTCCGCGTCGAACCGCGCGATCGCGCATCTGCCCGTCGAGCCGTTGGTCACGTAGCCGCCGATGACGATCCGGCCCGCCGGCGTGAAGGCGACCGTGTTCGCGGACTCCTGCTTGCCGAAGTCGGCGGTGGCGAGCCCGTCGCCGCCGAAGGCGGCGACGCGCTCGCCACCCTCGTCCAGACGGAGCACGAACGAGTTCTCCGTCGTGCCGACGGTGCGCCGGCCGGCGATCGCGAGGCCGTCGTCGTCCGCGACCGCCACGTCGAACGCGACGGCCGCATCCGCGCGAAGCGGCATGCGCACTCGGCCGTTCCGGCCGAAGGAGTGGTCCGGTGTCCCGTCGGGCCGGAACCGGGCGACGGCCACGTCGACGTGGTCGTCGACGGTCTTACCGACGACCATCGTTCGACCGGCGTGGTCGATCGCGACGGCGTTCGCGACCGACCCGGTCTTGAACGCCGTCGCGATCCCGTCGTCCGAGAACGTGTGGTCGAGGTCACCGGCGGTGGCGCGCGCAGCGTGCGTCCCGGCGGCGACGAGCAGCAGCAGCGTCAGGACGATGACCGCGCGGTGTCGCATGCGCGGGCGAGGGTATCGCGAGCTGCGGTCGCATCCGGGGAGGACGCAGCGAGAGGTGGGGCGTCCGGCGGACCCGCTCAGGGGACGATCTTGGAGATCGGGATCTCGAGGATGTCGGTGGCGCCGGCGGCCTTGAGCTGGGGGAGCAGCCGGTTCACGCCGCGTTTGTCCACGACCGTCTCGACCGCGTACCCGCCTTCGGAGAGCTGCGAGACCGTCGGCGCCTTCATCGACGGGACGACCCGCAGGACGCTGTCGAGCTGTTCGGTGGCGACGTTGAGCTTGATCAGGACGCGGCCTTCGGCCTCCAGCGCGCCCCTGAGCAGCGTGACCAGGTCCTCCATCGCGGCGCGCTTCGTCGCGTCCGCGGCGGCCTCACGGTTCGCGATCAGCACCGGATCTGAGGTGAGGAGCGTCTCGATGATCTTCATCCCGTGCGCGCGCAGCGTCGATCCGGTCTCCGTCACGTCGACGATCGCGTCGACGATCTCGGGGACCTTCGCCTCGGTCGCGCCGTGGGACCAGATGACCTTGACGGGGATGCCGAGCTCGGCGAAGTACCGCTCGGTCAGCGCGACGAACTCGGTGGAGATCCGGGTCCCGCTCGGGATGTCGGCCACGCGGTCGGCGGGATGGTCCTTGGGGACCGCCAGGACGACCCGAGTGCCGTGCCCCGTTCCGGTCTTCGCGTAGGACAGGTTCGTGAGGACTTCGACGTCCGCACCCGTCTCGGCGATCCAGTCCTGCCCGGTGATCCCGAGGTCGAACGATCCGTCCTGCACGTACGAGGGGATCTCCTGCGGCCGCAGGATCGACACTCGATCGACCCGCTCGTCGTCGATCGTGCCGTGGTAGTCGCGGTCGGACCCGCGGCGCACGCGGAGGTCCGCCTCTTCGAAGAGCCGGAACGTCTGCGCTTCGAGCGAGCCCTTGGGGAGCACGAGCCGGAGCATGGTTGACGGAGTCTAGGGCCGGGAGCCCGGATCGGGTTCAGCGACGCCCCGGAAGAAGCACGTACGCGCGCCCGTGTGACATGCGGCGCCGACCTGGTGGACGCGCGCGAGGACGACGTCCGCGTCGCAGTCCACGCGGAGCTCGTCGAGGTGCTGGACGTTGCCGGACGTGTCGCCCTTGCGCCAGAGCTCGCCGCGCGATCGCGACCAGTAGACCATCCGGCGTTCGGCGAGCGTGCGCGAGAGGGACTCCCGGTTGGCCCACGCGAGCATCAGGACCTCGCCGGTCTCGACGTCCTGGGCGATCACCGGGACCAGGCCGCCCTCATCGAAGGCGACCTGGTCGACGCTCACGAGCTCTTCGGTGCTCATCGCCGGACCGGGATCCCTTCGTCCGCGAGGTGCTCCTTGACCTGGGCGATCGTGAAATCCCCGTCGTGGAAGCGGCTCGCGGCCAGGACGGCGTCGGCGACGCCGAGGGCTTCGGCGAAGTGGTGGAGCTCCCCCGCGCCACCGGAAGCGATCAGCGGCACGCTGGTCGCGTCCGCGACCGCCCGCAGCAGGTCCAGGTCGTAGCCCTCGCCGGTTCCGTCGCGGTCCATCGAGGTCAGGAGGATCTCGCCGGCGCCGTGGCGCCGTGTCGCCTCCGTCGCCCACGCAACGGCGTCGATCCCGGTCGGGGTCCGGCCGCCGTCGACGCACACCTCCCAGCCGCCGTTCCGGCGCCGGGCGTCGATCGCGATCACCATGCACTGCGCGCCGAACCGCTCGGCGCTCCGCGTGAGGGCGGCCGGATCGCGGACGGCCGCGGAGTTCATCGAGACCTTGTCGGCGCCGGCGCGCAGGAGCTCACGGGCGTCGTCGGCGTCGCGGACGCCGCCGCCGACCGTGAGCGGGACGAAGACCTGCTCGGCGGTGCGCGAGACGACGTCGAGGGTCGCTGCGCGACCCTCGACGGTCGCCGTGATGTCCAGGAAGACCAGCTCGTCCGCACCCTCCGCGTCGTAGCGAGCCGCGAGCTCCACCGGGTCGCCCGCGTCTCGGATCGCGAGGAACCGCGTCCCCTTCACGACGCGGCCCGCGTCGACGTCGAGGCACGGGATGATCCGCTTCGCGAGCACGCAGCTACCCCCTCGTGACCTGAGAGAGCTTGAGCGTCTTCTCGTACAGGGCCTTCCCGGTGACGGCCGCCTCGCATCCGGTGTCACGCAGCGCCCAGACGTCGTCGGCCGTGCGCACGCCGCCGCTCGCGATCACCGGCCGGTCGGTCAGTCCCAGGACCTGCTTGTAGAGGCGCAGGTCGGGCCCTTCGAGGGTGCCATCTCGCGCGATCGCCGTGACCAGGTACCGGGGCGTGCCGGCGTCGTTCAGGGCGGGGACGACCTCCTCGACGACCGGCCCTTCCTCCTGCCAGCCCTTTACCATCGTGTGACCGCCTCGGACGTCGATCGCAACCAGGACGCGCTCGGCGAACTCCTCGACGGCGCGGGCGACGAAGGTCGGGTCGAGCGTCGCCGAGGTCCCCAGGATCACGCGGGCGGCGCCGTTCTCCAACAGCAGGCCGATGTCCTCCAACGTCCGCACCCCGCCGCCGACCTGTACGGGGCACACGACCGACCGGCAGATGTCGCGGATCGTGTCGCGGTTGTCTCCATCCCCCAGCGCCGCGTCCAGGTCGATCACATGCAGACGGCGGGCGCCTTCCGTCTGGAACCGCACCGCGACGTTGACGGGGTCGTCGTCGTACGTGGTTTCCTCGTCGGGGTCGCCGCGCAGCAGACGGACCGCCCGGCCGCGCCGGACGTCGATCGCCGGGATCACGATCACGCGGCGCGGACCTCCCGGACGAATCGCTCGTACAGCGCGAGGCCCGCCTCGCCCGACTTCTCCGGGTGGAACTGGGTTGCGAACACGTTGTCCCGCGCGACCGCCGCGGCGAACGAGCGCCCGTGGTCGGACACGCCGACGGTCGTGTCTCGTTCGACGGGCGGCGCGTAGGAGTGGACGAAGTAGAAGGAGGCGCCGTCGTCGATCCCGGCCGTGTACGCGTGCCGCCGCCCCGTCCACGACACCGTGTTCCAGCCGGTGTGCGGCACGCGGACGTTCGCCGGCAGGCGTTCCACCCGCCCGGGCAGGATCGCGAGTCCCTCGTCCGGATCCTCGTCGCTCCCCTCGAACAGGATCTGCATCCCGACGCACACGCCGAAGACCGGCCGGTCGCTCGCGACGGCGGCTCGGATCGCGGGCTCGAGCCCCGCGGCGCGGAGCGACCGGACGCAGGCGCCGAAGGCGCCGACGCCCGGGATTACGATGGCGGAGGCGGCTCCGGCCTCCTCGCCGTCGGTTGTGACGCAGACGTCGGCGCCGACGCGCGCGAGGGCCCGTCCGACCGAGTGGAGGTTCCCCATCCCGTAGTCGAGCACGGCGATCCGCGGCGTCACAGCGAACCCTTCGTGGACGGGACGCCGCCGGGACCGGTCAGGGCGCACGCGTCGCCGAGGGCCTTCGCGAGCGCCTTGAACTCCGCTTCGCACACGTGATGCGGTGACCGGCCGCGCTGCAGGTGGACGTGGACCGTGAGCTCGGCCGCCTGCGCGAACGCCCTGACGAAGTCCTCGACGAGGCCGGTATCGAACGTCCCGATCGTCTCGGCGGGGACGGGAACCTCGTGCACGACGAACGTCCGCCCGGCCAGGTCCAGGGCCACCTCGACGGCCGCTTCGTCCAGCGGCACGACGATCGAGGCGAACCGGCGGATCCCGGCCTTGTCGCCCAGCGCCTCCTTCAGCGCCTGGCCGAGCGCGAGCCCGCAGTCCTCGACCGTGTGATGTCCGTCGACGTCCAGGTCGCCGGCGCAGGTGACCGACAACGTCCACCCCGCGTGCTTGCCCAGCTGCTGCAGCATATGGTCGAAGAAGGGCAGGCCCGTCTCGGCCGTCGCCTCGCCATCGCCGTCGAGTTCGAGCCGCACGGCGACCTCGGTCTCCTTGGTCGCGCGTTTCACGGTCGACGCCCGGCTCATCCCAGCGCCTCCTTCATCGACCGGAGGAACAGGTCGGTCTCCTGCTCGCTCCCCGCCGTGACGCGGAGCGCGCCCGGCACGCTCGCCGTCATGTCACGGATCAGCACGCCGCGGTCGAGCAACCCCTGCCACACCGAGCGAGCGTCGCCGGGCGGGACGAACAAGACGAAGTTGGCGTCGGACGGGTATACGACCACCCCGGGCATGACGCCGAGCTCGACCGCCAGGCGATCGCGTTCGCGCCGGACGGTCTCGAGCAGGTCGAGCGCCTCGGCTCGGTGGTGGAGCGCGACGATCGCCGCCGTCTGCGCGAGGGCGGACAGGTGGTACGGGAGCCGGACGCGCTCGAGGTCGCCGACGATCGCGGGCGACGCCAGGGTATATCCGACCCGCGCTCCCGCCATCGCGAAGGCCTTGCTGAAGGTTCGGACCACCGCGATGTTGTCGTGCGATGACAGCAGTGGGATCGCGGAGGCATCGGGCGCGAACTCGCCGTAGGCCTCGTCCACGATCACGAGGGAAGTGGGCAGCGCGTCGGCGAGCAGCCGCACGATCTCGACGGGCTGCGCGTTCCCCGTCGGGTTGTTCGGCGAACAGACGAACACGACGTTCGGCGCCAGCTCGCGGGCGACCTCGACCTCCGCGGCGGTCATCACGAAGTCCTCGGGCAGCACGCGGTCCTCGATCGCGGTCCCGGTCAGCCGGCATACGCGCGCGTGCACCAGGTAGGTCGGCTCGAACAGCAGCGCGCCGCGGCCCGGGCCGCCATAGGCCTGCAGCAGCTGGCTCAGAACCTCGTTCGACCCGTTCGCGGCCCAGACACCCTCGAACGTCAGGCCGTGGACCGCGCCCAGCTCCTCGCGCAGGCGCCGCATCGAACCGTCGGGATACCGGTTCAGCGGCAGCCCGCGGACCGCCTCGGCGAGCTCGCGGAAGAAGCCCTTGGGGAGCGGGTGCGGGCATTCGTTCGTGTTCAGGCGCGCGGCGACCGGCAGCTGCGGCGACACGTACCGTTCCGTGTCGCGGAGCCCCTCGCGAGGCTCGGCGGTCATCGGTCGCCGGCCTCGTCGGCGCGGGCCTCCATCGCCCGCGCATGACCCACGAGCCCCTCGGCCCGCGCGATCGTTGCCGTCCCCTGCGTGAACCGGGCCACGGCGTCGGCCGACATCCGCGTGACCGACGTCACCGTGACGTAGTCCGCGGCGCGGAGGCCGCTCGAGAACCGCGCGGTCCCCGCCGTCGGCAGCACGTGGTTGGACGCGACCCCGTAGTCGCCGAAGGGCACCGCCGACCACGGCCCGAGGAAGACGGCGCCGGCGTTCCGCACACCGTCCAGGAACTGCTCCGGCTCGCGGACCAGCACCAAGACGTGTTCGGCCGCGACGTCGTTGACGGCGGCGGATGCGTGAGCCAGGTCGCGGACGAGCACGAGCTTCGTGTGCCGGATCGCGAGGTCCACGATCTCCCGGCGGCCGGCGTGCTCCAGCTCTTGCCCGACGGCGGCGTCGACCTTCTCGGCGAGCGAGGGGTCCGGGGTGATGAAGAACGTCCGGGCCTCGGGGTCGTGCTCGGCCTGGGCGATCAGGTCGAGCGCGGCAAGCCGGGGATCGACGTCACCCTCGGCGACGATCGCGAGCTCCGACGGTCCCGCCAGCCCGTCGATGCCGACGAGGCCCGCGACCTGGCGCTTGGCCTCGGTGACGTAGACGTTCCCCGGTCCGACGATCCGATCGACCGACGGGATCGATTCTGTGCCGTACGCCATGGCCGCGACCGCCTGGGCCCCTCCGCTCTTGGCGACGTCGGTCGCGCCGGCGCGCATCGCCGCGTAGAGCACGGGGGCGTGCACGGTGCCGTCGCGTTGCGGCGGCGTGCACACCACGATCTCCTCGACGCGGGCCACGGTCGCCGGGACGACCGTCATCGCGACCGTGGACGGATATCTGGCTCGGCCACCGGGCACGTAGCAGCCCACGGAGGCGAGCGGTCGCACGATCTCACCGAAGCGGATCCCGTCCCGCTCGTCCCACCATCCCCGTGGCATCTGGCGATCGCAGAGGTCGCGGAGGCGATCGATCAGCTCGTCGATCGCGTTCCGGAGCTCGGTCGGCGTGTCGCGCTCGGCGCGTGCGAATTCGCGCTCGGTCACGAGGATGCCCGTCCGCGACAGGTCGGCGCCGTCGAACTGTTTCGAAAGCTCGACCAGGACGTCGTCGCCTTCGACGAAGACGCGTTGAAGGATCTCGCGGACCGTTTCCGTGGTCGCGGGATCGATCTCGAGCTTCGAGGGCTCGAGCCGCCCGCCCCGCTCGCGCAGGTCGAGGAGCTCGAGCATCACTCCTCCTCCGTGACCTCGTGATGCGCGGGAACGGGAGCGGCGCTCGCCGCCTTCACGAGCCGGTGGTCACGGATCCACAGCACCCACCCGCTCGCGCCAACGGCGAGGGCCGCGGCGGCGAAAAGGATCAGCGCGAGGGTGACGGTGGCGTCATGGTCCATGGAACGGCCAGGGTACCGAACGAGCGCAACCCCCGACCCCGTGGTCCGTCAGCCGTGCAGGGTGTGCCGTGCGTGGGGGGCACGAGGGTCGAGTTCGTCCGCCAACACGTGATCGGCAAGGTTGAACACGAGCGAGGACACGTCGAGCTCCTCGCTGTTCGCGAGGCAAACGAAGGTCGCTCGCTGCTCCGGGAAGACCACGAGCTTCGATCCCCAGCCCGGGAAGTTGCCGCCGTGACTGATGATCCTGGCGCCGCGATGGGTCCGAACGGACACGCCCCACGCGTAGTGGATCGGCCGGCCGTCTGCCAGGGTGCCCGGCGTCGTCAGCGTCTCCACGAGCCAGCCCCCGGTCAGGCGGTCGTCCATCAGGTTCGCGGCCCAGCGCTCCAGGTCGCTCGCCGTCGACCAGAGCCCGCCCGAGCCAACCGCGTGGAACCGCGCGGGTTCCACGTGGAGGCGGCCGTCGGTGGCGCGGAAGTGCCCGCGCGCGCAGCGCGCGGGCAGTTCCGTCAGGGCGTCCCGGAAGAACGTGTCGCGCATCGCGAGCGGCTCGAAGAGCCGCTCGCGAGCGAACGCCGCGAGCGGCGTTCCCGCCGCTCGCGCCACCACCTCGGCCAGGAGCAGGTATCCGTCGCCGGTATAGACGTGCCGCGTTCCCGGCTCGTCCATCGGCTCGGGGATCGCGCGGATCTCTTCGAGGAGGTCTTCGTTCCCCCAGGCGGGAACGCCGACGGGGTCGATCCCGCCGCTCGGCCGGTAGACGCGGGGCAGACCGCCCGTATGGTGGATCAGGTGCTCAAGGTGCACACGTTCGCCCCACGCCGGCAGCTTCGAGACGTAGTCACCGATCGGGTCCTGGAGGCCGATCGTCTTCTCCTCGAGCAGGATCGCGATGCACGCCGCGACGAACTGCTTCGCGAGCGACCCGACGTAGAAGATCGAGTCAGCGCTGAGCGGCTCCCACGTTGCGATGTTGGCCGTGCCCTGGCAGTGGGCCATCCAGTCCTCGGGATCAGGTCCGCGGACTTCGATGATGACGCCGGGCTCGGTGGTGGGGATCTCGGGGAGGATCCCCTCGTCCTCGAGGCCGTCGAGCCGCATCGCTAGCCGCGCTCGGCGGCTCCGCGCCTCCGCTCGGTTCGACGCTCGGCCTCGAGCCGCTCCAGGTCGACGTCGTCATAGGACATGAACGTGAACGCGTCCCCGATCGCGGGGTGGACCGTCGCGACCTCCCGATGGATCGCCTGCGCGACGCGCCGGTACGTCGGGTGGCCCTGGGGTTGCGAGCGAAGCTCGGCCAGGTGCATCGCCTCGCGCGCGGTCATCTGCAGGACGAAGCGGATCCTGTACGCCATCGACACCGCGTACTGCGCCGCGTCCAGGAGACCGCCGGCCGCGATCTGGTCGTGCGTCTCCTTGGACCGTTCCATCACGCGAACCCACTCCTCGCGGAGGTCCGCCTCTTCGACCTCGGCGGGCACGTCGTACCCGAACGACGGCGTCAGCCGCTGCCACTCGATCGTGAGGGGGCGGTGACGCTGCAGGTCGCGGAACGCTCCGTAGTCGCAGAGGACGTCGAAGCGGTACTGCGTCCGCTCCCACGCGCGTCCCGGCTTGTGCCGCCGGTTCGAGCGAGCGCCGACGCTGGCCGCAAGGATCGCCGCCCGTTCGTCCTCCGGCATCCGGCGGACCAGCTCGAGGAGCTGGTCGTCCGGAAGCTCTCCCTCGGCGTACAGGACGGCCGCGGTCACCTTGAGCTCACCGTCGGGATCATGGTCAACCAGGTTGACTTCTTCGCGCGGCTCGGGTGCGACGTCGCCCGTGAGCTTGGCCGCGAGCTCCTGCGTGCGCTCCCGCACGTCGCGCCAGTACGCCGACCATGCCACGCCCCGGTCTTCGACGTCGACGCGCTTCAGGAACTCGGGGATCACCTTGCGGAGCTCCACCTTCATCAGCTCGTCGTACTCGCGCATCTCGGCGAGCGGATGCTGGGCCAGCCGCATCAGGAGCTGTTCGTAGCTCTGGCCCGTCGCGTAGATCCCCACGTTCGATCGTGTCCCTGCCGGAAGGATCATCCGCAGGGTGTCGCACGTCTTGGCCAGGATCGTCTGGTTGTAGACGAAGTCGGAATCGTCCGGTTCCTGGGGGAAGCGTTCGCGGTACCAGGGGTCGAGCGCGTCGAACATCCGTCCGTACGCCGCGAAGACGTCGTCCAGGAAGCCCACGTAGCGTTCTTCCAGCTGTGTCCCGACGATCTCCGGCGGCACGGTCGCCCGCCACCGGCCGCCGGGACGGTCGTCGTAGCGCATGTAGCGGGTCGACTGCTCGAGGTAGGCCGCGAGCCGTCCCCACTCGAGCGCCTTCGCGAGGAGCTGCGAGGCTTGCTCGCACGCAAGGTGGACGCCGCCCAGCTGCGCGACGGAGTCGTCGCCGTACTCGACGAAGACGCGGTCGTAGAGGCGTTCGGCTCGCGCCGATCCGGTGACGGACGCGGCCGGACCCGCGGCCACGTCGTCCGCGAACTCGTCCAGGAAGAGGCGTCGGAGCGACTTGGTCGTGCGTGAGTAGCGCGCGAACATCGCCCCCTTGACGGCCTCGGGGAGATCGATCAGCGCGAAGACCGGCCCTTCGAGGTTGGTGAAGTGCCGTTCGAGCGCGGCGCGTTCGTCGTCCGTGAACGTCTCGGTCGCGTACCACATGCTCATGTGGGGCTCGCGGTCGGCGTCTCGGTCGCCGATCCGGTGAAGAGGGTCACGGTGTCGCCGGGCTGCAGCTGCGAGCCCGGGGCCGGGTCCTGTGCGACGACGCGGTTCGTGCCGGGGCATTGCGGGAGCATCGGCCGTGTCCCACCGAGGACGGGGTTGAGGCCCGCCTGGGAGATCTTGTTCTGTGCTGCGCTGAACGTCTGACACGTGTAGTCATCGAGCGTGATCGTTGCCGGACCACTCGCCACGGTCACGGTCACGAGGCTGTCCGGCTTCAACTTGGTATCCGCCGGAGGATCCTGAGCGATCACCTCGCCGGGATCGCACGCGTCACTCGGCTCTTGCAACGTGGTCCCGAGCCGCAGGTTGGCGGCTTCGAGGTCGGACTGGGCTTGTTCGAGGGTCTCGCACGAGGAGGACACATCCGGCACCGTGACCTTCGGGACCGGCACGGCGATCGTCAGCGTGACCGTGGATCCGGCTTGCACCTGCGTGCGCGCGAGCGGGTCCTGCGTGAGGACCGTCTGGGGTGGCTTCGCGCTGGGCTTCTTGATCGGTTCCGCCACGATGAGTCCGAGGCCTTCGAGCTGCGACTTCGCTGCATCGAACGTCTTCCCTGTGACGTCGGGCAACGTGATCACGGTGGGCGTGTCGTCGTTGCTGAGCGCTTGCCCGATCAGGTAGCCGCCCGCGGCGAGCAGAGCGAAGATCAGCAGGCCGATCAGGACCCCGAGCCACACCTTCCGCGAGGAGCCATCCTCGCCGGGTGGAGGCATGACCTGCGTCGGCGCGGGGCGCGCGATCACCTGGGTGGCGTCGCCGCCGATCCCCGCGGCCATCAGCGGCGTCGCCTCGACGTCCTGACCCTGCTTGACCCGTTCCAGGTCGGCCGAGAACTCCTCCGCGGTCTGGTATCGGTTGGCCGGGTTCTTGGCCAGGCACTTCATCACGACCGCGTCGAGGCGTGGCGGAACGTCCGGGTTGTGCGCCGACGGAGGCACGGGCGTCTCGTTCACCTGCTTGTAGGCGATCGCGACGGGCGTGTCGCCGGTGAACGGCGGCCGGCCGGCGAGCAGCTCGTACAGCACACAGCCGAGCGAGTAGAGGTCCGAGCGAGCGTCCACCGCCTGTCCCTGCGCCTGTTCGGGCGACAGGTACGTCGGCGTCCCGATCACCGACGACGTCTGCGGCGCGGTGATGTCGGTCTGCATCCGCGCGATGCCGAAGTCCATCACCTTCACGAGGCCGTCGCGCGTGACCATCACGTTGCCCGGTTTGATGTCGCGGTGCACGATCCCCTGCGCGTGCGCCGAACCCAGCGCCGCGGCGATCTTCTGCGTCATGTCGACCGCCTGCATCGGCGTGAGCCGGCGACCACCGGCGAGGAACTCCGCGAGCGTCCGCCCTTCGACGAACTCCATCACGATGTACTGACGGTCGCCGTCCGACCCGGTGTCGTAGACACCGACGATGTTCGGCTGGTTCAGGCGTGCGGCGGCCTGCGCCTCGCGTCGGAACCGGGCGACGAACCCGGCATCCCGTGCGAACTGGGGGAGGAGGACCTTGATCGCGACCGTGCGGCTGAGGACCGGATCGAACCCGCGGTAGACCTCGGCCATGCCTCCCTGGCCGATCCGGGCCTCCACCCGGTACCGCTCACCGACCACGGAATCGCTCACGTCACCTATCCCCCAGGATGGATCGATCGGTACGTCTCGATGACCTGCTTCGCGATCGGCGCGGCCACGCGCCCACCGGTCGCCTCGCTGCCCAGGTCGCCGCCGTCGATGACGATAACCGCTACGGCGATGCGGGGCGGGGCGCTCTCGCTGGGTCCTGCGAACGCCGTGAACCAGGCGTTGGGCGGCGTGGTGCAGTTGGGCTCCGTCCCGCAGTTGGTCGATGTTCCGGTCTTCCCCGCGACCACCCATCCGGGGATCTGCGCCTCCGTCCCGGTGCCGCTCTGCACGACCGAGATCATCATCTGCCGCATCTGGTTGGCCGTGTCCGGCGAGATCGGCTGACCGTACGGCGTCTCGTCGAACGTCTTGATCGTCCGGCCGGCGCTGTCGCGGACCTCCGTCACGAGCCGGGGCTCCATCATCGTGCCGCCGTTCGCGATCGTGGCCGTCTCGAGCGCGAGCTGCAGCGGGTTCTGCTTGTCGTTGTCGAGGCCGACCGCCGACAGCGCGACCTTGGGCAGGTTTTCCTGGAAGTACGCCGGCTCGGGGAAGCGTCCGCTCTCCCACGGCAGGGTGAACGGGACGGTGGGCTGCGTGCACGTGAGCTGGTCGGGCGGCAGGATCGGACACCATCCGTAGCGGAACGCCTGCGCGGACAACTTGTCGGCGCCGAGCTCGAGGCCGATCTTCCCGAACGTAACGTTGCACGACTCGGTGAACGCTTCGAGCATCGTGACGGTCTTGCTGCCGCCGTTGCAGAGCTCGTTGCCGAAGTTCTCGAGCGTGCTCGAGGACTGCGGGAGGTCGAGCACGTGCGGGTTGGGCCATTGCTTCTCCGGTCCCCAGCCGTTCTCGAGCGCGGCGGACGCGGTGACGAGCTTGAAGGTGGACCCCGGCAGGTAGAGCTCCTGGAACGCCTTCGAGACCAGGGGCTTGTTCGGATCCGCGATGAGGCGGTTCCATGCGGCGGTCATCTGGTCGCTGGTCCCTGACGACAGGTCGTTGGGGTCGTAGCCCGGGTTCGACCACATCGCGAGGACGTCGCCGTTCGTCGGGTCGAGCGCGACGACGGCGCCGAGGTGCGAGCCGAGCGCCGTGCGCGCCGCCTTCTGGAGCGCGGGCTGGATCGTCGTGACGACCGTTCCGCCGACCTTGGGCCGCCCCAGGATGATGTCGGTGAGGTTCTGCGCCGTGAACTCCGGCGCCGTCCCCGACAGGTACCGGTTCATCGCGGACTCGAGCCCGCTGAACCCGTAGATCCGCGAGTAGTAGCCGGTGAGCTGTCCGTAGAGCGACCCCTCCGGGTAGACGCGGAGGAACTTGTAGATCGAGCCCTGGTCCTTGTTCGCGACGCTCTTGGCCAGGACGGTCCGTTCGTCGGCGGCGAGGATCTGGCCGCGCTCCACCGAGTACTCGGCGCGGATCTGCCGGGCCGCGTTCGCCGGATCGGCGGCGATCCGACCCGAGGCGAAGACCTGGACGTAGGCGACCTGCGCGAACAGGAGGGCGAACAGCCCGACGAACGCGAACCCCAGACGCCGGATCTGACGATCCATGGTTCAGCCGCCCTTCCGAACCGGATATCGAGCTCCGGCCGACGCCCGGATCAGGAGTGCCAAGATCACGAAGCTCGCCACGCGGCTCGTTCCCCCGTACGAAACGAGGGGGAGCGGCACGCCGGTGAGCGGGATCAACCGAAGCACGCCGGCCGCGATCGTGAACACCTGGAGTCCGACCACGGTCGTGAGCCCGACGGCGAGGAGCTTCCCGAAGGCGTCCTGCCGTTCGATGCCGACCCGGAGCCCACGCCCGATCAGCACCAGGTAGCAGAGGAGGATCGCGGCGACGCCGACCATCCCGAGCTCCTCGCCGAACGCCGCGAGGATGAAGTCGCTCCCGACGTATGGGATCAGGGTCGGCGATCCCTGGCCGAGGCCGGTGCCGACCATCCCCCCGGACGCGAACGCGAACCAACCCTGGGCCAGCTGGTAGCCGATGCCGTTCACGTTCTTCGGGTCGAGCGCGTGGAACCAGACCACGACGCGCTCCTGGATGTGCGGGAGCGCGAGCCAGCCGATGTACGCCGCGATGGCGAACAGGACGATCCCGAGCAGAAGGTAGGCGGCGCGCCCGGTCGCGACCCACATCATCACGACGAAGACGCCGAAGAGCAGGAGCGAGGCGCCGACGTCACGTTCCAGCAACAGCACCGCAAGCGAAGCGCCCCACGCGAGCAGCAGTGGCCCCAGGTCCTTCACGCGCGGCAGGCCGAAGCGCCCGATCCCCGCGGCCAGCAGCTCCTGTCGCTGCGACAGGTACGACGCGAGGAAGATCACGATCAGGATCCGGCCGATCTCCGCCGGCTGAAACTGGACGAAGCTGAGGTTCACCCAGAGGCGCGCGCCGTTGATCTCGTAGCCGATGCCGGGGACGATCGGCAACAGCAGCAAGACGATGCCGGCGAGCCCGATCGTGTACGTGAAGGCGTCGAGCTGCCGGATGTCACGGATCGCCCACAGCGTCACGGCGAAGACGGCGAGCCCGATCAGGAGCCAGACCGCCTGGTCCCGCGCGATGTCGACGCGACCGCGCTCGTCCATCAGTCGGAAGAGCATCGCGAGGCCGAGCCCGCCGAGGAGCACGGCGACCGGATACAAGGCGGGGTCGGCGGACGCGGCCAGTCGCCGGATGGCGAGCCATCCGGCGATGGCCGCGCCCGCGAAGAGCACGCCGTACGCGGCGAGGTCCTTCGGGACCTCGCCGTGCAACCCCAGCCCCTGGAGCGCGTACGCGAGCACGGACGCGGCGATCGCGAGGATCAGCAGCCACAGGCCCTTGGGGGACCGTTCCGCCCGGGCGGCGCTCGCGTGCGCGGCGACGGCGCTCATCCGCCCGCTCCGGCTCGGTTCGCCTGCCGGATGTCACGACGGATGTTCGCCACGATGGCGACCGCGTCGTCGTACGAGTCCGCGTTGATGCCGTCGGGGAGATCCGCGTAGATCGGGAGCTGTTCGGCCGTCACGGCAGGAAGGTCCATCATCTCCACGTTCACGTGCGAGAGGTCGTAGCCGAGCACGGAGACCGGGATCCCCTGGTAGATCGCGACGTGACCGTTCGCCTCGCCCACGTACCACTGCCCGTCCAGGTACCCGCGGAAGGCGGCGAGCGCCGCGCCGAGCACGACGATCACGACCCCGACGATCAGCGCGACCCGCCACCACCGACGGCGCCCCGGCCCCGGGTCGGCGGGCGCTGACCGGGCACTCACGCCCGGCGCTGCCGCCTCGTCCTCATCCGGCTCGCCCTCCGTGACG
>JBKOUM010000216.1:0-19001 GCA_046723385.1 Actinomycetota bacterium
GCCGAAGGCAGCGCTCCGGGACGAGATCGACAGGATCGGCGGGGTGCCCTCGCCTTCCGACTCGGACAGCGTCGACCGGGCCGTTTGAAGCCTCCCTCGACGTTCCAGCACAGTCACCCGACCGACAGCGTGGGGGTCCAAGTGTCGAGAGCGTTCCGTACCTCGATGGTGATGGTGATCGTGGCGGTCGCAAGCGTCGCGATCCCGATCGGCGCCGCAGGGGCATCGTGCCAGTCGTGGGGCGCGCCGCCGCAGGTGGGAGGGATCGCGGTGTCGATCCAAGACGTCGCCGCGGCCGGACCGTGCGCCGCCTGGGCGGTCGGTACCTTCGACGACGGGGGCACGACCCACACGCTGATCCTGCGTTGGAACGGAACCGACTGGTCGGTCCAGCCCAGCCCGAACAAGGGGATCGGCGCCAACTTCCTCCGAGGCGTGACCGCGATCTCATCCACGAACGCCTGGGCTGTCGGCTCCTACCAAGGTCCGGTCGACTCCCTCACGCTGATCCTGCATTGGAACGGGACCGCGTGGAAGGTGGTCAAGAGCCCGAACGCGGTGACGGACACTTCAACGATCTCTTCGACGTGGACGCTACGTCGGCGAACAACGTCTGGGCGGTCGGCGAGCGCGACGACAACGGCACGGGATACCGAGCGCTGATCCTGCGTTGGAACGGGACCGCCTGGAAGCTGCAGAAGTCGCAGGACGTCGCCGGCGCGAACGACGAGCTCTTCGGCGTCGCGGGCGCGTCCGGGTCGGACGCGTGGGCGGTCGGGGACATGGACATCGGCACGCTGATCCTGCACTGGAACGGTTCTCGGTGGCGGCGGACGCCGTCACCGTCGCCCGGGACCGGAGCCGTCCTGTGGGGCGTGGACGCCCTCGCCACCGGCCGCGCGTGGGCGGCCGGCCAGTTCAACGGCACGTCCGGGGACACGCCGTTCGTGCTCCGATGGAACGGGCGGTCGTGGAAGCGACAGACCGTCCCCACGCCCGGCGACGTCTCCGTCCTTCTCGCCGTCGCGGCCGGGTCCAAGACGAACGTCTGGGCCGTCGGGTGGACGGCCGGCTCGTTCGGGACGTCGACCCTCGTGATCCATTGGAACGGCGCGGGGTGGAAGCGGCAGCCGAGCCCGAGCCCGGACCAGTCGTTCCCGCTCGACAACACCCTGTCCGGAGTCACCGCGATCCCCCACGGCGGGGCGTGGGCGGTCGGGGACTACGACGGGCCCCCGCGAACCCCGGTGATCATCCACTGCTGCTGACGTCGCGGCCCGGGCGACGATGAGTTCGCGACGAAGACCCGGTCGTATCGGATGAGGCCCCCCGCGGGGGCAGCGAAGGAGGATCCCGTGCCCATCACGACCGTCGACGGGTACCTGGCCACCGTCCCGGCGGAGGCGCGGCCCGCCCTGGACAAGCTCCGCGCGACGATCGCGGCGGCGATCCCGAAGGCGACCGAGACGATCAGCTACCGGATCCTGGCCTACAGACTCGACGGCCGGATGGTGGTCTGGTGCGCAGGGTTCAAGGACCATCTCAGCCTCTACCCGGCGAGCGCCGGTGTTCGCAAGGAGCTGGCCGCCGAACTGGAGCCGTACTTCTCCGGCAAGGGAACGATCCGCTTCGACCTGGACGAGAAACTCCCGGCGGCGCTCGTGAAGAAGATCGTGAAGGTCCGGGTCAAGGAGAACGAGGCGGCGGCGTCTCGTCCCAAGAAGCGAGCACCCGCTTCGTGACCGACGACCCGGTGGATCTGTGACGAAGGCGTCACGTTCCTGTTGCGCACCTTCCCGACCCGAACCCTCGGGAGCCATGCTTCGATCATGAACGCATCGGAGATGTGGGGGGTCGTCCTGATGGGCGCGGGTGCCGTGGTGGCCGGGATCGTCGGCATCGGCCTGCGCGGGGTCGAACGACTGGGGGCGTTCTTCACGCTCGTGATCGGGGCCGGGGTCGGGCTCGCGGCGCTCGCCGTCGGAACGCACAACACGACCGCGTCCAACGACGACGCCACGGCCTTCCTGATCGCCTCCGCGCTCGGGTTCATCGCCGTGGTGGTCAGCGCGGGCATCTTGTGGACGCTCGCGAACCGGTCCGCGCCGGCTCCGCCTTCCGCACCCTCGAGCTAGCCCGAAGCGAACCGGTCGGTCGCCCGGATCAGCTCACGCGTGATCGCCTCGTCGTCTGCCGCATGCCCGGCGCCGTCCACGACCACGAGCTCCGATCCCGGCCACACCTGATGAAGCGTCCACGCGTTGCCGAGCGGAGCCTGCAGGTCGAATCGACCGTTGATCAGGACGCTCGGGATCCCGGCCAGGACCCCGGCATCCCGCAGCAACACGCCGTCCTCCAGGAAGAGGTCGTTCCGCACGTAGTGCGTCACGAGGCGAGCGAACGCCAGCGCGAAGCCTGAGTCGAGGTACCGCGACGCGAGTCCGGGCTTCGGCGGCCAGTTCGGCGTCGCGGACTCCCACGTGCACCAGTCGAGCGCGGCCTTCGCGCGCACGTTCGGATCGTGATCGAAGAGCAGCCGCGCGTACGCTTCGACGACCTCCGCGTCTACGGGTGCGTCTGGCACGCCGGCGCGGAGCCGCTCCCACTGCTCGGGCAAGAGCGGCGCGACGCCCCCGCGGAAGAGCCAGTCGGTCTCGGATCGCCGGCCGGTCGTGACGCCCCAGAGGATCATCTCCGTGACTCGGTCCGGATACACCTCCGCGTACGCGAGTGCGAGCGTGCTGCCCCACGACCCGCCCCACACGAGCCAGCGATCGATCCCCAGGTGCTCGCGCAACGCTTCGATATCGGACACGAGGTTCTGAGTCGTGTTGGCGGAGAGGTCGATGTCGGGTTCGCTCGTGTGCGGCGTGCTCCGCCCGCAGTTGCGCTGGTCGAACAGGACCACGCGGTACTTCGCAGGGTCGAACAGCGTCCGGTGCCACGGCGTGCAGCCCGAGCCGGGTCCACCGTGGAGGACGACCGCCGGCTTGCCACCCGGGTCGCCGCACGTCTCCCAGTAGACGAGGCTCCCGTCATCGAGCTCGAGGTATCCGCTCTCGACCGGTTCACCGGCGGCGTACGCGGGCGTCAGCCCCGCGCCCCTTCCTGCACAGCGGGCCACGTCCACGCGTACCAGAGGATCAGCAGCAGGACGGCGCACTCGGCGATGCTCAGGAACCAGAAGTACGCCCAGTCTTCCCCGATGACGGACGCCACGATCGAGACGATGTACAGGATCGGCAAGACGATGTTGGTCCACCTCCCGACCTTTGGCCGCAGGACAAGCGTGAGGAAGATCATCAGGCTCGCGATCGCGATGTAGACCGAAACCGCGAACAGGAACGCCTGCGTGATCTCGATCCCCGAGACCTCGCCTGCCCGGATGTCGTCGATGCGCCCGGGTACGAAGAACCCGAAGATGTCCCCGTACGCGAACAGGAACAGCATCGCGATCCAGAGGGCAGAGATCCTGAGCCGCACACCGATCCTGGCGTCTCCGAGGATGTGGGAGTCAGACGTCGTCGACACCTTCGCCTCCGTTCCGTAGGCCCCTCTTCCGCGCGGACAACCATAGAGCCAAGGGCCCTCCCTCCCGTAGCCTGGTCAGCGAGGCAACCGTGGAGGGGCGATGGCAACCGATCAGGGGGACGAGCCCGAGGAAGGCGAGAGCGAGAAGGAACGCGTCGATCGGGAGCTGATCGAGCTCCTGAACGAGGTCCGCGTTGCGCTCCCCGGCGTGCAGGTGCTGTTCGCGTTCCTCCTCGTCGTCCCGTTCAACCAGCGCTTCGTCGAGCTGACGACGGTCGAGCGCTGGGTCTACTACGCCGCGCTCCTGTCGACCGCGTTGGCGATCACCCTGTTGATCGCGCCGTCGTCGTACCACCGGCTCCGGTTCCGGCAGGGCGACAAGGAGCAGATGCTGTTCACGTCGAACCGGCTGCTCGTGAGCGGGCTGGCGTTCGTCGCCCTCTCGATCGCACTCGCCGTGGGGCTGATCAGCGAGTTCGTCTTCGGGACCGGCCCGGGGTTGGTGGCCGGCATCGGGACCGGGGCGTGGCTGGCGTGGTTCTGGTACGGCCTCCCGTTGTCCCGCCGGATCCAGGAATGACGAGCTCGCTCACAGGATGGGAACGATCGGCTACGCCCGAGAGATCCGTTTCGCCATGACGGCCACCGTCGCTGCTCCCGCGGCGGCGAGCGCTGCTCGGTGTTTGGTTGCCCACCACTGGAAGCTCCTCGAGTGGGAACGATCGTCGAAGGTCCCGTGCGCACCCACGTCGAACGGCACCGGCGCGAAGAGGTTGTTCGCACGCTCCGGATCCTCCGGCCGATCGGTCTGTTGAGCGTCGGAGCCGGTCCATGCGAGGTACCGGTCGAGGAACCCGGGCCAGAGCTTCTGCGCGATGATCGTGGCGGTCGTCGTCCCCCCGACGTTGACCTCGCGTCGCGGATGCTCACTCGCCCACACGATGGCGTCCGCCGCCAGCTCCGGTTGGTAGATCGGCGGAACCGGTCGCGCCCGGCGCGGCATGTGGCTGCGTGACCACTCGAACTGCGGAGTGTTCAACCCGGGAAGCTGGACCATCGTGACTCGCACGCCCGAGCCTTCGTCCATGAGCTCGCAACGGACCGAATCCGTGAAGCCGCGAAGCGCGTGCTTCGCCCCGCAGTAGGCCGATTGCAGTGGGATCGAGCGGTAGGACAAGGCTGATCCAACCTGCACGACCACGCCTCGATCACGGGGCTTCATCAGCCGGAGCGCCTCCATCGTCCCGTGCACCGCCCCGAGGTACGTCACCTCCGTGACCCGGCGGAACTCCTCGGGCGTGATCGACGCGAGCGGCGAGAACACCGTCGCCATCGCGTCGTTCACCCATACGGTGATCGGGCCGAGCTCCTCTTCGATACGGATGGCAGCCCGGCTGACCTGTTCGGGGTCGGCGACGTCCGTGGGCACGGCGAGCGAGGAGACGCCGAGTTCATCGAGCTCCTTCTGCGCGCCGGCGAGGCCCTCGGGACCACGAGCGACGAGCCCGAGCGACGCGCCCGCCCGGCCGAACGCACGTACCGTCGCCCTCCCCACGCCCGACGAGGCGCCGGTCACGACGACGACGGGGCGAGAAGCGATCGTCATCTCCTCGAGGTACCCCGAACGCTTCGCCGGCACGCGCACCTGTTGCATGGCAAATGGTTAGATGGAAGGCGGCACGGGTAGCCAAGCGTCACCGTCCACACGTTCCGCTTCCGAGGAGGTCGATCCGTCGAGACGCGTCCGGACGACCGATCGTATCCGCCGATCCGGGACCTCGCGACCCTCGGCGACGGTCGCACCGTCGCGGTCGTGTCCCTCGACGGAACCGTCGTGTGGCTCCCCGCCCCGTACGTCGACTCGCCGACGATCTTCGCGTCGCTGTTGGACGCTCACCGGGGTGGCCGGTTCACGCTCGCGCCTCAGGACCCGTTCGAGGTTCGGCGACGGTACGTCCCCGAGACGAACGTGTTGGAGACGACCTTCGTCACCGACGGCGGCGTCGCCCGGGTCACCGACGCGCTGACCTTGCCGATCGGGAACGGCCTCGCCCCCTTCCGTGAGCTCGCTCGCCGCGTCGAGGGGATCTCGGGCGTCGTCCCCATGCGATGGTCGGTCGAACCGCGGTTCGGGTACGGCGGCGACGACACGACGATCGAACTCCGATCGCTGATCCCGGTCGCGACCGCCGGCGACCAAGCGGCGGCCGTCTGCTCGTGGGACGCCGGCTCACCGTACCTGAGCTCCGGGTCGATACAGGCGTCGTTCGAAACGGCAGAAGGCTCCACCGCTCTCCTCGCTCTGTCGATGGCCTACCAGGAACCGGTCGTCTTCCCATCGAGGTCCGACGTGGAGCGGCGGCTGGACGGGACGATCGCCTCGTGGCGACGGTGGGCCGACGCCCGCGAGGCGATCGGCCCGTGGCGCGACCAGATCCTGAGGAGCGCCCTCGCGCTCAAGCTCCTGGTGCAGGCCAAGAGCGGATCCGTCGCCGCGGCGCCCACCACCTCGCTCCCCGAGGAGATCGGCGGCGAGCGCAACTGGGACTACCGGTTCTCGTGGCTCCGCGACTCCGCCTTCGTGATGGGCGCGATGCTGGCGCTCGAGTGCCGGGACGAAGCCGAGGCGTTCTTCTGGTGGCTGATGCACGCCTCCCAGATCACGCACCCCCGCATGCAGGTGCTGTACCGGATGGACGGTGGTGCGGACGCACCCGAGCGGACGCTCCCGCTCGACGGATACGAGGGCTCGCGGCCCGTGCGGGTAGGCAACGGGGCCGCGACGCAGGCGCAGCTGGACATCTACGGGGACGTGATGCAGACGGCCTGGCTGTACGCGGACGCCGGACATCCGATCGACCGGGAGTTCGGCGACCGGCTGGCCGCCGTCGCCGATCTGGTGTGCGACCTCTGGTCCCAGGCGGACTCCGGCATCTGGGAGATCCGAGGTCCGGTGCGCCATCACACGCACTCAAAGATGATGTGTTGGGTGGCGCTCGACCGCGCCGACCGGCTCGCGACCGCCGGCCAGATCCCGTCCCGGAACATCGACAGGTGGCGTTCGGAGGCCGATTCGATCGCCTCCTTCATCGAGGCACGATGCTGGTCGTTATCGAAGCAGAGCTACACGCAGGCCGCGGACATCGAGGACCTCGACGCGAGCGTCCTCCTCGGTGCGAAGTTCGGCTACGGGGACCCCGCTGGGCCGCGGTTCTCCCGGACGATGGATGCGATCAGGCGCGAGCTCGGCCGAGGACCGTTCCTCTACCGCTACGTGAGCGACGACGACCTCCGTGGTGAAGAGGGAACCTTCCTCTGTTGCTCGTTCTGGCTCGCCGAGGTCCTCGGGCTGGCCGGGCGACGGACGGAGGCGATCGATCTGCTCAACGAACTGATCGGGTTCGAGAACGACCTTGGTCTCTACGCGGAGGAGATCGACCCCTCGACGTCGGCGTTCCTGGGCAACTTCCCGCAGGCGCTGACCCATCTCGCGCTCATCAGCGCCGCGACGTCGCTCACGCGGGAGGCGCCGTGACGATCTGGGGCGCGCTCGCCGGCGGGTTCGTCGGCACGCTCGTGCTGACCACGATGTTGCGCGGCGCGAGCGAGCTCAGGCTGACGAGGATCGACCTGCCGTTCCTGTTGGGCACGGCCCTCACGAGCGATCGGAAGCGAGCCAAGGCCCTCGGGTACATCGCCCACTTCGGCTTCGGATTCCTCTTCGCGCTCGGGTACTTCGCGATCTTCTGGGCGATCGGCCGCAGCGGCTGGCTCCTCGGGGCCGCGCTCGGCCTCGCGCACGGCGCCTTCGCCGGCACCGCGCTGGTGAACGTGCTCCTCCCGCTCGTGCATCCACGGATGGGCAACCCGATGTCGGCATCGGACACCGTCGCCCGGCTCGAGCCGCCGGGGTTCATGATGATGAACTACGGACGGCGGACGCCCGTCGTGGTGCTCGTCGCCCACGTCGCCTACGGCGCGATCGTCGGCGGCTTCATCGCGCTCTCGGCGACGCGATGAACCACTCGTCGGTTCGACCCTTCCCGCCCGGCAGGTGTTGAACACGCTGGGCTGACCCAGGGACGGGAGCCCTACCGCTGTTCGCGCGCGCGCACGAGCGGACGGATCAGGCGGTAGATGGTGTACGCCAGGAGCAAGAACCCGAGGATCGCCTGGACCTCTTCGCTGCTGAGGCGAGTACGGCGGGCGACGGGCTCGGAGACCGATCGCGCGACCCGGCCACCCACGCCGGTGAGTGAGGCGTTGCCGATCGCGACGGCTCTGTCGTGGGCGTTCATGCGGGGACGTGTCTTCAGAAGAGGGCGCCGAGGATCCACGAGATGAGCGTGAGCGCTCCCACGATCGCCAACGCTCCGACGAGCAGGACGAAGATGACGGTCGTCGGTCGCGTGCCACCGCTCGTGAGACGCTCGCGCGGGCGCCCGAAGAGCCACTTCCCTTGCTCGGTCGCGCGGATGTGGCGCGTGAACCCGCTCCAGTTGGCCTCCTCCTGGGCCTCCTCGACCGGGTCGTTCCCGTGCCGTCGCTCGCGCCTGCTCATGGAGCCGAGGATGACACATCTCTGCGTTCCGCGTGTCCCTTCGGCGCCCAGGCCCCGCTTCGCGTGAACCCTCGCGTTCGACCCTCGATCGTTTGCAGGGTAGTAGTGGAGCGGGAAGGGGGGAGTCATGGACGATGAACGCGAGCTCCGCAGTTTCGACCGCAGGCACGATCCGACGAGAGTTCTGGCCCTGAGCGACGGTGTGTTCGCGATCGCGCTCAGCTGCTGGTGTTGGAGATCCACGTGCCCGACCTGGCGGGGGGCAAGTCGCTCGATCTGGCCCTGGAAGAGGTCCGGCCGTCGTTCGTCGCATTCCTGATCAGCTTCGTGGTGATCGCGATCGCCTGGGCCGGGCATCGCGACTTCTTCACGCTGATCCGAAGGACCGACCGGAACCTGGTGTGGCTCAACATCCTCTACCTGTTGCCGGTGTCGGTGCGGCCGCATCTCCTGTACGAACCTTTGACCGGCCGGCTCAAGACGGTAGGTGTGCTGATCGGAGCGGTTCCTGCGGCCATCTATCTGCTGGCGATCCTGATCGCGGACGGTGCCCCGCTCGCGAGCCTCCTGATCTACTGCGTCGTTTTCCGGTGCTCTATTTCATCGCACTCTTCGTGGACCGCTCGACGGCGCCACGTGGGTCGGCGGAGGACGCGTTCACCTGATCCCTACGACTCTTCGCGCGTGGCTCGGATCAGCGGACGCACGAGGCGGTACACGGTGTACGCGAGGAGCAGGAACCCAAGGATCGCCTGCACCTCTTCGCGGCTGAGGCGTGTCCGCTTGGCGACGGGCTCCGATACGGATCTCGCAACGCGCCCCCGGACCCCGGTGAGGGACGCATTACCGATCGTGACTGCTCGGTCGTGGACACCCATCCCGAGGAGATTGCCCCGTCGAGAGCTCGACGAAACGTGGCTCGGGAGCTCGCCCGGCAGAGTTAGAGCTGAGCCGTCCTAGGCCGGGTTGCACGCGAGGCCAGAGAGCAGCCGCGCGATCGGGATGATGAACAGGACCGCTACGAAGCTCTCGTTCGGTTACGTCTCGAACCTCGACGACAAGCTGCGCCTATTTCGCGGGGCGGAAGGCGACCTGTATCTGGAAGGCCACGCCGGGAGCCGAGAAGCCCAGGACGTCGGTGGTGCTGTAGTGGCCCGGAGTCGCCGGGATGCCGACATCCGCATCGCTGAACTCTTCCGTTTCCTTCACGCCGCCGGGGAGGAATGCGGTCTGTTCTCCGGTCGCGAAGAAGGTCATCGGGCCGGCCGATCCTGGAGCGATCGTCCAACTCTCGATCTCGATCCGGAAGTGAACGGCTCCTGCCGACCCCCGCTCACCACCCCCGACGAGGTGTCCGCACGTTGTGAGCTCAGCATCGCCCCAGGTCGAAGTTCCATCGGCCGAACGGTCGAACTCGACCCAGCCCCAGAACCCGCCGAGCTGATCGCCACAAACGCTCGGGTTGTTGCAGTTGCCGGAGATCCCCACCTGCCACAGTCGTGGGCGGCTCCGCCGCCGTAGGCGGATGCGGGTGGGCCAACCGCGGTCAGCGAGGTCATCGCTGCCAGGGACAGAATGAGCAGAACCATGCGTCGCATGGCTCATCCCTCCCTCTCGCGCCGTCAGAGGGGGTGGCGCGACCCGTCCACCAAACCACCGCCCAGGAAGTGGTCAAGACGGTTGACCGATATGCGCACGAGAGTGCCGAAGTGACTCTCGGGAACAGCCGGGTCCTAGGCCGGGTTGTACACGAGCCCCGAGAGCAACAGCGCGATCGGGATGATGAAGAGCACCGCGACGAAGCCCGCCAGCCGGACGTTCTTGGCTACGAGCCAGTCGTCCAGGCCGATCACGCTCCGCTTCACCGGGCCATAGATGAAGGCCAGGATGAACAGCGACACGATCGTCACGCCGATCGCTTCGGCCAGCACGATCCGGGCCGCGACCGGCGTGTGCTGCAACATCGCCACGACCAACGTGTCGGCGAGGGTCGTGATGTTGGCGCCCATGATGTACGGGAGCGCCTCGTCGCGCTTCACGTAGCCCTTCACCGCGAGCGGCACCAGCACCGTGAGCGCCACCGAGACCGACAGGGTCAGCGTCGCCACGATGCAGCCCAGCAGGAACATCGTCCACGGCTTCTTCAGCCAGGCGCTCCGCTTGGACGCCGAGTCCGAGTTCATCTCCGGCAGCACGCGGTCGATCAGGTTGAACGCGAGCAGGATCGTCGCGATCCCGACCGCGAACAGCGCCCAGCCGGGCAGATGCGCCTCGGCGAAGTCGACGAACGGTCCGTAGACCTTGGAGAACGCCGCCTCGAGCTTGCCCGACGCGTGCCAGTTGATCCCGTTGAGGAGACCTTCGCTGAGGATGAGGTAGCCGATCAACATGCCCGGCAGGTAGGTGATGGCGGTCATCGTCATCGCCTGGATCCCGATCCCCAGCGGTTCGCGGCGCGCCTTGGGGTTCCGCATCGCGTAGAGGAATCCCGTCAGCAGCACGATGAACGACGCACCCAGCCGCGAGCCGGACAACATCGTGAACGTCTGCAGAACGGAGGTGGTGCCGGCGCCGAAGAGGCTGATCGCGGTCGCCGCCACCGGGGAGCCCGACAGCACGAGGTAGGCGCCGAGCCACCCGGTCCCCATCGTCGACAGCCCGTTGGCGAACGGGAACTGGCCCTGGATCTCGGGCCCGACCGCCTGTGCGCCGGCCTTCATCAGCTGGATCGCCAGGATGAACAAGAAGAGTGCCGGGATGAAGAAGAGGAACTTGCCGACCAGGACCCACTTCGATCGGACCTGCCCGAGGATCGGTCCCAGGTCGATGTAATGGCGGGTCTCGTTCTCCTCCTGGGGGATGCAGTACTCCCCGTCGACCTCGACCATGGCCTTCTCGTACCTAGCCAGGTCTCTCGCAGCCTTGGACACGGGTCACCTCTTCGATGGACTGGTCACACGGAGGATGCGGCCTTGCCCTCCAGTCAATCAAGGCAGACGAGCAGGGTCAATCCGGCTTTCGTCCGCCTTGGGGGGCCCGTCAGTATAGGTTCCGTCCTCGGGAGGCGGGGCGAATTGCACTTCTCGAACCAGATCACGATCGCGCGACCCGTGCACGAGGTGTTCGAGTTCGTGGCCGACCCAGAGAACATCCCGAAGTGGAACTACGCGATCGAGGAGACGAGGAAGACCTCCGATGGTCCGGTCGGCGTTGGAACGACGTACCGACAGGTCCGAACCATCCCGAGTCGGAGCGAGGAGTCGTTGGACGTCACGGAGCTCGAGCCGGATGAGCGGTTCGCGATCCACGGCGACCTCGGACCGTTCGTGGGGACGCTGACCTACGACTTCGAGGATGTGGCTGGCGCGACCAAGCTCACCAATGCCGCCGACCTGGAAGCGAGCGGATTGATGAAGCTCGCGGCTCCGATCGCCGTTGGCAGGATCCGGAACGCGGTCGCGGAGAACCTCGGAGTCCTCAAGGGGATCCTCGAAGCCAAGTAGCCTGAGGGACCGACTCCCGGGAGGTTCTCGTGGAGCCCCACGGCGCGGATTTCGTCGCCACCATCGCCATCGCGCTCGGTGCAGCCTTCGTCGCCGGTTACCTGGCACGCCTGATCGGCCTGCCCGCGATCGTGGGCTACCTGCTGGCCGGCGTCGCCGTCGGGCCGTTCACGCCGGGGCTCGTCGCGGATCCCGGCTCCGCGCTGCAGCTGGCCGAGGTCGGGGTGGCGCTGCTGATGTTCGGCGTGGGGCTTCATCTCAGCCTGCGCGACCTCGCTCGCGTCTACCGGGTAGCCGTTCCGAGAGCGATCGGGCAGATCGCGGCCGCGACCGGTTTGGGCACGCTCGCGGGTCTCGTGTTCGGATGGGAGCTGCGATCGGCCCTCGTGCTCGGGCTCGCGATCTCGGTCGGCAGCAAGGAGACCGGGTTGGGTGACTTTGCGGAAGCTACGAAGATTGCCGAGGCAGGTCTTGCCATTCACCGGATGAACCGATCCTTCGAAACAACCTCGTCTCTGCTCTGGCGAATTTGGGTGAGCTCGACGAAGCAGAGTCTGAACTCAGCAAGATTGAGATCCAAGGCGTCCGTGGGGACGCGAAGGCAGCTCTCAGCGCGACGGCGGGCTTGTTGTGCTACCGGCGGGGCCTCATCGACGAGGGCCGGACGTACTACCGGAGTGCCGTCGAATTGGCCAATCGATCCTCGTCTCCTCGGCTGAAAGAATTGGCAAGGACCTACATGGCCATTGAGCTGCAGGCCGGCACGCCGGACGCAAGAGAGCTCGCCATCGCGATTCTCGAGGAACCTTTCCCCAACGAATGGTTCGACGTGAGGACGATTCGTGAACGACTCATAGACCTGCTTGATCGCCGCTGAGCTCCCCGATGTTCTTAGCGGGACTCGCGTCCTCCCGGTACACTCCCGGCGTCCAAATCCGCTGGTGAGAGGCTGATATCCGCATGACACGAGTCATCTTGATCGCCTGGGACGGCGCCGACTGGCGCATCCTCGACCCCCTCCTCGAACAGGGCGCGCTGCCCAACCTCCAGGCTCTGCTCGATCGGGGCCAGCGCGACGTCCTTCGCTCCACGATCCCGACGCACTCCTGGTCCGCGTGGCCGAGCTTCCTCACGGGCGTCGACCCGGTCGACCACGGCGTCTACGACATCCTCGAGACCGTCCCGGGCACGCACAAGCAGTACCCGGTCACCTACAAGTCGATCAGGGCGCGCACGTTCCTGGACGACCTCAACACCGCGGACAAGCGCATGCTCCTCCTGGACGTGCCGCTCACGTTCCCGCCGCCCAAGGTGAACGGCACGTTGATCGCCGGCGGCGTCCTCCCCAAGCACCGGCCGTTCACGTCGCCCGACGACCTGACGCAGGACCTGGTGAAGGCGCGCCTGGAGTGGCCGATCAACGGGATGAGCTGGACCACATACCGGAACAAACCGGACGCCTACCTGGACGAGGCCTACGAGGTCACCGGGAAGCGGATCAAGGTCTCCGAGCACCTGATGGACAACACCGAGTGGGATCTGATGGCGAGCGTCTGGGTCTCGATCGACCGGACACAGCACGCCCTGTCCAACTACGTCGCGCCCGACCACCCCGACTACGTCAAGAACAAGGACACGCGGATCGGCCGCAAGACCGCCGACATCTTCCGGCAGGCTGACGAGGCGATCGGGTCGTTCGTCAGCCGCGCGAAGCCCGACGACCTGATCCTCTTCATCTCGGACCACGGGTTCCAGTCGTGCACGCGAACGGTCAACATGGACCGGCTGCTGAAGGAGTTCGGGTACCTGGACTTCTCGGCGTCCAACGCGGTGTTCGGCCCGATGCAATGGGGGCCGGTGCGCAAGATGGCGCGCAAGGTCTACGACACGCTCGGGCTGCACGGCAAGGTCGCGCTCCCCCAGAGCGTCAACTGGTCCAAGACCAGGGCGTATACGACGATCCGCTCGACCGGCGAGGGCGTGAGCGTCAACCTGGCCGGGCGCGAGATCGACGGGATCGTCGACCCCGGCGACTACGAGAAGGTTCGCGACGAGCTGATGGACCGGCTCGGGTCGTTCGTGGATCCCAAGACCGGCAAGAAGCCCGTGAAGGAGATCCACAAGCGCGAAGAGGTCTTCAAGGGCCTCTACGCGGACTCGGCGCCCGACATCCTGATGGTCCCCAACGAGGGGTACTCGCTCACGCACGCGAAGAGCGCGCTCGAAGACGCCGACTGGGTGAGCGGCGACCACCGGATCGAGGGCACGATCGTGGCGGTCGGTCCCGACGTGAAGCCATTCGAGTCTCCGCCGGCGCTGATCGACATGGCGCCGACGCTGGTCGCGGCACTGGGGGCGCCGACCGCGGTGGAGCCGACCGGGCGGGTCCTGCACGAGCTCCTGGGCGGGGACGCCAAGCTGGTCTCGCGGGAAGCGTCGGACGCGATCCCCGGGATGGGCGCGAACGAGTCGGCCGTCAGCGACAACGAGGCCGACGAGATGGAGGAGCACCTCCGCGGCCTCGGCTACATCGAATAGCCGTAGCGCGCGGTTGCGTCTGAGGGGTAACCTCCGTCGTCACGTCATCGGGTGAGGACGGAGGGAACGCGATGCGGAAGGCTCGGATAGCCGTCGCATCTACGGTCCTGACCGCGGCCTTGGTCACGGTCCTCCTGCCCGCCACACCCGTGCAGGCGGCGGCTCCGGCCAACGACCTGATCGGCGGAGCCACGATGATCGCGTCGCTCCCGTTCTCCGAGTCGCTCCCGTACGCCGAGGCGACCTATTCGGCGACCGACCCGTCGTCGTGCATCACCGATCCCGCGTCCCACAGCGGGTACAAGACGCTCTGGTACACGATCACCCCGTCCGTGGAGGAGCGCGTTCGCGTGACGTTGCCCCTCGAGGTCGGTGTCGACGTCTTCACCGGGGCGCCGGGCTCACTGGTCAAGTTCGGGTGCCACACGTATTCGTTCACGTTCCAACCGCCGTTCCGCTGGGACGCGACGTCGGGAACTCCGTACTACGTCATGGTGTCCGTCCCGGGTGGGTGGACCGATCCCGTCACGATCACCTTCGACGTGGCCCCGCCCGGGCCGGGGAACGATGACTTCGGGAACGCGACTCTGATCGACACGTTCGACTTCACCGATACGAACGTGGACGCGGACAACGCGACCGAGTGGTTCGACGATCCGATCTGCACCTCCTGGCGAGCCCAGCACACAGTCTGGTACCGCTACACGCCTCCCAAGGACGCGAAGCTGCATGTCGACACGCTCGGCAGCACGATGGAGGGCGCGATCGCGATCTACAAGGGGACGCGCGGGAACCTGACACAGGTCGCTGGCTGCGACTACTTCATCTACGGAGAGCAGCCGCAGCTCTCGTTCAAGGCGAGGGCCGACGTCACCTACCACATCATGGTCGGGACGATCGCCGACGTCACGGGTCCGATCACGTTCACGTTCCGGTCGAGGCTCGTGAGCGCGTTGAGCCTGAAGGCGTCGCGAAGCCTCGTGAGGTTCGGCAGGTCCGTCCGGCTCTCCGGACATCTCAAGGGGTTCATCTCCGGTTCGAACCCGACCGTCCGGATATTCCGCCGGGGCGGCTCGACGCCCCTCGCGTCGCCGACGGTGGACGCGTCGGGAGACTTCTCCGCGAAGCTGAGGCCCAAGGAGAACACGACCTACGAAGCCAGGTGGAACGGCGACGCGCACTACGGGTCGGCCCAGAGCCCACGGGAGACCGTCCACGTTCGGGTTGTCATCGTGGCCAAGCTCGGACGCTTCTACGGGAGGGCCGGTCCGTACCACCTCTACCACCGCGCGACGGACCCGGTCTACGTGGTCGGCGTCAAGCCCAACCATCACGGCAAGTACGTCGTCTTCCGATTGGAGAAGCGAGTCTCCGGGTCATGGCACCTGTACGGCACCGCGTCGTTCCCGCTCAACGCCGACAGCCTGGTCGGCGTGAAAGTGAATCATCAGCGACTGGCCGTCGGGATCGATTACCGGATCAGGGCGACCTTCAAGAGCGACGGGGATCACGTCGGCGACAGCACGGCGTGGAGCTACTTCAGGATGACGGCTTAGCTCAGAGCTCCGCCAGCACCTGGTCCAGATGCTTCGCGATGCCGGCGTGCCCGACGTCGTCCCACACGGTGAACGTGTGCTGCGGGATCCTCTCGGCGACCCGCCGCATCTGTTCCGGCGGTGTGATCGCGTCGTTGGCGCCCGCCCAGACGTGGACCGGCATCGAGATGTCCTCCAAACGGAAGCCCCAGGGAGCGACCTGCGCGACGAACTGCGGGGACATCGCGCCGGCACCTTGCCGCACGGCCTCGCGGAACGACTCGACGAAGCTCCTGCGACGGTCCGGGTCCTCCAGGAACCACTCGTCGCCGGCGTCCGCTCGCTCGGCGATCTGTTCCGGGTGCTCGGCGATGCCTTCCACGAACCCCGCGGCTTCGGTTGCCGCCAGGCGCTCGGCGGCCTCGCGTCCTTGCGGGAGGGCGTCCAGGATCGCCCGGTCGTCGTCGTCCAGCAACGTCTCGCGGAGCTCAGGGTCGTCCCAGATCAGGTAGCGCATCGCGGCGGCGCTCGTCGTGCCGGCGGCGCCCGTAAGTCCCTCCGGGATCAGCGCGGCGCACGCGAACACGTACGGCGTCCCTGCCGACCAGCCGACCACGCCGAACCGGTCGAGCCCGAGCGCGCCGGCCAGCTCGACGACGTCGGCCGGCCAGTCGGCGACCACATGGCCGGGCTGCGGGTCGGAAAGGCCCATGCCGGGACGATCGACCGTGATCGCCCTGACCCCGCCCTCCGTTGCGGCCTGTGGATCCGGGAAGAACAGCCGAGACCCGGGCATGCCATGGAAGAGGAAGACCGGCTTGCCGAGGAGATCGCCCCATTCCGCGTAGGCGAGCGTGCGGCCGTCCGGGAGCCGGATCGAGGACTCGCGCACAGGGGCCCAGGGATCCGGGGTGATGCCGTTCGGCGCCATCGGCCCTTCTTACGAAGACTCGGGCTACCGGTCAAGCCTGAGCGATCTGAGGTCATCGAGCTCGAGGGCGTGACACCTTGCGTATGGCGGAACAGGGAGACAGGCAGAACGGAGGGAGGGGCTGATGTTCATCGGTGCGCAGATCCGGACTTTGTACATCGAGCCGATCGAGGAGATGGACTTCGAGCCCGATCCCGGTGACGAGTGGGTACGGGACGAGCCATCGAGCGCGACTCTCATAGTCGAACCCGAACCGGCCTGATCGATGCAGGGTTCGCTCGTACGCGTCCCCGACGCGATCGAGCCACTGATCGGGTATCGGGCGTGGTTCTTCCAGGTCGATCGCTACCGAGCTTCGCTCTTCCCGCTCAGTGCGCATGATCCGTCCAGCAGTTCGGTCTGGGACGGGGCGCACGAAGGATGGGTGTCGGCCAACTGCGCGTTGAACGGCACCCACGTGCTCCACGTCATTTCGGCCGAAACGATCGCGACCTCGGATAGACCCGCGTCCGAACCGGGAACGTGCAGCTACTGCGACTTCCATCAAGTACCGGACGAGGGCTGTTCGTGCGGGTTCTATGCGCTGAAGACGCTGCCGACCGTTGCTGAGCCGAGCGAAGAGGGCGTCATCCTCGGCGCGGTTGAACTCGCGGGAAAGGTGATCGAGTGCACTTTCGGTTACCGAGCAGAGTGCGCTCGGATCGTCGAACTCACTCCCGTCGCTGGGACCGAACGCGGCGCGATCCGGCTCGCGAATCGTCTCGGACTTCCCCTCACGGCGTCGGTTCTGCCCGGGGTGCAGCAAGGGCGCTGATCGGCGGAGTGTGATGACCGCGTTACGCGGCCAAGGGATAGCCTCGTGGCATGCCGGACGAAGGTGGAGTCGTTTCGATCGCCGACGTGATCGGCGGATTGGCGGGTGCGTGGCAGCCGGTCGACGTCGTCGAGGCGAACGATGCGGTCGTGCGGCTGGCTCGTTTCGAGGGCGAGTTCCCCTGGCACCACCACGATGAGGACGAGCTATTCCTGTGCTGGGACGGTTCGTTCCGCGTTGAGATGCGCGATCGCGAGCCGGTGACCCTGCGTGCCGGCGACCTCTTCGTCGTGCCGCGCGGCGTCGAGCACCGACCCGTTGCTGAACTGCGCGCGCACGGGTTGATGTTGGAGCGACCCGAGACGAAGCAGTACGGCAACGACTAGGTTCGGGGCATGCCCGAGCGGCGGATCATCGTCGATCACGTGCTCTTCGTGGTCGAGGACCTGGATGCGAGCCGACTTCTCTACACCGCCGCGCTCGCGCCGCTCGGCTTCGTCGAGCTCCACGTCCAGGACGACGGTGTCCACTACGGGGCGGAGTCGCTGGACGACTTCGCGATCTACCGGGGGAGCCCGGTCACGTCGGCCTCGCACGTGGCGTTCGCGGCCGAGGATCGAACCGCCGTCGACCTGTTCTTCGACGCGGCGATCGAGAACGGCGCGTCCGTCCGCGGCGAGCCCGGCGTGTGGACGCAGTACTCGGACACGTACTACGCGGCGTTCGTGAACGATCTGCACGCGAACAACGTCGAGGCGGTGTGGCACGCGCCGGCGCCCGTGGAGGACGCGCCTCGCCGCAGCTTCGTTCCCTGAGCCCGGGAGAACGCGTCGGACGGCAGCGTTAGCCTGGGTGGATGGACTTGGACATCAAGCGCTTCGAAACAGCCGACGAGACGCGGCGCTTCCCGTTGGGCACCTTCGAGGTCGTGCGGATGGGCGGCCTGACGATCGGGCGGGCCAGCTACGAGCCCGGGTGGAGGTGGTCCGAGCACGTCGGGCCGATCACGGGCGCGGCGTCCTGCAAGGTCGAGCACGCTGGCCTGGTGCTGTCGGGTCGCGCGGCGGTGCGGATGGACGACGGGCACGAGTTCGTGATGGAGCCGGGCGACCTGTTCACCGTTCCCGCGGGCCACGACAGCTGGGTCGTCGGCGACGAGTCGTACGTCTCGCTGCACTTCCTCGGCGCCGACGACTACGCGGCCTAGTCGGCCGGCATCCCGCGGACGCGGAGGTAGTGGTGCCAGAGCATCCTGGCCGCGACCGCTCGGAAAGGACGCCATCGCTCCGCCGCGGCTTCGAGCTGAGCGAACGTCGGCCGCGCCCGTGATGCGAAGACCTCCATCGCCGCGGTCGCGAGCGCCTGGTCGCCGTGCGGCCAGACATCGGGTCGAAGCAGGCACATCGTGAGGTAGACGTCGGCCGTCCAGCGGCCGACCCCGCGGAGCTCCACGAGCCGAGCGCGGACATCGTCGTCGGGCACGCTCGCGAGCGCGTCCAGGTCGAAACCGTCCGCCATCGCGGTCGCCAGGTCGCGGGCGTAGCCGGCCTTCTGGCGGCTGAACCCGATCGCCCGGAGCTGGGCGTCG